>NZ_CP018335.1:1272672-1590840 GCF_001902295.1 Clostridium kluyveri | reverse complement strand
TCCCTGTAACTCTCATGGCCTGATATACATAGGATCTTCCAGACAGTGGATCACGTATTGCCCCTCCAAGACAGGTTGCAGCTCCTCCAAAAGGCTCAATCTCTGTGGGATGGTTATGGGTTTCATTTTTAAACATTACAAGCCATTTTTCATTTTTCCCATTTATATCTGCATCTACAACTATACTGCATGCATTTATTTCATCTGATTCATCTAAATCTTTTAGTTTTCCATCTTTTCTCAATTTTTTCACAGCAATGGTGCCTATGTCCATAAGACATTCAGGTTTTTTATTTTCAGTATATATTCTATTTCTTAATTTTAAATAGTCTTCATAAGTGTTTTTTATGGGAGTTGAGAACTTTCCATCTTCAATGGATACATCAGTTAATTCGGTCATAAAAGTAGTATGTCTGCAGTGATCGGACCAATATGTATCTATTACTTTTATTTCCGTTATAGTAGGATCTCTTCCCTCTTTTTCTTTAAAATACCTCTGACAGAAGATTAAATCTTCTATACTCATGGCAAGACCTTTAGTTTCTATAAATTCCTCAAGTTTTTCTTTATCTTTTTCTATAAATCCATCTAATATTTCCACAGACTCTGGTATAACTAATTCACTTTCCAAGCTGTCTAACTTTTCCAAAGAGGCTTCCCTTGAATCCACAGGATTTATACAATAATTTTTTATCTTTACAAATTCCTCCTCTGATATATCCCCATAGAGAATATATACCTTTGAAGATGCAATCTGTGTCTTTTCACTCTGAGTTAATATTTGAATACATTGAGATGCAGAATCCGCTCTCTGATCATACTGGCCGGGAAGATACTCTACAGCAAAAACCTTCGTATTTTCTTCCATATCTATTTCTTCTTCATATATGTTATCTACAGTTTTTTCCGAAAATATTATATATTTGGATTTTTCATATTCCCTATCATCTATATTTTCTATATCATAACGATTTACTACTTTTATATCTTCTAAATGATAAATACCAAGACTTTCTCTAATATCTTTGAGAAGTCCCTGAGCTTCTATGTCAAATCCTTTTTTCTTCTCTACGAACAGTCTTTTAACACTCATTGCACTTTCTCCTTGTTTTATTATTTTTTTTCGAACGTTTATTATATTTTTATCAAAATTATTCGCATATATTATATCATATATATATTTTTTTGTGAACAATATGCAGTATAGTCTTATCTTTTTTCTCTAATAAGAAGTATCCCTTGTATATTTTTACCATTTGAAGCTAAAGAACTATAAAAAAAGTTATTTTCAGAAACTATGCCTCCAGCTATGTGACCTGTAGTTGTGAGTATTTCTGTATATTCTCCTACCTCACAGCTTTTCAAGCAATTTCCTCTTAAAAACACATTAACTGTGTTTTTATTTTCGTTATGGTGTACTATTTTTACTTCAATAAAAGTTCCTTTTTTTATCATATAGCTCAACCCCATTATATTTATTTTAATAAATTGTATTCATAAATATTCTAGAATATTATTAGCTTTGTAAAAATAAATACACCCTAAACTTTAATTTAATTTCAAAAAAGTACTGCCTGTGCTAAAACAGACAGTTGAAATTTAAAAATGACTTATTCATAAAGAGGAAAAGCCTCACATAATTTTATTACTTCCTTTTTAATAGCTGACAAGTCCCCTTCTTTATTTTCCACCGCTTTGTTGATAAAATAAGCTACTTTTTTCATTTCCTCTTCTTTAAATCCTCTGGTAGTTACAGCTGGAGTTCCCACTCTAATACCACTTGTAACATTTGGTTTTAACTTATCAAAAGGAATGGCATTTTTATTTACAGTTATGTTTACCTTATCTAAAAGTTCTTCCAAATCCTTTCCCGTAATATTTTTATTGGTAAGATCTACTAATAAAAGGTGGTTATCAGTGCCTCCGCTTACAAGTCTGAATCCGTACTTCACCAACTCTTCTCCAAAGACCTCGGCATTTTTTATTACCTGATCTATATATTCCTTATATTCATCCTTTAGTGCCTCTCCAAAACAAACTGCCTTGGCAGCTATAATATGCATTAAAGGTCCTCCCTGTATTCCTGGAAATATGGTCTTGTCAAGGGCAGCGCCATATTTTTCCTTGCATATTATTGCCCCTCCCCTAGGTCCTCTCAATGTTTTATGGGTAGTAGTTGTAACAAAGTCTGCATAAGGTACTGGAGATTCGTGTCTTCCTGCAGCAATAATCCCTGCAATATGGGCCATATCTACCATCATGTAGGCTCCCACTTCATCACATATTTCCCTTATCTTTTTAAAATCTATTTTCCTTGGGTAGGCACTGGCACCGGAAACTATCATCTTAGGCTTGTGTTTAAGTGCCAATTCTCTCATTTCATCATAATCAATTATTTCCGTATCACTATTTAATCCATAGGAAACAAAATTATATAATTTACCTGAAAAACTTACTTTGCTTCCATGAGTTAAATGACCTCCATGATTTAGACTCATTCCAAGAACTGTATCTCCCGGCTTTAAAACAGACATATAAACAGCCATGTTTGCCTGTGAACCTGAATGAGGCTGTACATTTACATGCTCTGCATTAAAAAGTTTTTTCATCCTGTCTCTTGCCAAATCTTCTGCCTTATCTACTATGTAACATCCTCCGTAATATCTTTTGCCTGGATACCCTTCTGCATATTTATTTGTTAAAAAGGATCCCATGGCTTCCATTACACTTCTACTTGTAAAATTTTCAGAAGCAATGAGTTCTATACCATTTTTTTGTCTTTCCCATTCTTCCTCAATTATTCCATAGATATCTTTATCAGTATTTTTTAACTCATTAAAATCCATGTACTATTCACTCCTTTGAAAATATAAGTTTTATAATCCTTCAGTTTCATTACCATATTACTTTATAACTTCAATTTACACAAGTATACTTTGTGAATAATAAACACAAATTTTATGATATAATAATCTCATCATTTATTCCATGCAAGGAGAATATCATCTATGAACGTTGATAAAATAGTACATATGGCAGCTTATGCCGGAAAAATAATGCTGGAAAGCGGAGCTGAAATATATAGGGTTGAAGAAACCATAACCAGAATAGGAAACAGTTATAGTATATTCAGTATAGATGCTTTTGTAACTTTAAACGTAATTATAGTATCCGCCTCTGATGAATGCGGCCAAACCATATCAGTAATAAAAAGAGTACGCCATAGAACATTGGACTTAGAAAAAATATCCAGGGTGAATAACCTGTCAAGAAATATAAAAAAAAATAATTATTCTCTATATAGAGTGGAGATCAAACTAAATAAAATTGAATCCTCTAGTCCCTATAATCTCAAAATAACCTTATTATTTTCAGGACTAGCCACAACTTTTTTTTGTTTTGCCTTCGGAGGGAACATAAAAGACTCTATAGTAGCATTTTTTATAGGACTTTTAATAAATTTAACTTCTAGAAGTCTTAATTTTCTTAGGGCAAATGAGTTTTTTATAAACACATTATGCGGCTCTATAGCTGCTTTAATAGCACTTATAAGCATTAAATACAATATAGGTTCTAACAGAGATACCATAATAATAAGTTCCATTATGCTTCTGGTACCAGGGCTTTCCATAACAAATGCCATAAGAGATACCATTGCAGGGGATTTGATCTCTGGTATTTCCAGGGGAATAGAAGCCTTTCTAGTGGCTGTAGCCATTGCCATAGGCACAGGAGTTGTATTAAAACTATGGTTTGTTATAGGAGGAATAGCTCTATGATAATAAATTCTATATATATCCTAATTGCCACTTTATCATTCAGTATACTTGGAAATGTAAGGGGGAAAAATTTAATATTTTCATCCTTAGGTGGAGGATTTACCTGGTTTTTTTATCTACTTTCTTCACACTATGTGAATTCTTCCAGCCTACTGTGTTTTTTCACAGCTTCAGTATTTGCATCCATCTATTCAGAAATAATGGCTAGAGTGCTGAAAACTCCTGCAACAACTTTTATAATATATTCAATTATTCCATTAGTTCCAGGGTGGGGAATGTATAATACCATGCTCCAGTCTATACAGGGCCATATAAATGAATCACTGTCTACAGGCCTTAACACCCTGGAGATTGCAGGAACTATAGCTGTAGGTATATTTTTAGTATCCTCCATATTCAAGGCCGCTGCGCTTTTTAGAAGAAAACTTTTTAAAATGAATCAACTTTAATCCTTCTGCTTTTATACTGTTTACTTTAGAAACATAGTAAAAGTTTCTAAAAAAGCCTCTATATTATCATTTTTAGCTTTATTATTTTCATCTTCTACCAGGCAGGTTCTGGCATAATTTTTAAGTACCAGACCTCCTACCTTGTTTACTGCTGCCCTCACCGCTGCAATTTGTATTAAAATATCCCTGCAGCATATATCACTTTCAATCATCTTCTCAATGCCTTTTATCTGTCCTTCTATTCTTCTCAATCTAGTCTGAATCTGTTTTCTTTCTTCCAAAAATATCACTCCTAAACCTAATACATACAATGACCCTAATTCAAAACTTTAAGGTTTAGTATATATTATAACCTATAAGTGACATAAAAAAAATGATTACCCCTTATTCCAAACTCTTTTTAACCTCTGAAATAAATGCACCTACCTTGTCTAATATTTCTTTTTCATCCCTACATTTATATATAATATCAATTATAGCACTTCCTATTATTATTCCATCACAATAAGGCTTAAAGGCTTTTGCCATGTCAGGTCCTGAAATTCCAAATCCCAAAGCTTTAGGAAGTTTTGTATAACTGCCTACAAGCTCCATATACTCTTTAATATCCGTTTTGATTTGTTCCTCCACTCCAGTTACCCCATTTTTAGATACACAGTATACAAAGCCGGAGCCTCCGCCTGCTATTTCCTTAATTCTTCTTTTTGAAGTAGGTGCTACAAGAGGTATTAAATGAACTTCATATTTTCCCACTATATCCATTATATCTCCCCTTTCTTCTATAGGAAGATCCGGTATTATAATTCCATTTATGCCTGCGGCAGAGGCCTCAGATACAAACCTTTCCACACCATATTTGAATATAGAACTATAATACACCAAATACACAAGTGGAATTTCACTTTTTTCCCTTATTTTTTTTATAGTTTCCATAATATTTTTAATTTTAGCCCCTCCCTCTATTGCTCTTTGAGAAGAACCCTGTATGATAGGGCCATCTGCCAGTGGATCAGAATAGGGTATTCCAATCTCCACTATATCCGCTCCTTTTTTATCCATTTCAAGCACAATATTAACTGTAGTATCCAGACTAGGATCTCCTGCTGTCACAAAAGGTATAAGTGCTTTTTTACCTTGATCTTTTAACTCTTTAAATTTAAAATCAATTCTGTTCATAAACATCCTCCATATTTTGTAAAATTTTACCCAAATATATTAAGTTCTGAAATAGTATCTACGTCCTTGTCTCCCCGTCCTGAGATATTTACTACAACTATTTCTTCTTTTGAAAGTTCAGGTGCCAATTTCATTGTATAGGCCAGCGCATGGGAACTTTCAAGAGCCGGTATTATACCTTCACACCTGCTTAAATATCCAAAGGCATCCAGTGCTTCTTGGTCTGTAACATAAGTGTACTCCGCCCTTTTTGTATCTTTTAAATAGGCATGTTCCGGTCCTACTCCGGGATAATCAAGTCCTGCAGATACAGAATAAACAGGAAGTATCTGTCCTTCATCATCTTGAATGAGATAAGTCATCATGCCATGGAGCACTCCAACAGAGCCTTTAGCCATAGAGGCTGCATGTTTATCTGTGTCTACCCCAAGTCCTGCCGCTTCAACTCCTATAAGTTTTACACTTTTATCTTCTACAAAAGGATAAAAAATACCCATAGAATTACTTCCACCTCCCACACATGCTATTATATAATCGGGAAGTCGTCCTTCCTTTTTTAAAATCTGCTCTCTTGTTTCATCCCCTATTATCCTTTGAAAATCCCTTACCATAGTTGGATAAGGATGAGGCCCCACCACAGAACCCATTACATAAAAGGTATCTTCAATATTTTCCACCCATTTTCTAAGAGCTTCATTTACCGCATCCTTTAAAGTTTTAGTACCTGACTCTACAGAAACTACTTTTGCCCCTAATATCTTCATTCTAAGCACATTTAAAGATTGCCGCCTGCAGTCCTCTTCTCCCATATATATGACACATTCCATTTGAAACATGGCAGCCCCTGTAGCTACCGCCACTCCATGCTGTCCTGCACCGGTTTCTGCTATTACCTTTTTCTTTCCCATTCTCTTTGCCAGAAGTATCTGTCCTAGTACATTGTTTATCTTATGTGCACCGGTATGATTTAAATCTTCCCTTTTTAAATATATCTTTGCACCACCTAAATTTTTAGTAAGGTTTTCCGCATAATAAAGTGGTGTAGGTCTTCCTGAATACTCTTGTAAATAGTACATGTATTCATCAATAAATTTACTATCCTCTTTTGCTTCGTTAAAACTTTCTTCAAGTTCCATAAGTGCAGTCATAACTGTTTCCGGTACATATTGTCCTCCAAACCTGCCAAATCTTCCTGAATTTTCATATGATTTATTCACTTAATATTCCTCACTTTCTCAATAAACATTTTTATTTTACTGGAATCCTTATATCCCTGGCTTTCCACGCCGCTGGACACATCCACTATATTTGGACTAACTATATAAGCTGCAGTTTCAACATTTTCTTCATTGATACCTCCTGCCAGTATTAAGTCCTTCTTAATTTTAATATCTCTTGCAATATCCCAGTCAAAACATTTCCCACTTCCAGCTGTCTTGTTATCTAAAACTATTCCATCTGCATATTTATAATTTAAATTTAGAATATCTTCCCTACACCTCACTTTTAAAGCTTTCCAAATAGTAAATTCATTAAAATGCCTCATATACTCTTCATCTTCTGAGCCATGAAATTGAATTACATCCAGTGCTAAAATTTTTGATGTGTTGTATACATATTCTAAAGCTTCATCTACAAAAACTCCCACACTTTTAATACTACTATCTAAATTTGCTATAAGCATTTTAGCCTGCTCCAAATTTACCTGTCTCTTACTCTTTGAAAATACAAATCCTACATAATCCGGTTTATATTTATTCACACATTTAATATCCTCTTCTCTTTTAAGGCCGCATATCTTCACTTTAATCAATGTGCACTCATCTCCAATTATCTATTGAAAGTCATCCATTTTTTACACTGTCTATGAATTTTTTGATACTCTCTATATCATAAACTTTTTTCATAAGTCCCTCCCCAATTAATACCCCATTTATAGGAAGACTTTTTATATATTTGAAATCCACACTTGTTTTTATTCCACTTTCTGAAACTACAGCGGTATGCTCCGGTATATACTTAATTAAATTTTCTGTATTTTTTAAATCCACAGTAAAATTTTCAAGATTCCTGTTATTTATTCCAATTATCTCCGGTTCTATTTTAAGGGCAATATCTAGTTCACTTTTATTATGGACCTCTACAATACATTGAAGTCCTATGGAAGAAGCTATCTTATAAAACTTGCCTAAATTTTCTTTTAAAATTCTCACTATCAGAAGTACCGCATCTGCCCCTAAAAGCTTTGATTCATAAACTTGATATTCATCTACAATAAAATCTTTTCTCAGCAAAGGTTTTGAAATAAACTCTTTAGCCTTCTTTAAATACTCATCCTTTCCCTTGAAATAATGCTGCTCAGTAAGCACAGATACAGCATCTATATCCAGTGTTTCATATGTGCTGCATATACCTTCAAATTGAAATTTACGGTCTATTATACCTTTAGAGGGAGATGCCCTTTTTATCTCCCCTATAATGGATATATTGTCATTTATCAGGGCACCTTTAAAATTTCTAATTTTAAATTCATCTATTCTGCTAAGTTCATCTACAATATCTCTTAGAGGTTTACTTTCCTTTCTAATCTCCAGTTCCTTCTTCTTTACGCCTACTATATCATCTAATATCATCCCACAACACCTGCCTCAATTGTTGTAATTTAAAATTTCCTCATACTTGGCATAAGCCTTTCCAGAGTCTATAAGTTCATTGGCTCTTAGAACCCCTTCTTTTAAATCCTCCGCCTTTTTGCCTATATAAATTGCAGCTGCACTATTTAACACCACTATATCCCTTTCAGGGCCAGTTTTGCCCTTTAATATATCCATTATTATAGCCGCATTTTCCCTGGCAGTACCCCCTGCAATATTTTTGTAAAAAGTAGTTTTTATACCAAAATCTCCAGGAGACAAAGTGTATTTTCTTATTTCTCCATCTTTAACTTCGCATACATAAGTTACCGTAGTAGTTGTAATTTCATCTAATCCGTCTCCGCCATGAACTACCATGGCCCTTTCACATCCTAAATTTAAAAGTGTTTTAGCTGCTGGCTCTAAAAGTTCTCTGTCATATACTCCCATAACCTGTCCTTTCACAAATGCAGGATTGGTAAGAGGTCCTAATATATTAAATATAGTTCTAACCCCTAAGTCTCTTCTGATACCTGCCACATTTTTCATAGCGCTGTGATAGCTAGGTGCAAATAAAAATCCCATTCCCACATTATCAATACAGTGTTCAACTTTGGATTTTTCTAAATTTATATTAATTCCAAGCTCTTTTAACACATCTGCACTTCCACTTTTACTGGACACTGCCCTATTTCCATGCTTAGCTACTTTTACTCCTGCAGAAGCTGCTATAATAGCCGCTGCAGTAGATATATTAAAAGTCCTTCCCCCATCTCCTCCAGTACCACAGGTATCAATGGCATATTGAGATTTTAATTTTACAGGTACTGCCATATTTCTCATAGCTTTTGCACAGCCGGTTATCTCTGGAATGGATTCTCCCTTCATTTTTAGTGCTATTAAAAAACCAGCTATTAGGGTAGAAGGCTCCTGTCCATTCATTATATTTTCCATAACTTGTTCAGATTGACTTTCAGATAAATCCTTACCTGATAAAACCTCTTTTATAGCCTCATTTAACATGACATACCTCCTGCAGGAAATTTTTTATTATACCGCGTCCGCATTCTGTCAATATGGACTCAGGATGGAATTGAAGTCCATACACCGGGTAAACACTGTGCTTTATACCCATTAAAACACCATCATCACTTTCTGCAATTTTAATAATATGGGTAGGAATTATGGATTCTTCATCCACTATTAAAGAATGATATCTCATGGCTCTAATAGGACTTTTAATTCCTTTAAATAATTCATTTTCTACATGCTCCACCATAGATGTTTTGCCGTGTCGTATTTCCTTTGCCCTGACTACATCTCCGCCGTAGGCCACGGCTATGGCTTGATGACCAAGGCATATTCCTAAAATAGGTATATCTTTTCCGTACTTTTTTATTACCTCAATACATATACCTGAATCTTCTGGTACTCCAGGTCCCGGAGATATAACTATACCCTGCAAGTTTTTAAATTTCTCTATATCCTCCACTGAAACCTCATCATTTCTAACTACCACTATATCCTCATACAATTCTCCTATATATTGATAAAGATTATAGGTAAAAGAATCATAATTATCTATCATCAATATCAACTACACCACCTCCATTAATGCCTTTGCCTTATTTAAAGATTCCTCATACTCTGATTCAGGATCAGAATCATATACTATGCCTCCGCCAGCCTGCATATATGCATAACCTTCTTTAATAACTACTGTCCTTATGGCAATACAAGTATCCATGTTTTTGTTATAAGAAAAATATCCCACCGCTCCTGCGTAGAGAAGTCTTTTTCTATCTTCAATTTCATCTATTATTTCCATGGCCCTTATTTTAGGGGCCCCTGATACCGTACCTGCAGGAAGACAGGAAATAAAAGCACCAAAACTTGATATTCCACTTCTTAGCTTTCCTGAAACCTCAGATACCAAATGCATAATATGGGAATACTTCTGTACTTCCATAAATTTTGTGACTTCAACGGTTCCAAATTCACTTACTTTTCCTATATCATTTCTTCCAAGGTCCACCAGCATAACATGCTCTGCCCTTTCTTTTTCATCATTTATAAGCTCATTTTTTAATTTTTCATCCTCTTCTCTGCTTGTTCCTCTTTTTCTCGTGCCTGCAATGGGGTTAGTGCTGACCCTGTCTCCATACACACTCACAAGCCTCTCTGGAGATGAGCCTACTACCTGAAAATCCTTAAAATCCATGTAAAAAAGATAGGAGGATGGATTTTCATATCTCAGCTTTCTATAAATATCAAAGGCCTTAAGCTCAGTGCTGCATTTTAACCTTTGAGAAATAACCACCTGAAATATATCTCCGCTTTTTATATATTCTTTGGCCTTTTCTACATTTCTACAGAATTCATCTTTAGTATAATTAGAAGTAACTTCCGCTTTTTTTGAACTATTAGAAATATTATGAACCTTTATTTTTCCAGTAATCTGCCTGTATAATATTTGAAAATAACTATTGATTTCTTCATAACTTATATCATCTTCTGGAAACACATTGTATATTAAAATCAGTCTATGCTTTAAGTGATCGTAGCATATTAAATTTTTATAGAACATAAAGTAACTTTCAGGAATCTTTAAGTCATCTTCATTATCATCTTTTATATTTTCATACTGTTTTATTACGTCATATCCCGCATATCCAATAGCCCCTCCAATAAAAGGTATATCTACTGAATTTGTGTTGTAATTTATATCCATGTACTTCTCTATAAAGTCCATTATTTTACCTTGAAATTTAAATTTAGAATTTTTATGCTCTACAAATATGTCATTTTTAAAGCTTTTTATTTCCATATAGGGATTACATGTTATAAAAGAATATCTTCCCTTTTGTTCATTGAATTCCACACTTTCCATTATTATTTTATTTTCACCTTTTAGATTATAAAATATATTTATAGGCGTTATTTCATCTCCATTTAATTTACATATTACAGGAAAGACATCTTTATTATTTTTTAATAGATTAAATTCACTTTCATTTAAATTTAACATACTTTTTCACCTCCAAAGTTACTAAAAAAATACACTTCAATCCCCTAAAAGGGACGAAGTGTATTTTCCGCGGTACCACCCATATTAATCTTATATTAGATGGTACAATCAAAAATAAAAGGCATTTCTCCCTTTTAGGAAGAAATGCCCAATTTCTTAGCCACCCAAATAAAACTCTCTCTTTCAGGTACGGAGAATATTCTCGATACCCTGTCTTTTTAACGGTAGACTACCGGATATTGCTACTATTAATTCACATCACACCTTACAGATCCATTCGGCATTAACATTAGCGTCTGAATCCCACCATCTCAGACTCTCTTAGCCTAAATTATAATACTTACTACTCCTGCTCATAGGATTTAACTTTTAAAATTGTTATTTAATATTATAAAACTAAATTTTATAGTTGTCAATATATTTTACAATATAAATTTTTTAATAACTTCTCCTACAGCACCACTATTATTATCTGTTTCTGTAATGTAATCTGCAGATTTTTTTAAAATTTCCCGTGAATTAAATACAGCTACCCCAAGACCGGCAGTTTTAATCATACTCTTATCATTCTCATCATTCCCCACAGCTATGCACTGCTCCATAGGTATATTATAATAATGTGCCAAAAATTCCAGAGCACTGCCTTTTGAAACACCCCTGCTGACTATTTCAATATTATACAAATCTGACTTTGTAGTTGTTATGCCGGGAACTTTAGCTATTTTATCTCTCAATCTCTCCAGATATTCTACATCCTCGTCTATAACTACTATTTTAGTTATGTTACATCTGCAGTGTTTTATGAATGTTTTTGAATTCTTTACAATTGTAATTTTCATCTTGAATTTTTCACTGAGACTATTATTAATATCATAAAATTTTTTAGTGGTATACCTAAATTGCTCGCTATAAAGTCCGAAATCGTCATAAAAATGATAATAGGTATCTTTCTCTTCTCTTAATATATCTATAACCTTTAGTAAGCTGTATTTATTCAAGGGAACTGATTTAATAACATTTTTATTTTCTCCCATTATTACCCCTCCATTACAGCATATTACAGGTTCATCTGGAAATACCATTTCAGAATAAAACTTTAATGCCATAGGAGGTCTTCCCGAACAAATGACAAATTTTACTCCCAACTTTATAGCTTTATATATCATATCTTTATTATACTCTGGTATCAGCCTCTCATCGTCCAAAAGGGTTCCATCCATATCTACTGCAATAATTTTATAATTCATTATGTAAAACCTCCTACTTTTATTACTAATATATTATTAAATTTAAGGTATAACCCTTAAAATAAAAACATAGATTTTACTATAATACTCTATGTCAGGTGTGATATAAATTGAAAAAATTTTTATTAATTTTAATACCGGTTATATTTCTTGCAGGACTTAGTTATAAATTAAACAATGATATATTTAATCCCCGAAAACCAAACAATTTTTATTACACAAACTTACTTGCTAAAAATTTAACCTTATCTTCTCCATTAAAATGTACTATGGAAGAAAATAATTTTCACGATGAAATAAATTTAGATAAAGATAATATTGTAGATATAAAAAATATGCTGTCTTCCCTTAAAAAGAAGAATTTTATTACAAAACCTAAAGATCTTCCGGAAAAATCTCCCTATAGAATTACATTCACCTTTAACAAAGAAAAATTATTAATAGACATATATAATGAAAAGTATGTGTGTATCTATCCCTGGGATGGAGAATATCCTATGGACTATGTAGATATAAGTGACATTCCAGCCTCTTTAAATTTATATTATTTAGGTAAGTATCTTTTTAAACAGTATTAATATAATTCTGTTTTATAAATCTCATATAATTGTATCACAGATATGATTATATACATATATTATTATTGTATAAATTTATGAAAGGTGAATTATTAATGTTCATTTGTCCTTATTGTGCCCGGAATTTTTACAGGGCTCCTAAATTTAGAGCTGTATCCCATATAAGATTTTTAAATGCCAGTCCAAATTCTCCTGCAATAGATGTATATTTAAACGATAGACTTATGTTTAGAAATTTACTGTATAAATACTTTTCAGATTATGTAACTATACCTTCTGGAACATATCATATAAAAGTATTTCCTTCTGGAAATACTGTAAATCCGCTTATAGATAAGAGTTTATTCATACCTCCGGAAAAAATATTTACTCTGGCTGCCATAGATGAGTATCCAAATATAGACCTTCTATCTATAGAAGATGTCCGCCGCCCTAAAATTCCAGGTAAAGCATTTATACGATTTGGTCATCTTTCCCCTGAAGCACCTACCCTAAATGTAGTTCTTCCTGATGGGAATACACTTTTTTCAAATGTATCTTACAAAGAGATAACTCCATATATACCTGTAGATCCTGGAACCTATACCATAGAAGCTAGGTCTTCTAGTTCCGATGAAAGAATTCTATATGTACCTAATATACGATTACGTGGAGATAGATTTTATACCATATATGCTGTAGGAAACTTATCTAAACCACCTGAACTTCAAGTATTAATTCCTCTGGACGGCAACAGTTATATTGGTTCTTAGTTGATTTACATTTTTACAAGGGTGAATTTTACAATAAACATTGTAAATAAATTTCTATTATAGTAAAATCATAACTAGATCATTTGTGACAATTTTCTATAATAAAAATACTTAGGGTGTAAAAATGAATAAAACAAAAAAATTAGTTTTTTTAAGCTTTCTAGTAGGCATGGCTCTAGTCATATATATAATAGAAGCACAGATTCCAGTTTTATTTCCTGGAATCAAACTAGGATTGTCTAATACAGTATCACTGGCCACTTTAATACTTTTAGGCTGGAAGGAAGCATTACTGGTAATGCTTTTAAGAACTCTTTTAGGTTCAATGTTCAACGGTACAATGACCGCATTTATGTTCAGCATAGCTGGTGGAATTTTAAGCAATTTAGTTATGATTATATTATATAAATATTTTAAAAATTCCATGAGTCTTTGGACTATAAGCATATGCGGCGCCATATTTCATAATATAGGTCAGTTATTAATAGCATCTATTATAATTCAGGACTTTAAAATATATATATACCTGCCTGTACTTTTAATATCTGCCATAATAACAGGATATTTTATAGGCTGGTGTACAAAATTCCTAATGGACAATTTAAGTAGAATTCCCATATTTAAAAGTTTCTTGGATTCCTGATCGCTCAAGTAATTCAGAGGTTCAGGTGGAATTAAACATGCCGCAGTTTTTTCTGCAGCATGTTTTTATCATCTAATTATGAATTTGCCGCAGCTTCTTCTTTACTTTGCTCTTGCAAATCCATGGCACTTGTAATTTTTTTAATGGCTCCTGTAGGACATTTAGCAAGACAAGTAGCTTCACTGCATTTTTCAATACAGATATGGTGATCCACTACTGCTAAATTATTTTCCAGCTTAATAGCATCATAGGAGCAGTTTTTCATGCATAGTCCACATCCAAGGCATCCTACCTTACAGGATTTACGTACCTGTGCACCCTTATCTTTAGAATTACAATTAACTTGAACTTTTGAACCTAAAGGTCTCAGTTGAATTACGCTCTTTGGACAAGCAGCTTCACAAGAACCACAGCCTGTACATTTAAATGTATCAACTATTGGTAACCCTTTAGACCCCATAGTTAATGCATCAAAAGGACAATGTTTTACACAAGTTCCAAAACCTAAACATCCATACTCACAGGCTTTAGGTCCTCCCTGAAGTAAATTTGCCGCAGTACAATCCTTTATTCCCTTGTAGTCATATTTTTTTACTGTATTTGATAAATCTCCCGAACATCTTACATGAGCAACTTTTGCTTCAACATCTCCAGCAGACTTACCGGTAAGTTCTGCCACTGCCTTTGCAACTTCTTCTTTCCCAGGTACACAAAGATTAGGAGAAACACTTTCGTCCAGCACAACCGCCTCTGCATATGCCTTACATCCTGCATACCCGCATCCTCCACATTGTCCCTTTGGGAGTACATCTTCTACCAATTCTATAAGTGGATTTACCTCTACTGCAAATTTTTTATCTACATAGGCCAAAATAAGTCCAAACAAAAGTCCTATAATGGTCATTACTATTAAAACCATAATTGCTGTCTGCATTTCACCAGCCCCTTTCTAAAGCGAAATCATGCCTGAAAAACCCATGAAGGACAAAGCCAGCATTCCTGCCAAAATAAAAGCTACTCCAAGACCTTCTAGGGGTTTAGGTACATCCGCTAATCTTAATTTTTCTCTAAGACTTGCCATTAAAACTATAGCTAGGGCAAATCCAAGACCAGAACCTATGCTATTAACTACACTTTCTATAAATCCATAATTAGATTCAGCATTTATAAGTGGTACACCAAGTACAACACAGTTTGTAGCTATTAAAAGAAGGTATATTCCCCACATATTATAAAGTGCAGGTGCCTGTTTTTTTATAATAATTTCTAAAAGTTGTACAAAGCTTGCAATTAAAAGTACAAAAACTACAGTTTTTAGAAATACTAGATTAAAAGGTACAAGTACAAAAGTATAAACTACCCAGGCAAGCATAGAACTTAAAGTAATAACTGAAGTAACAGCCATACCCATACCTAATGAGGCATCTAAATTTTTAGAAACTCCAAAGAATATACAAAGTCCCAAAAACCTCGTTAAAACAAAGTTATTTACAATTACTGCACTTATAAACAAAGTTAAATAAGCCATACTATACCTCACCTCCACTTAATTGTTCTAACTTTTTCATTTTGACTTTCTCCACATGCTGATTATAAACTTTTACCAAGGACACTAAATATCCAATTAATATAAAAGCTCCTGGTGGAAGTATCATAATCAATGCAGGATTATAAGAAGCCCACATTACATGTATTCCAAATATAGTTCCTGCACCAAATAACTCACGTATTATACTTATTAAAACCAAAGCTAAAGTAAATCCACAACCCATTCCCAATCCATCAAAGAAGGATGGTATTACAGGATTCTTTGAAGCAAATGTCTCTGCACGGGCAAGTATTATAGCAAATACAACTACAAGTGCCAAATATATTCCTAATTGACTGTATAATTCAGGTGCATAAGCTTCTAATACAAGTTCCACTACAGTAACTATGGTTGCTATACAGGTTATATATACTGGTACACGGACCTTAGGATTTACAAATTTTTTAATTATAGAAACTACTGTATTGTTGCAAGTTATAACGAACAATACACAAAGTCCCATAGTCAAACCATTTACAGCAGAACTAGTTGTTGCCAGTGCCGGACATAAGCTAAGTGCAAGAACAAGTATAGGATTTTCTGAAACTAATCCTTTTTTAAATATATTCCATAATCCTTTCATAATTATTTACCCCCCGTAAACGTAGTAACCTTTTCAACTGCCTCTTTCACTCCCTTAGTTACAGCTCTTGAAGTAATTGTAGCACCTGTCATAGCTTGAATATTTTTATGATTTGACTTATCTTTTACAACTAAAAGATCCTCAGCTGTTTTACCTTTAAATTGTGATGTAAAAGAGTCTTTTGACGCATTAGCTCCAAGTCCCGGTGTTTCATTATGAGACAATATACTAAAACCTATTACTTTTCCGTCTGGAGTAACGGCTACCAACATAGTTATAGCCCCACCATATCCTTTACTTTCCGCAGGTAATACATAAGCAACTGTATTGCTTCCCTGCTTTGCTTCATACCAATCTGTCTTGCCACTTACAGATTTAAAATCATCTGCATTTTTAACTAAGCTTTGCATAGTTTTATTTTTTAATTCAATTTGTTTCTGTGCTGCTACCGGAGCAGTTATATAATAAACTAAAGCAATTATAACTCCAGCTATAAAGCATGTAATTGTTAAATTTTTAGTAATCTTAAATACACTGTTATTATTCTCCATGAGCCTACCTCCTTGTCCCAAATTTAACTGGGATTGTTAAATTTTTAGTAATCTTAAACGTGTTTTTTATATAATTATCCATAAGAAGTTATTTCCTAGCACCAAATTTAACTGGCTGTATAAAACGATCTATTAAAGGAGTAACTGCATTCATTAATAATATTGAATAGCAAACACCTTCAGGATATCCACCTTTTAATCTGATAAGGGAGGTAAGAGCTCCTGCACCTATAGCAAAAATAATCTGTCCTTTAACTGTCATAGGTATAGTAACCATATCCGTAGCCATAAAAAAAGCGCCAAAGACCAATCCACCTGCCATCATATGGAAAATAGGATCTCCTGTGAAAAATCCTGAAGTTCCGCCAAAAGCCCAGGTAAGTATGCCTACAGTTGCAATCATTACTACAGGAACCTGCCAATTGATATAACGTTTATATATAAGATAAAGTCCGCCTAAAACAAGCAATATTGTAGAGGTTTCCCCTATACTGCCATTACGAGTACCTATAAATAATGCCTTATAAAGTGCTCCTGTTCCTCCAAATGTATCAACTAACTTTGAATATCCATCAAGTTTTAAAATTCCAAGAGGAGTAGCACTAGTTACAGTATCCACACTTGTGGTAAGCTTTGTCCATGTAGTCATGGCTACAGGCCATGAAAGCATTAAAGCTGCTCTTCCTATATGAGCCGGATTAAATATGTTATATCCAAGTCCCCCCATGGAATGTTTAGCTATTGCTATAGCTATAAATGCTCCTATAGCAACCATATAAGCAGGAATTCCAGGTGGAAGACACATAGCAAGTAAAAGTCCTGTTAAAAAAGCACTTCCGTCTTTAATAGTTACAGGTTTCTTTCTTATTTTTTGAACTGCATATTCTGTAATCACAGCAGCTAGAATACCTACTACCATAGTTTTTAGTGCTGGAATGCCAAAGTTATATATAGCAAAAATTGCTGCTGGAGCCAATGCTAAATTAACATTCCACATTATTTTAGAAATAGATTCATCACAACGAATATGTGGTGATGTTGAAACCGTAAAAATATCTTTTTTTGTTTGTGCTTCTGCCATTTTACAATCACCCCTTACATTATTTTGCAACTTTCTCTTTATTTTTTTCTGCTTCAGCTTTATCTCTGGCTGCCTGAGCTGCATTTTCAGCTTTTAAATATTTAACATATTGTACAATATTTCTCTTAGCAGGACACACATATACACAACTGCCACATTCCACACAATCTAAAAGGTTATAATCTTCTTTAGCTTCTCTATATAAATTGTTTTGGCCAAGAATACTCAACATACTTGGATTCAAGCTCATAGGACAGGCATTTAAACATCTGCCGCATCTAATACATGCAGTTTCTGTTCCTGTGTTTGCATCACTTTCAGACAATGAAAGTATACCAGATACACCCTTTAGTATAGGTACTTCTAAATTAGATTGTGCAAATCCCATCATGGGTCCACCCATAACAACCTTAACTGGAGTTTCTTTAAATCCACCACAAAGATCAATGGCATACTTAAAAGTAGTTCCTATCCTAAGCAGTAAATTCTTAGGTTCTTTTAAAGCTCCTCCACTTAAAGTTGTAACCCTTTGTATAAGTGGAATACCTTTTTCCACCGCATCACTGACTGCAATACATGTACCTACATTTTGAACAACTGCACCTACATCCATAGGAAGTCTTCCTGATGGAACTTCTCTTCCTGTTAACACCTTTATAAGCATCTTTTCAGCTCCTTGAGGATATTTGGTAGGAAGTGCAACAACTTGTACACCTGTTCCTTGAAAAGCTTTCTCCATAACCTCAATAGCGTCTTTTTTATTATCTTCAATACCTACAAATCCCTGTTCTGCTTTTAAGATTTTCATAATAATTTTAACACCTGATACTATCCTATCTGTATATTCCAGCATAGATCTGTAATCAGATGTTAAATAAGGCTCACATTCAGCTCCATTTAAGATAAAAAATTCCACTTTTTTATCTGCTGGCGGTGAAAGTTTCACATGTGATGGGAATGTAGCTCCTCCCATTCCTACAATACCAGCTTCTCTTATTATGCTCATTATATCCTTATCGCTTAAATCCTGCCAATTCCTAGAAATTGGTATTCCCTCTATCCATTCATCCTTTCCATCATTTTCAATGACTATAGTGAGGCATTTTCCAAACCCAGGGTGTGGATATTCAGCCACATCTACAACTTTTCCAGAAATAGAAGAATGTACATTAGCTGATACAAAAGCATCACTTTTAGCAATAAGCTGTCCCTTCTTAACCTCATCACCTTTTTTCACTATAGGAGATGTAGGAGCACCTATATGCTGTCTAACGGGAATGAATACCTTATCAGGTATAGGTGCTACTTCTATAGGCTTATTGGCGGTGTACTTCTTGTTATCATTAGGATGTATTCCGCCCAGAAAACTTTTTAACACTTTTAACACCTCTTTCAATAATAATTTTAAAATTTAATTGTGAAAATATTAGTTTTTACAAACTAACATATAAAATAATTTCCATATTAGAGTATAGGTAAATAATATCTATACTCTAATATAAAATTATAATCCTTAAATAAAATTCAACATAACAAGTTAAATTAGAATAAACATTCCTCTAATTTAATAAAAAACCATATTTAATTTAAAAGGAGCCGTAAAATTGACTTCAATTATAATACCTTTTTAATTACAGGTTTAGAGGCATCATTTTTAGCTGTTGCCTTGTCAAATACTTTTATATATACAAGTGATATAGCAAAAAACACTATTCCACCTGCTACCTTAAATACCATTTCATAATACCCCACAGCATTAAATATCCATGTTCCAACCAAAACCCCTAAAAAAATTGATATAATAGGCATTATATATACTACAAAGGCTGCTCTTATCATATTTTGTTCCCTCATTTCAAGAATGACATGTTCCCCAGCTTTTGCTCCAATAGGATTTTTAGCATCTAACACCGTAGCATTATCGCCTGGACAAGCACCGCAATTCTTGCAGTCTCCATGTCTGCTCGCCTTAACCCTAGCAAAATCTTCTGTTGTTTCAATTACGATGCCCTCTGATTCCTTTTTCATTGATTACATCTCCTTGTTTATTTGTTGGCCTTTTCTAAATATATGACATTGCTCCTTTATTTCTATAATTATACCATAAATTTTCATACTGTATCATAATTTTTTTATAACTGTACTAATTAGTTTTGACTGTTGGTATTTTAAAACATTCTAAACTTTTCACTATATATTATACATCATTTTTTTAAATTTCATATAGAAATATGAGGGATTTCATTTTTTAATTTTAAAATTTTTTAGCTTTTTTTTGAATAGTTTTTAATATGTATTTAAAATTATAATTGATTTACTAATTCCTCAATATTTTTCAATAACAGTTTAAATTACCCTTTACTTGAATAATATAAATATACTATTATAATAGTATATACTAATATATTTATATATTATATACTATATATATTAGTAGGAAACATTACAGCATTATATGGTAAAATATTACATATAACAGTTTTTCATAATTCAAATTTATTATTTCTATGGGGAGGTTAAAATTATGTTAAAAATGATTACTAAAAAGCCAACAGACTCTAATATAAGTTCATTTAGATCCTATGCAAATTCACTTGAATCTGATATAAGTTCACTTAAGATAAAGGATATTATCGATATTGATCTACTCCAAAAGTTTCAAGATAACTTTGCTGAAAGTATGGATATTGCCAGTGTAACTGTAGATATGGATGGAAATCCTGTAACTAAGCCAAGCTCTTATACTGATTTTTGTTTGAGACTCACCCAATCTACGGATGTTGGCACTAGACGCTGTGCTGAATCCCATAAAAGAGGGGGACTGGAGGCAACAAGAACGGGAAAACCTTACGTTTACACCTGTCATGCTGGATTGATAGATTTTGCGGCACCTATATTAGTTGCAGGTCAGCAGATTGGAACAATTTTAGGTGGTCAAATTTTAACTTCTACTCCAGAAGACGCAATATACAAAAAGAATGCAAAAGAAATAGGTATTGATGAAAATAAATATTTAGAAGCCGTAGGCAGAGTAAAAATTACTACTAGAAAAAATATAACAGCAGCGGCAGAAGTACTGTATATTATTATAAATGCACTTTCCAAAATAGGATATGAAGAACTTCAGTTGAAAAAAACCTCTCAGGTTCTTTCAGACAATTTAAATCAGATTTCTGCCATAATGGAAGAATTGTCAGCATCCTCAGTTAATGTTTCAAATAATCAACATTCTTTAAATAAAGAAATCATTAATATAAAAAATATATCTACGGAAATTAATTCCATATTAGATTCCATAAAAAGTATAGCTGATGAAACCAAAATGCTTGGATTAAATGCTGCTATAGAAGCAGCTAGAGCAGCAGATATGGGTAGAGGTTTCGGAGTAGTTGCTACAGAAATCAGAAAATTATCTGAAAATTCCAAAAACACCGCCATGAAAATATCCGATCTTACTAAAAAAATTGAAGAATCTGTAGACAAAACTGTAGAAACATCAAATTCTACCCTAGAAACTACAGAACAGCAGACATCTGCCATTGAAGAGACCAATGCAAATTTGCAGGAAGTTATATCAATTTCAGATAAATTAAATAATTTAGCAATTTCCAATATGGATAGATTTAAAAGGTAATAGAGAATTGACTCACTCTATAGCACAAATAACTTCCTAAATATCAATTGTTTCAATGTAAAATAATAGATTATATTATTAAAAATATGATTTCAACAGGAGGTGAGTAGGCATGAAAATTTCTGAAAAGGCATTTTTTAAAAATGTCTGTAAATACTGTATAGACAAATATACTATTTCAAATAATGGACCTTTAATGGCTTCACTTATAAATCAATTATGTAATCGTATAGATATGGATGTACCCGCAGTTCAAGGTATATTATGTCTCCGTATAAATGACAATTACAGTAGAAGTTTTGCCCATTGTTTCAATGTATATAATGGAAATATTATAGATGCTTCAATATATCAATATGCACTTATATATAGATCTATAGAAAGCCTTTTTCCTACCTATGTGGTACAAAATACTCCAGATTATATAGACTATAGGATTGATAATAAAATGAGTATAAGGCATAATGTTAAATTTAATGAAGAATTACTAGAAAATATACTCAAGAATATAGAAGACAAAGACTTACCTGAGATAAAAAGATTTAACTTAAATGAAGATTCAAAAAAAGAAAATTTATTTTATCTTTAATTTAAGCTTTATCTAAGAATCGCTTGATATTTAGGTATTTGAAAATCAATTGAAACTTCAGGGGGATTTACATTACCCCTGAAGCCAAAAATTCTATGCATAAATCCTCTTATTTTTACATCTCTGGAAGCTATTAAAGCAGTGCTGTATATTTTTTTATCATTTTCATATACACAAAGCATTCCTATTTTATCACCTTTTTTTACGTTATATGCTATTTTCTGAGGTTTTATAATTTTTGTAGTATATTTAAATCCATTTTTTATAGGTAATACAATATCATCTTCACATTGTAATTTTAGATTATTTCTATTGATCTTCAATTCTGCTGCAATATCTCCTTTGGAAAATAATTTTACAAACTTATAATTTTTATTTACATACTCATATATTTTATCTGTTTCCTCCCATCTTCCAGGAGAATTTAAAACCACTATTATAATATCATTTTTTTCAATAGCTACAGAAGTAACTAAACACTTTCCTGCCTTTCCAGTATATCCAGTTTTGACTCCATTTGCTTCTGGAATCTGCCACAGTATTTTGTTTATATTGTGATAGCTTCTGCTAAATTTATTTTTTTCTCCATCCACATCCTTAGAACTTACAATTTCATTAAATAAAGGTTCTTTTTTAGCTGCCGAAGTAACCAGAGCAAGATCATAAGCCGTAGAATAGTGACCTTCACTGTCCAGCCCATGAGGGGTTTGAAATTGAGTATTTATTACACCTAATTCACCTGCATATTCATTCATAAGCTTTGCGAACTCTTCTACACTTCCACTAATGCCTTCTGCAATGGCTATGGCAGCATCATTTCCCGATCTCAACATAAGTCCAAATAAAAGTTCTTTTAATAATATACTCTCACCCTTTTTATAGCCTACTGTAGAACCTCTTACGGAAGCAGCTTTAGGGGATATATCTATTTTTTTATTTAAATCTCCATACTTCATAGCTACAAGGGCTGTCATTATTTTAGTTGTACTTGCCATTGGAACCAATTCATAAGCATTTTTTTCATATACTACTACTTTAGAATTACTATCCACAGCTACGGCACATCTAGCACTTACATTAGGCGCTTTAATAATCCCCTGTTCTCCCTCTGCAAATACATTATAACAACATATATTATTAAATATAATAAAAAATATTATTATATTTACTTTTTTTAATCCCATACTTTTCATAAATTACTTCTCCTCTTATTATTGATTAATACTAAGTATTTTTACCTTAAATAAATATATTACTATTAAAATTATTACTAAATAAGTATATAATTCTTTATATAGTTAAAAATTAGTAAAGACAAATACTATTAAATGGAGGAAATTATGGGCTTATTCTTTTTTTTATTTATTACATTATTTATTGTTCTTTTTTTTATTCCCTTTCCCGTAAAAATAAAAATAAAATATTCTAAAAAAAATTTTATCTTTAAAGTTTATAATTTAAATATTTCAAATAAAATTAAGTCAATTAAGGATAACTACTCCTTGAATTATCCTGAAGTAAAAAATAGATTACCCCTTTTTATAAGGACTATAAAAAACAATTTAAATTTTGTTGATGAAATAAAATTCAAATCTACTCTTAAAATAGATATAAAAATTGCCTATGGCCTTGAAGATGCAGCTCACACAGCTTTAGTTTATGGCTTTATACCCTTAATAAATACATTAACTTTAAACATTTTATCTAAAATATTCATCATAAAACAAAATCAAATTTACGTAACCCCTGACTTTAACAATTTGCATTTAAAAATACAGATAAATAGTATAATTTACATAAGTTTAGCTAAAATTATATATACAGGTATACTTTTAGCTAAATATAGAAAAAAACTTAAAAAACTAAATCCTCTTCATACATAAAATATTTATCCAAACGCAGCAGTTAACTAATACTCCCATCTTCTTCAAAGGGAGATAAGCAGGTTCACGCGCCTGGATAAATTCTTATAAAGTTCAGGTGGAGAAAAAGCATTTCTCTACAGTAAACTCCAGCTGAGCCCAAAGATCACTTGATAAAGGAGTAAGTTATAATTTACTATTAAAAGTTCAAAGGAGGAGTTTCAATGGATAATCATCCTATAGAAAACTTATTAAAAAGCACCATGGAAAATTTGAAAGATATGATAGATGTAAATACTATAGTAGGAGATGCGGTAGAATCAAAAGATGGTTCTTTCATAATACCCATTTCAAAGGTATCTTTAGGCTTTGTATCTGGAGGAAGTGAGTTCAATTCTAATAATCAAGATACATCTAATTTAGAATATCCTTTTGGAGGAGGCTCTGGAGCCGGGGTTACAGTAAAGCCTGTGGCTTTTTTAGTTACCAAAGGTGACTCCATAAGACTTCTATCCTTAAATCAAAATAATACCTATGATAAAATAGTAGATTCCATTCCTCAGATAATGGATTTAATTAAAGGAATGGGAAGTTCAAAATGTAAGAACCCAGAAAACACACACAGAAAAGAAGATGGAAAAGATAATAAAAAGGAAGAAGAGACTAGTAAAGAAAAAACCTCCTCTTAAATTTAAAGTTTGTTACAGGTAAATTTTCATATCTTTCTCAGACACGCCTCATTGCTTATCCCCCATTTTGAAGAAGATGGGGGTATTAGCCAATTCTAAAATTTAGATAAATTCTTTTAAGATTCATTTGATTTATAAACTGACTCATAATTGTCAATTAAATCATCTATTCCAGGAATTTCTTTTATGCTATCTAATCCAAAATATTTTAAAAACTCTTCCGTTGTAACATAAAGTATGGGTCTTCCCGGAACACTTAACCTTCCATTTTCCTCTATAAGCTTTTTTTCCATTAAAGTCATTAATGCTCTATCACTTTTTACCCCTCTTATTTCATCTATATCTATCCTTGTTACAGGCTGCATATAGGCAATAATGGCTAGAGTTTCAAGAGCTGCTCTAGAGAGAGATTGTCTTAAATTATTTTTCAGCAATTTTTCCACATAACTGCTGTTTTCAGATTTGGTAACCAGGCTGTATTTATCATTACTATTTAATATTTTTATACCTCTAGTGCAGTTTTTATATTCAAAAGCCATCTCATTTATCAAGTCTCTGGTATATTCTAAATTGCATCCTATTATGGCTGCAATTTGTTTTAACGTCAGGGGTTCTCCAGATACAAATAACAGAGATTCTATTATAGAAAAATAGTTATCCTTGGATATACTATTACTTTCACCGATTTTACATATACTTTCATTAAGATTCTCCTCCATATTCAATTACCCTTTCTATATAAATTTCACTAAAATTTTTATATTGCATTATAGATATAGTTCTAAGCTTCACCAATTCTAAAAGTGCAACAAAAGTTATAATTCTCTCTATTTTAAAAGAACAGCTTTCTACAACAGTTGAAAATCTAATCTTTTTTTTACTTTCTAAAATTTCTACTATATATTCCATCTTATCTTCTAGTTTAAATTTATCTACAGTTATATTTTTATTAACTGTATTCTCTTTATTTAATTTGTTTGTATATAAATCAATAAGTTTCTTATATATTTCATGTAATTTTTCCATATCTGTACCTTTTAAGATCTCTTCCATATTTTCAGGTTTATTCTTTACTTCAATTATCTCTGGCATTTTCCCGTACATCTTACCTATATTTAACACTCTTTCCTTAAGGAATTCCGCTGCTGCTTTAAATCTTTTATACTGCAATAACTTATCCACCAGTTGTTTTCTTGGATCTTTTTCATCATCTCCAGCAGACTCATCCAATTTAGGTTTAGGCAGAAGCATTTTAGACTTTATTTCTATAAGTGATGCTGCTATAACTATAAACTCCGAGGTCACCTCCAGATCCATATCCTTCATATTGTTTATGTATTGAATATACTGTTCTGTAATATTATGGATTTTTATATCATATATATTCATCTTATTTTTTTTTATAAGATGAAGTAGTAAATCGAAAGGTCCTTGAAAATTTTCTATTTTTATATTTAAAGGCATTTATACATTTCTCCTATGTTTTTTAATAGATATTCTTTTTCCCATTTTAATGCTGTATTTAATTCAATCTTCATTACACCATTCAAAATCTTCTTTATAGATTTACCTTCTTTTATACCAAGATCAATTATATCATTGCCATTTAAACTCAGTTTATAAGTACTCATGTTATTTATATAATTATAAATTTTATAATTTAGCTCATAATACCAACTCAAGAATATCAATTCATAGTCATTCATACTTTTTAACAACTGATATAATTTATAGTTATCTAAAGTATTTTTTATAGAATTAATTACCACATGCAGTTCCTCTGAAAAATATTTTATTGTATTTTTCAATTTTCTATTTAAAATTGAGTTTTCTATTAATATGTTAACATAGACTTTATCTCTTAGGGAATAAAATAATCTCAAAATTCTCATATCTATATTTTTATAGATGGAAATCAAATCTTTTCCATAATCAGAATATTCAACTTCCAATGCTTGTCCATTAATATTAAATATTTTCAAATCATTACACAAACGAATATTTCCTATCCAATTTATTTCAGAGCATAGAGAATATATTTCTTTCATTATTCTATCATTACTTATTGTATTAAATATATCTCCATTAATACACTTTTCTATTTCCCATTTGTCTTCTAAATAAAATCCATACCTTACACAATATTTTACAGCTCTAAATATCCTGGTAGGATCTTCTCTGTAACTATTAAAATGTATCTTTTTAAGAACCTTATTTTTTATATCATCTATGCCGCCATAAACATCTAATATACTATTTCCTACTATATCATATGCCAGTGAATTTATGGTAAAATCTCTCCTATACAGATCATCATATATGTCTGAAGGTTCCACCTTGGGGAGCTCTCCATATTTTTTATAATATTCCTTTCTACATCTTATTAAATCTATACAAACCCCATTTTGAAAAGTTACAGCAGCAGTTTGAAAATTTTTATAATACTTATAGTATTTTACCCCTTTCAATTGTGTTATATGTGTTATAATGCTATTTGGATTATAATTTACACATATATCAATATCTTTTATTTTATTTTGAAGTATTGCATCCCTGACAGCTCCACCTACTATATAGGCTCTTACACCTTTTTTTATACATAAATCTCTTATTGCCTCTATAATCTCCATTTCATCTTTAGTAAAAGATTTTAAGATATTCATAATGGCTCCTCCCTAAAAATATAACCAGATAATTGGGCGGAAATTCAATTAGTCTTTTAAGTATATTACTGTTTTAAACTTGCAATCTACTTAAAATGTTTTAAAATACAACTAAATTTGAATTTCCTACTTGTATTATTATACTATATAATAAATATATGTATATTATACTCCCCCATTTACAATATTTTTAAGATTATCTTTAAAATTTCCTAATATACCCGGTTTTTTTACATCTCTATCACTATGTAAATCCACCTTACCTTTTAATTCTCCATCTATATACACATCACAATATCCAACCTTTTCACCTTTTTTATACTGTCTTTTATTTTTATTTATAACACACCTGCAGGTGATCTTATTTTCCTTTCCTTTTTCAACTGTCACCTTTAAATCCGAGGATGACTTTGCCATAAAAAATTTGTCTCCCCCTTTATTTAAATTAACTTTTTCTATATCATCTTCTTTCTTTAAAACATTGATGGAAGTATATTTTGAAAATCCATAATTCATAAGCATACTTGCTTCTTTATTTCTTTCTTTATAAGTAGGAGAGCCCATGACCACAGCTAACATTCTAGCACCATCTCTTACTGAAGTAGCTGATATACAATATTTAGCAGAATTTGTAAACCCTGTTTTTAACCCGTCACACCCTTTAAAAAATCTGACTAACTTATTATGATTTACTAGTTCTATAGGACTTTTTCTCCCTTCTGATATGGTCTCCATATAAGTTCCTGTATATTTTAATATATTGGGATGTTTCAACAATTCACTAGACATTAGTGCTATATCATAGGCTGTAGTATAATGTCCCTCCTGACTTAGTCCCGTACAGTTTTTAAATTGTGTGTTATTCATTCCAAGCTCTTTTGCTCTTTTGTTCATAAGCTGCACAAAAGCTTCTTCCGTACCTCCTAAGTACTCTGCCATGGCAACCGCAGCATCATTTCCAGAAGCTATTCCTATACCTTTTATCAAATCCTCTACACTTCTAACCTCTCCTGTATCCAGCAGCATAGAACTTCCACCCATCTTCTTTGCATTCTCGCTGACGGTAACTTTGTCTGCCAGGGATATTTTTCCTGAATCCAAAGCTTCCATAGTTAAAAGCATATCCATTATCTTGGTAACAGAAGCAGGTTCTAATTTTTCATTAGCATTTTTTTCAAATATGACTTTACCACTCGTTGGTTCCATAAGTAATGCAGATTTTGCATTTATACTCAAATCCGCCTTTATAGATTTAATTTCTTGCTTATCTTCCTCAGTTAAAGCTTTTGCTTTAACTACTGTACTCCCAAGTCCTATTATTAAAACCATTATTAAAAGCATACTAAGTAAGATAGAACTAATCTGTCTTTTTTTCATTTTATTTTCTCCTCCCTTCAAATGTATTTTTTCCCGAAATTAATAATATTATCACATAAGCATATAAAAAAATACAACAATATCTAAATGATACTGTTGTATTGAAAATTTTTAATATTAATAATACGAAGGTTTGCAGATAATTTCATGGATTTTGGTACTGAATACACTGCTGGCATGAGAAGGTGTAAGTATCAATGCTGTATCAGCTCCACGAGCAGAACCTCCTATAGAAATAACCGGTTCCCCATAAGGTATAAATCCTGCATCCAAGGCCATTATTGCAATTTCTACACAAACTTTAGTACCCTGGCCAAAGGTTCTCAGGGTCTGAGCAATTATTTCAACAGCGTTAACTCCGCCAAAAACCTTGCTGATTCCTCTTTCTGCCCCACTTAACACATGGGTAGTGGTCAATACTTTTATTTCGTTATTCTCCAGATAACTTCGAATATCTGCTGGAAATTCCATTTTCCCCTCTTCAGGATAACCATTTGCATGTGTTACAACCACTACCTGTAAATCTTTGATTCCCTTCATAAATTTGGCAGTATCTCCCTTAGAGGAAGCTACCACAATATATTTTATATTTTTTTCTCTGGCAGTTCTTAATGCCAATTCTACAGTATCTTTAGTGTTTTCTTTACCTTTTTTACTAAAATACACAATTCATACCTCTTTTCTTAATTTAAATTATCAAGTAATTCTTAGGTTCAGATGGAGTTTGCTACAAGGAATGCCCTTCTCCATCTGAACCTTAGAAGAACTTATCCAGGCGCATAGCAGTGCTTATACCCCATTTGAAAAATATGGGGGTATTAGCAATGGTAGCGTTCGGATAAAAACATTATATAAATAATTCCGGTTCTTTTCTAGAGGCAAAATCAATTTCCAATTCATATTTATGTCTTAAATAATCTTCGTCATCATAATATTTTGCACCATGAGGGCATTTCTTGATACAGGCGCCACATTTAATACAAATACCATTTAATTTAGATACATCCTTAAAATCAATAGATCCCATAGGACAGACATTTACACAAATTTTGCAATCAGTGCAATTATCATCGGTTTTTGGAGTAACTTTTCTAATATCAACCGGAACTCCTTCTTTATTTTTAGGTTTATAGTACTTTCTATAAGGTTTATTTCCCTTTACAGTAAAACTCTTTATTTCATATCCAGTTACAAATTTACCATATATACTGTGGGCAAAATTCCTTGCTGCAGTTATATCTTTTTCATCCGGCCTGCCTTTTGCAAGAATTTTAGAAAATGAATGTTCTCCTATAAAGGCGCCTGCCCCAATGACCTTAAAAGCATTTAATTCAAGTATGTCTTTCAATTCTATTAGAGCATCATCATAATTTCGATTGCCATAAACCACCACCGAAACAGCCAATGCCCCATTTCCTTTAACAGAACTCAAGTATTTTAATAATACATTTGGAACTCTCCCTGCATAAACAGGAACCCCCACAATAACAATATCCTGTTCTGAAAAAGAAACAGATTCCTCTCTAACTTTTGGCAATGTAAAATCAATATTATTTATGTTCATTATTTTACCATTAATATCTTTTGAAATTTCCCTTGCTATTTCACATACTATTTTTTCAGTAGTGCCTGTAGCACTAAAATACAGTGTATTAATTTTCTTATCCATAAAAATATCATCCCCTTTATTTAAATAAAAAACACATATTTAATACTTTTTCAATAAACACTTCTATAAGTTCTGGTTCAAACTGTATATAAGCATTTTTTTGTAATTCTCTTATGGCCTGTTGTTCTGATAAAGCACTTCCATAACTTCTTCTACTACACTTTCTTTTTATACATATTATCTTCAGCTTCAACCATTTTACAAATGATTTATGATAATATATTAAATATAATATACTATAATCACAGGGAGGTCACTATGAAACTTATAAATTATACTAAAAAACTTTTAATGGGTTTATATTCCAGCTTCAAGAGATTTCCACTTACTATACTATTTTCGGCTTCTGTTGCTCTAGTACTTATAATAATATCAGAAACTACTTCATCAGATAAAGACTTATTATACAGACTATCTTTAATTTTTGCATTAGGAATTCCAGTTTCACTTTGCATAAAACTTTTTTTAGAGAAAAAAGACCAGGAGAAAAATCCTATAATTTTTATAGGAAGTCATATTCTAGGAATCATATTTTTAATCCTATATTATTTCTTGTTTTTAAGGAACACAGAACTATATTCCATCACCAGGTACTCTGCTGTTAGTCTTTCCCTATACATGGCATTTCTTTTTATCCCTTATCTTGTGAAAAAAGAAAATTTTGAAATGTATGTCATAACTGTTTTTAAATCATTTTTTATAACAGTGATTTATTCCATTATATTATATTTGGGACTTTCAGCTATTTTATTTACCATAGATAAATTGCTTGAAATAAAAGTTTTAACTAAGATTTACTATTACACATGGTTACTTGTAATATTTTTATTTTCAATGTCTTATTTTCTTTCCGGAATACCTTCTAAACATAAAGAGGTACCTGTAAAATCTTATCCTAAGCTATTAAAGATATTGCTGTTATATATTATAATGCCTCTTTTGACGGCATATACAATAATACTCTATATATATTTTGTGAAAATAATAGTAACAAGCAAATGGCCTATAGGTATGGTTTCACATTTAGTTATATGGTACTCAATTATTGTTACTATAGTATTGTTTTTTATCACTCCAATTAAAGAAGAAAACCTCTGGCAAAATAAATTTTTAAAATTTTTCCCTAAAATTATATTACCTCTTATTGTAATGATGTTTATATCCATAGGCATGAGAATAAATGCCTACGGTGTAACAGAAAATAGATATTTTATAGTTATTTTAGGCATATGGCTATTTTTTATAATGGTATACTTATCATTTATTAAAAAGCCAAAGAATATAATGATTCCTGTTACTCTCTCTATAATTTCACTTATTTCTGTATTTGGCCCTACAAGCAGCTATTCAATCTCAAAATTAAGCCAGAACAACAGATTCGAAAAAATTCTTATAAAAAATAACATGCTAAAAAACGAACAAATACAAGTCTCTAATAATATCTCCCAAGAAGATAAATTTCAAATAAACAGTATACTTGATTATTTTAATAGAAACCACAGTCTTAAAGAAGTTAACTACCTGCCGCAAGGCTTTAAATTAGGTGACACAAAGGATATATTTGGATTTGCTTTTAGCACTCCAAGAAATAACTTTACTAAGGAATATTTTAATTTTACAAGAAATAAAGCAGAACAAGCTATAAATATAGAAAATTATGACTATTTATTTCATGTTACCAACATTAAAGATGAGAATACTCCTTCAAATTCCAGCTTCACCGCTTCATACGACTATAATACCTCTACTATAAAAATCAATCATGGGGGAAATGAACTTTACACTAAAAATTTAAATATTTTTATAAATGGACTTATAGAAAAACACTCTATAATACCAGAAGAAAATTCCCTGCCCCAGGAGGAAATGACACTGTCTGAAGAAAATACTAATATAAAAGTCAAATTAATATTTTCAAATATATACGGAAATGTGGACATGGAAAATAAAATTTTTAATATTACAGGAATTGATTTTTACGTACTTGTTAAAATCAAATAGCTTACAAAAACGCTCCCTCTGCGTATTTGAAAATCAGAGGGAGCATTAATTATAATTTAGGAATAGTTTAAAAACCCTGTAACTAATGAAATTTAAAAATATATTATTCTATATCTCCTTTAAAAGTATTTCGTCCATAGGTAGCCTTGGCCTTGGAGATGGATCTTGATCTGGATATCCAATTGGAAGAAGTGCCACTATATCATATCTATCTTCCAATTTCAATATTTTTTTAGCTTTTTCACGGTCTACAATCCCCACCCAGCAAGTTCCAAGTCCTAAATCAACTGCTTTTAATACCATATGTTCAACAGCAATACCTGCATTTTCCCATAAGTAAGCTTTGGCAGTTTCTTTATTCAATGTAGTGGTTTCTTTATATTTGTTGATTTTTTCTCTATCCTCGCCGTTATCTTCAAAGGCTCCCGAATTTATTAATTCCCGGGATCTCTTGGCTGCAGTCAAAAATACTTCTGTATCTGTACAGCATACTATTATAACTGGAGCTTTAGTAACAAAGGGTAAAGTACACTGCTCCATCTCCTTCCTTACTTCTTCACTTTTTATCACTACATATCGTGTAGATTGGAGATTTGATGCAGATGGCGCCATTCTGCCAGCTTCTAATATTTCCTTTATATGAGAGTCCTCTACAGCATCAGGTCTAAATTTTCTTATGCTTCTTCTTAGTTTTATTACATCATTAAAATCCATAACAACCACCTCACAAATTTAAAAATATCTTTTTGTTATTATGAGATATACGCTTAAATTATATGCTTAACTACCCAGTATCTTCTTCAACTAAGGGCCTATTTAATACCTTTTCAATAAATATCCCCACTAACCTTGGTTCAAAACAAGTTCCTGAATTTTTTTTCAATTCTTTTACCGCCATATCTTCTGTTAGAGTTTTTCCATTCCTTTTTTCATTAATCATAATATCATAGGCATCCACTATAGCTATAATCCTTGACTGAAGGGGTATTTCTTCTCCTTTAAGACATTTTGGATATCCGCTTCCATCCCACTTTTCATGATGTGCTAGTGTATATCTAGCTATTTGTGTCATATCACTTACTGTATTTAGTATTCTATACCCTACTTCCGAATGGCGTTTCAATTGTTCTAACTCATATGAGGCAAGATCCTCTACTTTATTAAGTATACTTTCATCCACAGCTATTTTTCCTATATCATGAAATAATCCCAAAGTTTTAAGTTCTTCAATTTCACTTTCTGGTAATCCCAAAGCTTTACCCATATTTTCACATAATTCAGAAACTTTCTGAGCGTGCTGCGCTTCCCTTTCATTTCTCTCATAAAGAGCTTTAATAATGGAATCTAGAGTTTTTTTCCTCATAATAGGACTTTCAAAAAGCTTTCTCTTATACATATTATCTTCTGATTTTTTTAAAACTTCTTCAATTTTTTGTTCATTATTTATTTTACATTCATATCCAAAAGATACATCTACATAAGCAGAATTTACTTTTTCTTTTAATAACATACCTTTAATATCATTTATAATTTGTCTAGCTTTATACAGATCTGTTCTAGGCATCAAGATCACAAATTCATCTCCACCTAATCTAGCAACAACACCTTCCTTTGGACATCCTTTCTCCATAGCTTCCGATACTTTTTTAAGAAGTTCATCCCCTACAGTATGTCCAAAAGAATCATTAATGAGTTTTAGGCCATTTACATCCGCCATAACAACAGTCAAAGGAAAATTATACTTTACATCCATTCGTTTTAACTCTTCTTCAAAAAACCTTCTATTATATAAAGATGTCAACTGATCTCTATAACTTAAGTACTTCAACTTCTGTTCCATTTCTTTTCTCTCAGTGATATCTCTACACAAACAATGAAAAACTTTTTTTCCATTAAGTAAAATAGCGGTCATCATAACTTCCACAGGTAATAGAGTCCCATCAATTTTTTCATTCCACCATTCAAATTTAAATTTTCCCTTTTCAACAGCTTTTTTTAATATATCATCTTGTTTCTTTTTAGATATACTTCCATCAGGTTGTTTTTCTGGTGAAATCTCATATGGGCTTTTTCCGATTATCCCCATTTTAGATGCATAACCCAACACTTCCACAGCTGCTGTATTACAATCAATTATTTTACTATTTTCCACGATAATAACTGAATCCGACGAACTTTCAAAGAGTGTGCGAAAAGTATATTCACTTGCCTTTAATGCTTTCTCTGAGCATTTTTGTTCGGTTATATCCTTATATATTCCAAATACACCTATTTGCTTGTGTTCAAATAATATAGGGTGGGCAAGTATATGCACATTAATTAAACTTTTATCTTTTCTCATCCTAAAGGTTTCATATCCTACAATATTTCCATTCATAACACTTTTAGAAATACCAACTGCCTCTCCAATTGCCTCTTTTTGAACAATCCTATCATTTATATAATAATTTTTAAGCTCTTCTTTGGTATATCCAAAGAGTTTTTCAAATGCAGGATTCACATCAATAATTCTATCTTCGTTATCAAGCATACATATAGCCTCAGGAGAGTTCTCTAAAAGTTGACTAAAATAAAGCCTCTGCAGTTGCAATTCCTGTTCTGACTTTTTTTTATAACCAATATCCTTATACATAGCACATAATCCAACTTGATTTGTATCAAATATAAAGGGAAAAGCAATTATATTTACATCTACTAAGGAGCCGTCCTTTCTTTTTCGTTTAGTTTCTGCGTTAACAGTACCACCATGCATGATTATGTTAGAAAACTGAAAAGCATCTTCTATATTGAAGCTTGCAATAACATCATTTGCAAATAAACCTTTTATTTCCTCAAATTTATATTGAAAAATTTTTTCAAAAGATTCATTAACGTTTATAATTCTATCTTTATTATCAATTATAACAATTCCATCTCGAGAATTCTTAAATAATTCTTCAAAATACATTCTTTGTAATTTAAATTTCTTGTTAAGTTCAACTAACTCTTTATTCTTTTTTATATTAATGTAATTAAATATAAAAAATATTGATATTATGGCTATAAATAACACAACATACATTATTGCAGCACCGTTGCCAAAATCTATAGAATTCTATAAGACTTATTTAATTTACAATTAATTAAGCTAATAATATAGAACAATTGTCATTAACAATATTAAAATTCACAATAAGATCTTTATAGATTCTACTACATATTTCGCAACAATTAGTCTCCTCCTTTTACAGTTATTTTTTAACTTTCAACCACAAGTTCAATATTAAAATATCATTAAAAATATTTACTATTTAGAAATTTTCTATAAAAAATATATTAATTCATTCTAATTTGTACCATACCACATTATACTATAGTTCTACATTATTAATTATATATTAAAATAACTAATTATTCTATATATTTTTAGCAATGATACAATATTTAGACAGGACTAATTATAAAACAGGATTGAAATATAAAAATTAAAATGATAAAATATAAATACTATTATGAACTTTTTAAATATTTATGAAATTATGAAATTAATCATTAACCCCTATATTTAACTTATATTGATTTTAAGAAAGGAGTTATTATAATGATTTCTATAAATGGAATAGATTATTTAAAAGCTATAGCAGAATTACATGTTGATATAATATCAGGAGGAGTTTTATATTTAATTATAGAAGGAGACACATTCGTTTGGAGAAAGGCATCAAAAGATTTTGATTTAAATATATTCCATGTTGGAGAAAAATTGAATTCTAACAGTATAGCAGGCAGGGCAATAAAAGAAAACAGGACAATAATACAAAATGTTCCCCGCTCCCTTTACGGAATGAGGTTAACAACACTGGCTCAACCTTTAGTTAATGAAAAAAACCAACCCATAGGAGCATTCTCCATTGTATTTCCAAGATTACATCCTGCAGCAAAATCATTTACTGATTTTGCACCAATCTTAGCCGAAATGTACCCAGAGGGTGCTTTTCTTTATATGACAGATTTAGAGAAGATTGCTTATAGACAGCCTTCAAAAAAATTTGATATACCTCGTCTCCAGGTGGGATATAATTTAAATGAAGATAATACTGCCGCCAAAGCTATAAAAACAAAAAAACAAATTTCACTGGAACGGGACAGCACAGCACATGGAGTACCTACCCTTACAACATGTTATCCATTATTTGATGAGGATAATTCACAGGAAGTTGTAGCTACTTTGGGTATAATAATACCTAAGGTAATTGCTAGTAATCTCCGGGATATGTCATCAGGCCTCGAACACAATCTTGCAGGAATAGCTTCCGTAATTTCACAATTGGCAGCATCTGCATCCGCCATATATACAAATGAAAAAGAACTCAATAAAGATATTAATGAGATAATAAAATTATCAGAAGAAATCAATGAAGTGTCATCTTTTATTAGTAAGATTGGCAATCAAACCAACATGCTTGGATTAAACGCTTCCATTGAAGCATCCCGGGCCGGAGAGTCAGGAAAAGGATTTGGTGTTGTTGCACAGGAAATTAGAAAGCTGTCTGAACAATCCAAGGGCACAGTTCCAAAAATTAAAGAATTAACTGACTCTATCAAAGAAAAAGTAAATAAAACCTGTGAAAAAAGCCAAAATTCACTAGTTTCAATTCAGGAACAAGCTGCTGTTTCAGAAGAGATTACAGCCAGCATAGAAGAAATATCTTCTATGTCTGAAGAGTTAAACAAAATTGCACATACTTTATAAGTATATAATAGTGGCCTTGTGAGAATCCTTAATATTCAAATTCTCAAAGGTCAACTTTAATCTCATAGATAAAATAAATTATTACCAATAAAGCCTTTAATTCCATACTTTCTCCAACACAATACCTCATAATACTATAATTCTAGCAGAAAAAAACAACACACCTTTAGGGGAAGAACTTATCCAGGGGCGTAGCAGTTCTTATTCCCACTTTGAAGAAGATGGAAGTATTAGCAATGGTAGCTGTTCGGATAAAATTAATAATTTACTTATAGATTAATATTTTTAATTATAGTTTGAATAAAAGCTTCGAAATCTTCTAAATTATTTTGAGTTATTTCATAAATCATTTCATCATTAATATCAAAATACATATGAACAATTCCTTCTCTAAGTTTAACCATAGCAAAACAGATATTTACATACTTTCTATCTATAATACTCTCTTTTGCAAGTATTTCAAAACTTTCTTTATTAGTCTTCGGTTTCCCCATTCGGTTTCTAGCTATTATATGATTACTTATATCCAGCATAGCTTCAATTGTCACCTGTAATAAATACTTAGCACTGTCTACATTTCTAAAATCTTCTATAAATATATCTTTAGAAATCTTTTGCAATTTCTTTAATTTATTCAGGTTACTTTGCATAAATATTATTTTTTGCTTTATCTTAGGTAAATCAATATTATTAACCATAAATTCACCACTTTTCTATACTAACCTTATATCTTATTGTATCAATCCTTTTCGTTATTTTATATAATTATAACTTATTTTTACCTTTTCATCAAAAATAAAGCACTAACATCATACTTATAATGATAGCGCTCATATAACAATTTGAAGATTCCTTACTCTATAACATCGTAAATATACTGAATTTCAGGCGGTTTTGTAACCCCTATAGAAAAAGCATTTAGAGCTATTTTTTCCGCTTCCATACAATCATTCATATTGCTGTGCAAAATACAGAGCGTATCCCCCAAGGAAACCTTATCTCCCACTTTCTTAACCATTGTAATTCCGGCAGATAAATCAATTATATCCTCCTTTGTCTTTCTTCCAGCGCCAAGTAACATTGCAGACCGTCCTATGGATTCAGCCTGAATCTTATATACATATCCACTCTTATGAGCTTTTATATCTATATGATTCTGTGCCTGTGGAAACAACTTGGGATTATCAATTACCTGGGGATTTCCTCCTTGTATCTCTACCAATTGCCTGAATTTTTCTATTGCCCTGCCTGACTTGATCAATTCCTCTAAAGCCTTATATGCAGTATTTACATCTTGAAATGCCCCACCTAATACAGCCATGTAAGAAGCTATGGCAAGTGCCACTAAAGTTTCGTCTTCTGCACCCTTACCTTTTAATACTTCTATTGCTTCTTTAACCTCATTGGCATTTCCCACTTCATGTCCTAACGGCTGATTCATATCCGTAACCAATGCTATAGTTTTTTTATTGAGGGATTTACCTATTGAAACCATAGTTCTTGCTAAATCCTTAGCTTCACCCAAAGACTTCATAAATGCACCAGAACCTACCTTTACATCTAAAACTATTGCATCTGCCCCTGAAGCTATTTTCTTACTCATAATTGAGCTTGCTATTAGAGGAATACTATCTACTGTGGAAGTAACATCTCTTAATGCATAAATCTTCTTGTCTGCCGGAGTCAGATTTCCCGACTGACCTACAATAGCCATTTTATATGTATTTACATTGCTTATAAAATCATTTTTACTTAACCGGGTGTTAAAACCCTCTATGGATTCCAACTTATCTATGGTGCCGCCGGTATGGCCTAATCCCCTACCGCTCATTTTAGCCACAGGTATACCTAGTGAAGCTACTAAAGGCACAACAATTAAACTAATTTTATCCCCTACACCTCCAGAGGAGTGCTTATCTACTTTTATACCTTTAATATCTGATAGATCTACTTTATCTCCAGAATTAACAAAAGACATGGTTAAATTTGCAGTTTCCTCTTCAGTCATGCCCTTAAAACAAACTGACATAAGAAAAGCTGACATCTGATACTCAGGTATTTGTCCCTTTATATATCCCTGTACCATTTCATCTATTTCTTCTGACGTTAAACTTCTACCAGATTTTTTTTTCTGAATTATATATTTCATATCCATACTAAATTTCTCCCTTAAGATATTATCCAGGCGCACAGCAGCGCTTATCTCCCACTTTGAAGAAGATAGGAATATTAGCTACTTGCCGCGCTTGAATAAACAAATACTTGAAAGATTTTTATGTCCTTTTAATTACCTTTTAATTATTTGTCTATTAAGTCTTTAAAACTAATTCCCTGAAGATCATTTTTTATATCTAAAAGTTCTAATATAGTTTTGCCTATGTCAGAATAACTTTTCCTTATACCTATGTCTACACACGCTTTTAAATTTTTCCCGTACACTAAAACAGGTATATATTCTCTGGAGTGATCTGTACTTTTTGTAGTTGGATCACACCCGTGATCTGCAGTTATTATAAGTACATCCCTTTCATTCATATTAGAAATTATTTCAGGAATCCTTTTATCTGCCTCTACAAGAGCTTTAGCATATCCTTCTACATCATTTCTATGGCCATACAGCATATCAAAATCAACTAAATTTGTAAATATAAGTCCCTGTTTATTTTTTTTCATATAACCCAAGGTTTTGTCTATACCATCCATATTATTTTTTATATGAACTGCCTCTGTTATTCCTCTTTTATTGTATATATCCTCTATTTTACCTACTGCCATTACATCTAATCCAGCTTCCTTTATATAGTCCAGCATGGTTTTTCCTGGAGGATCAAGTGCAAAATCTTTTCTATTTGAAGTTCTTACATACTTTCCCTTGTCATAAATAAAAGGTCTTGCAATTACTCTTCCTACGGTTCTATCTCCTAGAAGCATTTCTCTGGCTATCTTACATATTTTATATAATTCCTCCAGTGGAATCACTTTTTCATGGGCAGCCACTTGAAATACACTATCTGCAGAAGTATATACTATAGGGTATCCTGTATCTACATGTTCTTTTCCCAGTTCATTTATTATTTCCGTACCTGATGCCACTTTATTCCCAAGGACTTTTCTACCGATTTTAACTTGAAATTCTTCTATTATATCTTCAGGAAATCCCTGGGGATAAGTATTTAAAGGAATTTTTAGAACAATCCCTGCCATTTCCCAGTGTCCCGTTACAGTATCTTTTCCCTTGGATAATTCAGCACACTTTCCAAAATTCCCTATAGGTTTTTCACATCCGCTTAAATTTTTAACTCCCTGTATATTTCCAATCCCTAATTTGTACAGAGTTGGAATTTCAAGTCTTCCTACAGCTTTTGATATATTTCCCAAAGTATTACTTCCTACATCTCCATATTCTTCTGCATCTGGTAATTCTCCTATACCTACACTGTCAAATACTATTAAAATTACTCTCTTCATATAAGCTCATCCTCTCTTCACTATACAAAACTATTTAAAACACATGTTAATTATGCCCGTGGATGAGCTTTTTTATATACTTCTGCAATTTTATTCTTCTTTAGTACTGCAGAATATATTTGGGTAGCAGATAAATCTTTATGTCCCAAAAGTTCCTGTACAGATTTAATATCTGCACCATTTTGAAGCAAATGTACTGCAAAAGAATGTCTTAAAGTAAAGGCATTTATATCCTTGTCTATTTTAGATTCTTTTGCATAGTATTTTACAATTTTCCAAAATCCCTGGCGACTCATGGCTGCACCTCTTAAATTCAAAAACAAAGTATCCAAATTATATATATTTAATTGGGGTCTTATATCTAAATAATTTTTTAAATATTCTACTGCCACAGAACCTATAGGCACCAGTCTTTCTTTGTTCCTAAGACTTTTACAACGTATATATGAAAATTTTAGATCTATATCATATATAGTTAAAGTTAAAAGTTCCATCACCTTCATTCCTGCAGCATACATTATCTCAAGCATAGCTTTATCCCTTATTCCTTTATAGGTAGTAGAATCTGGAGAATCAAGAAGCTTGTCTACCTCATCTACAGTTAGAACTTTGGGTATATTATGCTTTACTTTAGGGATTTCATAGTACAAAAGAGGATTTTCGTTTATTACTCCCTTAACCATTAGATATTTATAGAAATTTCTAAGAGAAACTATATTTCTAACTATGGATGAAATTGCCTTGCCTTCTTTTTGAAGGTACTGTACATATGCCATTATGGACACTACTTCCACTTCTTCTAAGTTTCCTTCTCTCTTCTTTATAAAATTATAGAATCTATTTATATCCCTAATATATGCATCTAACGTATTTTTACTCATGTGTTTTTTCTCCAGTTGTTCTGCATAGCCCAGTAAAAAGCTTTCCAAAATTATCACCTACTCTTCGGGAGTTAAAATTTTATAAATTCATTAAAAACAGTAATATAATTGTATATTATATCTATATTTTTACTAAATATATTGTACACAAATATACTATTATCATAGGAATGAGACTTAACTACGAGATTATATATTACTAAATCTATAAATTTAGGTAAAAACATTCCAAAAAACACTAATATGAAAAAGCACTTCAATACTTCTATAATAAAATTTGTTTTTTGTTCATCTAAAATCATAATAATATCCTCATGGAACTTACTACAATAAACTTAATCATATTAGGAGTCAGATAAGATTCCATAAAAAAACCTATAAACATTATAATACACACAAGCAGAAAAGACATAGAATAAGATGTAAATCTAACTAGAATGTGGGATTTCCATGGAACTCTTGCTCTATCTTTAAAAAGCATAAGCGAAAATTCCATAGCAAGCACAGAAGAAAATATTATACATGGTATGTATATTATATTTTGTGGTAACACTCCAAGAAATGAAAACCACATTCCTTTAATCCCCATGCTGCTTATTACAAAACTCATAGTAAATCCTATGGTAAATCCTTTTATTATATCTATTATAAGTATTACAGGTATTCCTATCATTGTAAGTCCCAAAAACCATACCATTAAAATTATGGGAATATTATTTTTTAAAGTTTCTAAAAATATAGATTTATAATTTACATTTCCTGAATCTACTACTTTAGTGAAATTCTTGAGATAGCTTAAAAGATCACTTTTTTCAAATCCACCCATATATCTAACACTATATATTCCAATAACTATTCCGGTGAAAAAGCATACTAAACTTATAATATACAGCCAAAAATTATTTTTAATATGTCTATTTATTAAACTTAGCGCTTTATTTTCTAACATAATCTCATCCCCCTTTTGTTAATCATCTTCTTTTAATTAATTTATGATTTACAAAAGAGTTATATGACTTTATATTAGTTGCACAAAAACAAATAACACTTACTATCCGTTAAAAACACATTATATCATCATAAGAGCACAAATAGTTTTTGCATCTATTATTTTTCCTTCTTTTATCATTTCTTTGACTCTATCTATTTTAATCTCTTTAATATTTATGAATTCATCTTCATCTCCTAAGTCATCTCTTCCTTTATACAATTCTTCTGCCTTATAAATAAATATATATTCATCACAAAATCCAGGACTTGTAACTATTCTTCCTAAGTATTTAAGTTCTTTAGCCCTATAACCTATCTCCTCTTCCAATTCTCTCTCAGCACATTCAAGCACATCTTCATTTTTTTCAATCTTGCCTGCAGGTATTTCAAGTAAAACCCCTTCTATGGGTTTTCTGAATTGTTCCACCATAAATAAAGTTTCACTGTCTTTATAAGCAATTATTGCAACTCCACCTGCATGATTTATTATTTCCCTTTTACTTGTTTTCCCGTTTGGTAATTCAACTGTATGAACATTTAAATCAATGATCTTTCCATTAAATATTGTTTCTTTACTTATGGTCTTCTCAAAAAAACTCATAGTTAAACACCTCTACCTTTATTGGATTGTTAAATCAACCTCTTTTAAACCCTATACTCAAGTTATCTATTTGAACCTATTCATTGTAATCAATTTTATACTTCAACATTATTCTTGTCAATTAAATGCTTATTATACTTATTAGATTTTTATATTTAAAAAAATCTTCCATTCATATCCAGCAAATAAACGGAAGATCCTAAATAATTTAACTAACTCTATTTTTTAATCTTAGTTTATCAGCAACCATAGCTATAAACTCACTATTTGTTGGCTTGCCTTTATCATTATGTATGGTATATCCAAATATTCTATTTATAGTTTCTACCTGCCCCCTTGACCAAGCTACTTCAATCGCATGTCTTATTGCCCTTTCAACTCTGCTGGCAGTAGTATTATATTTTTTTGCTATGGATGGATATAGTTCTTTTGTAACTGCAGATAATAATTCCATATTATTTACTACCATGGTTATTGCCTCTCTTAAATACATATATCCTTTTATATGTGCAGGTACACCTATCTCATGTATTATATTTGTTATTTCCTGTTCCAAATCAGTAGGATTATCTCTTTGTACCCTTACTTCTCCTGCATCTATAAAAGATACGGTCTTCTTCACCTCTTCCCCGCTGCTTATAACGCTATTAAACATCTGTCTAATTCTCTGAGTAAATACATCCATATCAAAGGGCTTTACTACATAATAATCTGCACCAAGTGTTATAGCTCTTTGGGTTATCTTGTCCTGTCCCACTGCAGATAGAACTATTATCCGAGGCATTGGCTCCACATTCATGTTATTTAATTCTTCTAATACTCCAAGTCCGTCAAGATGAGGCATTATTATATCTAATACCACTAAATCCGGTCTTTTTTCTTCAATTAGCTTAAGAGCTTCCACTCCATCTTTTGCAATACCTGTAACCATTATATCTCTTTGATTTAAAAGATAATCATTTAAAATATTACAAAATTCTTTGTTATCATCTGCAATAACTACACTTATTTTTGATTCTTCCATATTTACCACTCCCCTTTTTAATAAATTCCCATATGTTAACAAATTAATAAATTCGACACAGGAATTTTATTTCCTTCTTTTTTATATAAAAAAATTTTTATATATTTATCTTAATGATATAAATGTAAAAGATAGCATTTAAAATGCTATCTTTTACAATATTATTTTACCATATTTTCTATATTTACTCAAATCCTTTATAACTTTTATCTACATTTTTTATTTTGACAATATATTTGTATCTTTTAACATCCAATCTATATAAATTCCATACCCTACATCAGGTTTATTTATAAGCACATGGGTTACTGCTCCCACTAATTTATCATTTTGAATTATGGGACTTCCACTCATACCTTGAACTATTCCTCCTGTTTTATTTAATAACCTATTATCTGTAACTTTTATAACCATACTTTTAGGTCCTGGTAAATCCTGTGACAACAATTTTTCTATCTCTATATTATAAAACTCAGGATTATCCCCATCTACGGTAGTTAAAATTTTAGCGGGACCTTCTTTAATTTCATTTCTAAGACCGATTTTAATACAATTGCTTCCTTTTTTAAGCTTATTGTTTCCCTTGCCAAATACCCCGCATTCCGTATTCTTTTCTATATTTCCAAGCTTAGCTTCTTCATTGACAAATATACCTTTCAACTCCCCTGGATTTCCCTTGGCACCCTTTTTAACCGATACAATAGAAGATTCTACTATTTCTCCTGAATTTATATTCAATCTTGTGCCTGTATCTATATCTATTATGGGATGGCCTAATGCAGCAAACATACCACTCTTTTCATCATAAAAGGTTAGAGTTCCTATTCCAGCAGTAGAATCTCTTATCCATAAACCTATTTTATAATTATTATCATCTATACCACTAACAGCTTTTACTACCTTTTCTATACTGTTTCCATCTCTTTCTATTACTATTTTAATATCTTTACCTTTTGTCTTATTTATTTCAGCTTGAGTCTGTTCAGAATTTTTTACCACAGTATCATTTATTTTAATTATATTATCCCCTATTTGTATTCCAGCTGATGCAGCTGGACTTGAAACCTTACCTTTTGAAGTCTCTACATCACAAAAAGCCACTACCAGGACTCCTTTAGTATTTAACTTTACCCCGATAGGCTGACCACCTAAATATACAGTAACATCACTAGCTGCCACTGTATTAAATGTAGATTTCATTTTATTATTTTGAAACCAATGAATATTTTTATATATATTTTCTTTATAATAGGCAACTGATATTACAAACAGGATAGGAATTAACATCCAATACAGAATATTTCTAAATTTTTTTGCCATGGTTTTGCCTCCTGTCTTATACTGCTTCTTTAGCTTTAAGTTGCCCTTTTAAATATGTTATTATGCTATCATATAGTTTCATTTAGAGTTAATGTATTGTTTTAGAATATAAATTTTATACAAAAAGTTAAAAGTCACCTCTTGAAGTACTCATAAAAATAATTTATCATTTTATATACTTTAGAGATAACTTATAAAATTAATACTATTTAATTTTATCCTTTTTTAAATCCGCCATATTAATAAGTTCTCTTGCATGTTCTAAAGTAATTTTTGTAACTTCACTGCCTCCTATCATTCTGGCTATTTCACATTCCTTTTCCCTTTTATCCATTTTTTTAACTTTAGTGTAGGTCATATTATCAATTACCTGTTTTGAAACCCAATAGTGAATATCTGACATACATGCAATTTGAGGAAGATGGGTAACACAAAATACCTGATGCTTTTTAGATATTGCATACATTTTTTCTGCTACACACTGTGCTATTCTCCCACTTATACCCGTATCTATTTCGTCAAATATAACAGAGGGAATAAAATCCTTGTCTATAAACACTGTTTTTAATGCCAGCATTATTCTGGAGAGTTCTCCTCCAGATACAATTTTTTCTAGGGGCTTCAATGGTTCTCCGGGATTTGTAGCTATATAAAATTTTACATCATCCATGCCTTTTGAAGTAAATTTATCTTCCAATTTAACTTGTATTTTAAATTTACTTTTTTCAAGTCCTACAAAATCCAATTCATTTTTAATTTTTTTTTCTAAATCCTCTGCTAACCTACTTCTTATTTTATGGATTTCTTCACCTTTTAATTTAAGTAACTCTTCTAATTTTATTTTTTCCAAATTTAATTTTTCTATAACCTGAGACATATTTTTCATTTCTTCATATTCAGCTTTCATTTTATCTCTGTAATTTAGTATATTCTCTATATTACTCCCATATTTATTTTTAAAATTATTAATCTCATTTATTCTATTATTTATGTACTCCAGTTCATTTACATCATAGTAAAAATTATCTTTAATACTCCTTAAATCCTCTATATTTCCCTCTACATCATAATATATACTTTCAAAGGAATTATGTATATTGTCAATTTCAGGCATAATATTTTTTATGGAATTCAATTGTTTTATAATTACTCCTAAACTATCATATACGGAAATTTGTCCCTCTTTTCCACTGTATAATTTTATATAACAGTCATTGATAACAGAATTTATCTTTTCCCGATTTGAGAAAATTTTGAATTTTTCATTTAATTTTTCTTCTTCTCCTTCTACTAAATTTGCAGAATCTATTTCATCTATCTGATATTTTAGAAAATCTACAATTTTTTCTCTATCCCCCTCTTTTTCTGATATTTCATATATTTTTCTTTTAACATCATTTAAACTTTCATATTTTTTTCTATAATCCTTTAATGGGCTATGAAGAACACTTTCTCCATAATAGTCCAAATAATTTATATGATTTTCTTCTGCCAACAAGTTCTGACTATCATGTTGTCCATGTATATCCAGTAATGTACTGCTTATTTTCCTTAAATTAGATATTAAAACAGACTTTCCATTTACCTTTGCAATAGTTCTTCCAGATTGAAAGGATTCTCTGCTGATTATAACCATGTTCTCTTCTCCAGAAATATCTTCTTCATTCAATATTTCAAAAGTTTTAGGATTTTCTATAGTAAAAACAGCTTCCACAAAAGTTTTATTTTTACCTGTTCTTATTAAATCTTTATTAAATTTACTCCCCATGACATAATTTATGGCATCGATGAGTATTGACTTGCCTGCTCCGGTTTCTCCAGAAAGTATATTAAAGCCTGATTCAAAAGATATAATTAATTTTTCTATAAGGGCAAAATTGTTTATATTTAATTGAAGCAGCATAGTATATCCTCCTATTGTGAAATCATTTTTTTCATCTTTTGAGTTATACCGTGAGCTTTCTCTCTGTCCCTGGCCATTACAAATATAGTATTATCTCCGGCTATAGTTCCTGCTATACCTATAAAACCTAGAGAATCTATAGCTTCCGCTGCTGCAGAGGCAGAGCCTGAAATAGTCTTTATAACCACAAAATTATCTATATTTTCAACGCTTACTACAGTTTGAGAAAATATATTTACAAGCTTATTAGATAAAAAACTTTCCGTACGAGATATAGTTGCATACTTATATCTCCCATTATCTGATAATACCTTTATAAGTTTCAGCTCTTTTATATCTCTAGAAACAGTAGCTTGAGTTACATTCATGCCGCTGCCTTTAAGTTTTTCTGCTAATTCCTCTTGAGTTTCAATATTATCTGAATTAATAATCTCCAGTATTTTAGCGTGTCTAGTTACCTTCATAATATTCCACCTTCACATCCTTTTGCATTAAAAATAATTTTTTCTCTAAGTGTATTAAAATAGGCATCATCAAACTTAATAAGTCTTCTTTTGTTTTTGGATTTATTTATTTTTATGGTTTGAGAGCCATTCACTGCTACCCATTTTTGGCCATCAATAGATAAAAATGAATCTTCATAATTCTTTTCTATTGATATACTTATACGAGATCTACTGTCTAATACGATACTTCTAGATGCAAAAAATTGGGAATACATAGGTGTTAAGCATAATACATCTAAGAGTGGGTGTATTATAGGACCCCCTGCAGATAAATTATATGCCGTAGACCCTGTAGAGGTACAGATAATAATACCATCTCCACTAAAACTATTATAAAAAGCATCATTTATATACACATCATATCTTTGTATTCTTGACTTAATTCCCCTATATAATACCACATCATTTAATCCATCGTACCTTTTTATTTTATTACCTTCATTGTAGGTGCACTGAATCATATCCCTTTTTTCAATTGTATACTCTCCTTTAAAAAGTTTCTCTAGTGCAGCTTCCACACTGTTTATTTCCACCTGTGCCAAAAAACCTAAGTGACCTATATTAATTCCAAGTATAGGAGTCTTTGATCTAAGTACATTTCTAGAAGTGTTTAATATAGTTCCATCTCCTCCAAGTACTATAATTACATCCAGACTGCTGCTTTCATTTTCATCAAGCCCCATACAATTTTCATATGTCTTTATATTTACACTTCTATCTATATTTTTTATACTTTCTACTATAAAATTGAGCATTTCTTTATTTGGATCTTTTGTTGTATTAACGTTAATTCCTATATTCTTCATAGTTCCTCTCCATTCAGTTCCCCATGTGATGATCTTACTATAGTATTTATATCCTCTTCTTCAAACAATTCATTTATTTCTTTTTCCTTGGTAAAATATATTAAATATTCTATATTTCCTTCGGGTCCCTTTATAGGTGAATAATCAAGAGAAATTATTTTTAAATTATTTTCTTTTAAAAAAGTTACAATTGCTTTAATAACTTCTATATGGGTAGATTGTTCTCTAACTACTCCTTTCTTCCCCACTTTTTCCCTTCCTGCTTCAAACTGGGGTTTTATAAGAGCTATTATACTTCCATCTTCCTTTAATAAGTTTATAACTGCAGGTAGAACTTTTTTAAGTGATATAAAGGAAACATCTATACTTGCAAAATCACAATATTCCCCTATATCCTGAAAAGTTACATACCTTATATTTGTCCTTTCCATACATACTACTCTCTCATCTGTTCTAAGCTTCCACGCAAACTGACCGTATCCTACATCTATGGAAAATACTTTTTTAGCTCCATTCTGGAGCATGCAGTCCGTAAATCCCCCCGTAGATGCTCCTATATCCAGACATACCTTGTCTTTTAAAACTATATCAAATTTTTTTAAGGCTTTTTGTAATTTTAACCCTCCTCGGCTCACAAAAGGAAGCTTTTCTCCTCTGAATTCTATATTAGAGCTTCTTTTTATATTTTGTCCACACTTATCTACTCTCCGTCCATCTACAAATATTTCTCCTGCCATAATACTGGCTCTTGCCCTCTCTCTTGAGGAAAAAATACCTTTATCTACTAAAAGTACATCTATTCTTTCCTTTGGTTCTGACATAACAAACTCCTTTGTCACTTTTAAAATATACCACTTAATTTCACTACTTTAAGTACTTTATCTACAATACTTTCTGTATCAAGTCCATACAATTTATATAAAATACTTGGTTTCCCATGTGTTACAAACTCATCTTTAAATCCTAAATTTATTACATCTACTTTTCTATGTAATGTATTTACATACTCCAATATATAGGATCCAAGACCGCCTCTTATTATATTATCCTCAATAGTTATAATAGTCACATCCTCTTCCACCAACTCCCGAAGCATCACCTTATCTAAGGGCTTGATAAAACAGGCACTTATAACTCTTACTAAAATTCCCATTTGTTCAAGTTTTTCTGCCGCCAAGACTGCATGCTCCACCATTCTTCCCTGGGCTACCAATGCTATTTTCCCTTTATTTAAAATATATTCCCATCTGCCAAATTCAAAATCTTCTAAAGGCGTAAGGTATACATTATCCCCTCCCCGAGGATACCTTATAGCTATAGGATAATTTTGATTTAATGCCCACTTTAGCATATGTGTAAGTTCAGCCATACATTTAGGTGACATAACAGTCATATTAGGCATTTCAGTTAAATAGGACAAATCAAATATACCCTGATGAGTTTCTCCATCATCTCCCACAATTCCTGCCCTGTCCACAGCAAAAACCACCGGCAGCTTTTGAATACATATATCATGAAGAAGCTGATCATAACTTCTCTGAAGAAAAGTAGAATAAACTGCAAATACAGGTTTTAATCCTTCCACTGCCATTCCTCCTGCTAAAGTTACAGCATGTTGTTCTGCAATTCCCACATCAAAAAATCTTTCTGGAAATTCTTTTGCAAAATTTTGAAGTCCAGTGCCATCCCTCATGGCAGCAGTTATAACTACTATTTTTTTATCTTCTCTTGCTAAGTTTACCATTTCATCTCCAAAGACCTTGGAATATGTATTGGTGGAGGTAGCTGCTATCTCTCCATTATTACAATTGAAAGGCCCTATTCCATGAAATTTACCTGGATTTTTCTCTGCAAATTCATAACCCTTGCCTTTTTTAGTTATTACATGAATAATAACTGGATTATTTACTTTTTTTGCAGCAGTCATAACTTCCGTAAGGTCCTTTATATTATGTCCATCTATGGGCCCTAAATACTTTATTCCTATATCTTCAAAGAACATTCCCGATACTACCATTTTTTTTATTCCATTTTTTAATCTTTCAAGATATTTAGCCATACCTTTCCCTATATTAGGTATTTTTTTTAATGTACTTTCCACTTCTTCTTTAAATTTATTATACTTTGGATCTACTCTTAATTTATTTAAATATCTAGATACTCCTCCTACATTTTTCCCTATGGACATTTGATTGTCATTTAGTATTATTATAAGTTTTGTCTTTCTGTAGCCTACGTCATTTAGTGCCTCCAGTGCCATTCCTCCCGTTAATGCTCCGTCTCCTATAACTGCCACCACATTATGTTTTTCTCCCTTTAAGTCTCTAGCTCTGGCCATACCTAGTGCTGCAGATATGGAAGTACTGCTGTGTCCAGTTTCAAAGAAATCATACACACTTTCACATCTTTTAGGAAACCCGCTTATTCCTCCAAATTGTCTTAAGGTATGAAATTTATCTTTTCTTCCTGTAAGAAGCTTATGCACATAAGCTTGATGTCCTACATCCCATATAAGCTTATCATGATTTAAATCAAAAATACTAAATAAACTTAATGTAAGTTCTACAACCCCCAAATTGGATGCTAAATGCCCTCCCGTTTTAGACACATTTTCAATTAAAAATTCTCTAATTTCTAAAGCCAGCTGTTTTTTCTCATCTAAAGACATTTTTTTTATGTCATTTACATCTTTATAATTATCTAATAAATTAAACATTTTACCTATCCTCTTTTACACAATAATAATAGAAATTGAATACTCTACTGTGTCATAATACTTTATTTTTTTCTGTTTAATAAAAACAGAGTTAACTCTTTTAAATAAGAGGTATCTCCCTCTATTTCATTTAAAATTTCCATACACTCTTTCGTAATTTCGCTGCACATTCTGTCACATCTATCCAATCCATAAACAGTTACAAAGGTAGTCTTATTATTATTCAAGTCGCTTTTTGTCTTTTTTCCCAAAACAGCATCATCACCTAATACGTCCAATATATCATCCTTTATTTGAAATGCCAATCCTAACTTTTCACCATAACATTTTAATTTGTCTATTTCTTTCTCTCCAGTGGATGCATATACTGCAGCAGAAACTATTGAAGCTTTTATTATTGCTCCTGTTTTTCTACTGTGCATATAATAGAGCTTATCTACAGGTATTTTTACATTTTCGCTTAAAATATCTACTGTCTGCCCTCCTATCATTCCTTCTGCCCCTGCACTTTCAGAAATAATGCTACAAGCCCTTATGGCATTTTCCCCTTTTCCTATGCAGTGCCTAAACATAATGCTCATGGCTTCATTTAAGAGAGCATCTCCCCCGAGTATTGCAATAGCTTCTCCAAATATTTTGTGATTTGTAGGTTTTCCCCTTCTTAAATCATCATTATCCATAGCAGGCAGGTCATCGTGAATCAAAGAATAAGTATGTATCATTTCTATAGCCGCTGCAATATCCATAACTTTACTATAATCTGTATTATACATTCTATAGGTTAGAAGAAACAACATAGGCCTTATTCTCTTGCCTCCTGCATTTAAACTATATTCCATGGAATCATATATTTTTCTATTATAGGTTCCCCTGCCTTTCATATATTCCATCAAATATATATCTAGTTCTTCCTTTAGAGATTTAAATACCCTTTTAATTTCCATAGTATACTTCTCCATTCCGTAATTTTAAGATTCAATATCAAAATCCCTTTCTCCCTCTTCAGTAAGAACTTTTATTTTCTCTTCAGCTTCATTTAAAATCTTATATAACTTATTGCAGAGTTTTACCCCTTCTTCATAATTTTTTAAACTATTTTCCAAAGACAACTCACTACTATCCATAGATGCTACTATATTTTCCAGTTTTAACATTATGCTTTCATAAGTTTCTGTTTTCCTAGGCATAAATCCACAATCACCTCACTTTTTGTAATGAATAAGCTCAACTTTGGAAGTTCCATCTTTCATGGTAATATCAACTTTATATTTTTTATTTAGTTCTTCTATAGAAGATATAACATTTTTCTGTTCATCTTCTATTATACAATATCCTTTATTTAAAATATTCAATGGATTATGGGCAGAAAGAAGTGCATTTATTTTCCCTAGTTTTTCTTTTTTTTCATTAATGGTTACTTTCATTTTGAAGTCTAAGGATTCTTTGATTTTGTCTATATTCTCATATTCATTTGCTATGTAAGTTAAAGGATTATTTACTTCTAAAGTTTTTTTCACAAAAGCCAGTCTATTCTTTTTATCATTTACTGTATTTTTAACACTATTATAGAGCTTATTTTTATAATTTAATATTTTCTGCACATATTCTTCCAAACTGAAAACTCCAATTTCCGCAGCAGCAGAAGGGGTAGGTGCCCTCATGTCAGATACAAAATCCACTATGGTATAGTCAATTTCATGTCCAACTCCTGTTATTATAGGTTTTTTAGAACTATACACAGCTTCTGCCAATTTTTCATCGTTAAAGCACCAAAGCTCCTCTATAGAACCTCCTCCTCTTGCTATAATTATAAGTTCTACATCTTCCATGGAATTGAAAGCTTCAATCCCCTTTATAATATTATCACTAGCACCTGTTCCCTGTACTAGTGAAGGATAAATTAAAAGTTCTATTTTTTTATTTTTTCTTCTAGTTACATTTATTATATCTTTAACTGCTGCTCCTGTAGGTGATGTAATTACTCCTATTTTTTTAGCATAGATAGGTATCTTTTTCTTATGTGAAATATCAAATAATCCTTTTTTTTCTAATTCTATCTTTAGTTTTTCAAAAGCCAGATATAATTCTCCCATTCCCTCCGGCTTCATTTCACTACAATAAAGTTGATATACCCCTTCTTTTTCATATAGGGATATTCTTCCTTTAACTATAACTTTCATGCCATCTCCTGGCATAAAATTCAACCTTTCCACTGAACTTTTAAACATGATACAATTTATTTTACTAAACTTATCTTTTAAAGAAAAATACATATGTCCACTGCTGTGAAACTTAAAATTCGAAACTTCTCCTTTAACAGAACAATTACCAAGTATAAAATCATTATCCAGAGTTTTCTTTATGTAACGGTTAATATCAGACACTGTTAACGTTTTAATATACATACCTTACCTCTTATATATTATCACTTTTTTATTTTTCATCTTTTATCATATTTCCAAGCACTCCATTTATAAATGAGGCAGATTTTTCAGATGAATATTTTTTAGCTAATTCTATGGCTTCATTTATAGATACCTTTTCAGGTATATCATCTTCGTGTAAAAATTCATATGTACAAATTTTTAGAATTGCAGAATCTACTTTAGATAATCTATTCAGCTTCCAATTTCTCAAATATTTTTCAATCTCCATATTTAGCATATCTTCATTTTTTTCTATTCCCTTTAGCACTCTTATTACATAATCTATATCTATATTTTTCAAATCACCGGTATTTTCTCCATAAATTTGTGATGTACTATTTTTTTGACTTGTCTGCTCCATTTCAATATTTTCTTTTAAATTTGATATAATGACATCAGCTTTTTCTTTATTTATAGCCATTTGAAATAATAATTTCATGGTCAATTCTCTAGTCTTTTTTCTATTCATCTTTTCCTCCCGCCTGGATATATACTCTTTTAAAAATAATTATTGTCATTTCAGATATAATTATACTTAAACTAATATACTAGTTCAAGTATATCTATATACAAATATATATTTATACATAATCTAAGCATTTTAATACACACATTAAACATAAACACCCTCTTAACATAGAGGGTGTTAGTATTTTACTCTTCCATAATATCAATATCATCATTTTCTTCTGCCTTAGAAATCATAACATTTTGCACATGTATATTTACAGCTGAAACTTCCAATCCCGTTATAGATTCCACTGCCCTTTTTACATTTTGTTGAACCTTTAAGGCCACATCAGGAATTCTTACTCCATACTCTACTACCACAAATAAATCTATAGCTGCATTATTTTCTCCTACACTCACTTTGACGCCCTTTGATAAATTCTTTTTACCTGTTAGTATTTGGGTAATCCCCCCTACAAGACTGGCACTCATTCCAACTATTCCATTTATCTCCGTAGTAGCAAGACCTGCAATTACGCCTACAACTTCATCAGATATTTTTACAATACCCATGTTAATTTCATTATTCATATTTTCTTCCATAACTGCACCTCCTAGATTTCACATCATGGAAAGATTAACATTAGATACATTATATCAAATGAATTTTTCTTTTACAATTAATTTAACTATTTTTAACTCATTATTATTTTCACATATGTTATATCTATTATGTAACTATCCTTACTGCATTTAATCTTAAAAATTTAGTTTTCCTTCACTTCAATCTCCACATCCTGCAATTTAGAAATACTCATAACCACATCTTTTATTTCTCGTGTATTCTTATCTGTTAATTTTTCTTTATTTTTAACTATTATTCTAACCTTATCATTTTCTATAGAGCATATGGCATCCTCATACCCCTTACTTTTTAAAGTATTTTCTATCTTCATTTCATAATTTGCATTCATAGCCAGGGCAGTATATTTTTTTTCAGCATCTGTACGATTATCCTGAGATACATTTTGGTCATCTATAAAATTTTTTAAGGTTTGGAGAGTTTCTGCATTTTTTTGATCTCTTGTAAGTCTTGTTTCTTCGAAAAATTGAGACTCACTATCTTTAGATTGTGTAGTACCAGACTCTGTGCTTTTACTTTTAGTGCTGCTTGATGATACTGTACTATTACTAGTTCCATTATTATCTAAACCATTTACATAATTTATAGGACTATTGAGTTTTGTAGCAACTACTCCTACACAAACTATTAACGCTAAAAGAGTTACAATTATAACTGCCTGCTTTTTATTCATTTTAATTCCCCCTCTATATAAGACATCTTTGATTTATTATTTATTCTAAGATGTCTAACTCTAAAAAATTATATGCTTAAAGGTAGACTTATATACTACTTTTTCATAGGGTATACATTTACCTTATCTTCGGATAATCCAAATAAATCAGTTATAGCCTTTGATATCCTAAGTTCAGTTATTTTATTCTCAGCTCCTTCAGCTACCACAAACACCCCTGAGATTTTTGGATTGTATGTTTTTACTATGAGTGGTTCTGATTTGCTCCCATCGTTTGTGATAACCACTGTGCTTCCATTATTTTTTTGAGTAGTATTTCTCGTTCCTCCTTCATTATCCTTCTCCTCTGTGGTATTAGTTGTATCATTTACATTTACTGCTGGTACATGTTCCTCTCCACTTTCAAAACTAATCATGACTTCTACTTTTCCTACCCCTTCTATCTGTTCTAAAGTATTTTTTAAATTTTTTTGTATGGATTCTTCATAATCATGGGAGCTATTTTCATCTGTGGAGGTGGATTCTTCAGTGGTATCCTTTTTAGTATCATCTGTGCTACTACTTTTATTACTATTTAAATTATTATATGTATTTTTACTGTAACCACTAAAAAAATTTATAGTTATAATTATGAGCAATCCTATTAAAAATACTATGGCCAAATTCGTAATATTTTTTTTATCATTAGAATTTTTTTTATCACCTTTTTTAAGAAGCTCGTTAAGCCATTTTTTAAAATTCAAAATTACCCCTCCTCATCAAGAATTTACATGTATCACATCTTCCGATACATTTAATTCCTTGCTTAAGTAGTTCTTTATCTTATTACACTGCTCATTATTTTCTTCATCAAAATTACTTACAGAAGTAGTTTTACCACTTACATCTACTTTTTTCACTTTTTCAACACTACCTTTTTGAATTTCTACATTCATATTTTTTATATATACAATATTGTTTTCCTCATCATAGGCAGCCTCCACCATTACCTTATAATTTCCATCTGGATATTTTTCCTTTAAGTCTTTTTCACAGCTTAACTTGAGATTACTTTCAAAAGCTTCTATGGTGTCTGCTTTACTTTTTTCCTTATATTCATTAAAATCTTTTAAAGATTTTTCACTTTTAGTATTCTCTTCAAAGCTCTCTATAGCTTTTGCTGTATAGCTGTTTATATCAAAATCTTTATTAAATATCTTTATCAACGGATTAATAAATACTGTAATCAATATAAGCCCCAATACAAATTTACAATATTTTTTCATACTATTATCTGGTAAAAGCATCTCTATGGCAGTAATGAAAAATACAGCTGTACATATGCCTATTAACCACTGTCTCAGGGATTCAATCATAACATTTCACCCCTTTCATATCATAACTCTTCCTGCTGAAGCTACAATTGATATCATTATAAAGAACATTATAGACACACATATTAGACAAGACATTATAAGTATAAGAGAATCTCCTGCAGAATTTATGCAGTTCACCAATCTTCCATCACTTATAGGTTCTATAAGGGCTGCTGTTAATTTATACAAAACTATCATAATTATTAATTTAATTATAGGAAATAAAAGCATCGCTATAATTACTATGAGCCCTAAACTGCTCAATGCATTTTTTAATAATACGGAATATCCAGCTACGGTAGATATAGCATCTGACAGACTCTTGCCTACTATAGGTACAAAATTGTCTACTGCAAATTTGGCTGTTTTTGCTGTAACCTGATCAATAGTCTTTGAAGTAATTCCTCTTATAGTTATTACCCCTATAAATATGGTCATTATAATTCCCTGGGTCCATAATGCACCTTGATTTAAAAGCTTGGTCAATTTGTCTATCTTATACTCGGAAGATAAGTTATTTACAAATTGAAGTACAAAGGACATGGATATTACAGGAATTATAATATACATAAATAAATTTGCACTTATAGTTATAGCTCCTATTATGATTGGATCCATAACTGCGGCTTCTACAAAACCTCCTACAGAAGCTACTAAGGTTATAAGCACAGGTATTAAGGCTACCATAAAACTTGTCATTTGGTTTATAGCAGATTTGGCTATATCCACTCCTATATAAAAACTCTTTGACATTATTATTATTATAAGTGAGTAACATGCAAAATATGCTATATTAGATAATTGTTCACTGCTAAAGGCTCTTTGTAAATTGGTAAGAAGAGTGCATATAATTGATATTATTACTAAAAGTACTAATAACTTTAAAGATGCTTTCAACTCTCTTACCCCATAGGACATTACTGCACTTAAAATTTTTTTAAATGATATACCTCCTTCTCCACTTTTTAAAAAATTTTTCACGTAGGTTTTCACATCTATGTCATTTAATAACTCATTATCCGTCTTCATATTTGTTATATAATCATAGAATTGATTTATCTGTTCCTGATCACTTCCATCTTCTTCATTTTTCACAGTATTTTGTTGAGTATTTTCCACATTTATTTTACTTTGTGTATTTGTTTCTGCAGTGTTTGTATCAAAAGCTTGTACATTAAAACATATTAATAAAACTATAGTTAATATCAATACACTATTTTTCATAATTAACACCTACATAATCTTTAAAATTGACTGTAATACAGCCATAAGTATAGGAATTGCAAGTACTAAAATTAAAATTTTACCTGCAAATTCAACTTTTGCTCCTAAATTCCCCTGTCCTGCATCCCTGCATATCTCACTGCAAAAAGAAGCCAAATATGCAATAGCAAGTATTTTAAATACAGTGGTTAAATAAATAAAATTTATATTTGCCTTAGCTGCTAATTGCTGTATAAATTGCAGTATGGCAGTTATCTTGGTTATCATAAATAAAAATATCATAACCCCAGAAACTATACTTATATAAACTGCTATATCATCTCTTCTATCTTTAAACAGTAATACTATAAATAATGCAACAAATGCAAATGCTACTACTTTAATTATCTCCATGGCGCTCTCCTAAAGTTGAAACATAGTTCTAACTGTATTGAATAATTTATTTACCAAGTCTATTACCATCATAAGTACAATTAAAATTCCCGCTAAGTTGGTTACCACTGCATAATCCCCTTTGCCGCTGGATTCTAAAACTTTATTTATAAGGATAACAATTATGCCTACCCCTGCTATCTTAAAAATTAAACTTATGTCCATCATTTGATTATCTCCCCTTTTCCTTCCCATTAACCATCCAGAAACCATAAAAAGCATAAACAAATTACTTAAATTGAAATTATTACTATTACGGCTCCTAATGAAAAACCCAAACTTCTGCACATTTTTAAATTCTTACTCATTAAAATTTGAGAAGTTTCTATTTGTTCTTTTATATTTTCGAGTGTTAGTGAAAACATCTTTTTCTGTCCCTCTATATCTGATTCCCCAAGGGTTCTAGATAAATCTAACAAAGCAGCTGTATCTTCTTTTTTTAAATTCAAAGTATTTTCCCTAGCCTTTAATGTATGGCTGAAAGCTTCATACACACTATCGACAGAATTTTTTTCTAACATTTGAGAAATGTCTTTAAATATGTCCTTAACAGGATTTACACTTTTACATGCAGTATTTAAAATAGCTTCTGGCAGAGGTGTATGAGTGTATATTATTTCATTTTGAAGCTGATACATACACCTTTGTATTTCTTTTAGCTGTCTTACTCTCTTTTTAAATCCTTCCCCATATATAACACCTATTCCTGTAGATGCAGCTAATATCATAATGCATCCTAAAAATTTCACCATTTTTATGGCCTCCATATTACTGAATCATTTAAAAAATTATATATATATTCTACTGTACCAGAGCCCTCTTTGCTGCTTAATACTACGGCTCTTTTAAATACTTTATTCTCAACTATTTCCTTAAACACAGGTCTGCTGTACAAATCTTCTGTTCCATAACCATGAATAGTAGTAATTAAATTTACTCCAGAATTCAGAGCAGTTAAAATGCTATCCATATCCTTATAGGTTCCAATCTCATCACAAACTATAACCTCTGGAGACATGCTTCTAATGGCCATAATTATACCCTGACTTTTAGGACATCCATCTAATATATCTGTTCTCATGCCTACATTTAATTGGGGCATTCCATTAAAACAAGCTCCTATCTCACTTCTTTCATCTATTACACAAACCTTTTTTCCTGTAAGCCCTAAGCTTTTCATCCCTTGAGAAATATTTCTTACAATATCTCTTATAAGGGTAGTCTTCCCACACTTGGGTGGAGAAATTATTATAGTATTTATTACTTTATCTTTTTTTAAAATAAACTTCATAATAGAATCAGAACACCCTATAATCTCTCTACATATCCTTATATTTATAGATGCAATATCTTTTATAGTTTTTACCTCATTCTTTTCGATAATACACCTTCCACATATGCCAACTCTATGTCCCCCTCTAATGGTTATATATCCTTGTTTAATTTCTTCTTCAAAAGCATAAATGGAATAATTACTCATTCTTTGGACTATCACCTTTAAATCCTCTAATTTAGGTACATATTGAACTACAACTTCTTTTCTGCCCAGCTGCATTATTAAAGGTTTATTTGTCCTTATTCTTATTTCTTGCAAATCAGGGGATTTTATTAAATCTCCTATGGCCCTTTTCAAGTTTTCAGGTATAATATTTAAAATTTCTTTAGTATCTATATCTTTCATCTCCTTTCTTTTATATTAATTTTTATTTTTATTTTCCATGAATTATTCCACATAAATAAAAAAATAAAAAATACCACCAAGATCCAAGGACCTTAGTGGTATTTTTTATCTGAATGCTGCCATTCTTCAAAGTGGGGGATAACAATGCAATCTTATTCTTCATCTTTTACATCATCATCTTTAATATATATATTGTTATGGCAATTTGGACATGTCAACTCTTTTCTTCTTTCTAATATATCTTTATCTACATATACCATATCATTGCAATTAGGACATTGAATTTCTGTAAAATTTTCTCCTTCATCTTTATAAGCCTCGTAATCATCATCATATAAGTTATCTTGAAGATCTGCCAGATCTTTATTCATACAATCTATATAAGCCCTCATATCCTTCTGGTCTTCAGATATGTTCTCTATTTCCTCTGCTATAATTTTAAGTACATTTACAATTTCTATAATAACTTTTCCGTCATTAGTATTTTTATCAATTTTTAACCCGTCTACTAAACCTTTAAGATAAGATACTTTAGATATAATAGAATGCATGATACCACATCCTTAAATTTATTTTGCCATTAGTATTTCCTAAACTCTTTCCATATATTCTCCACTTCTTGTATCAACTCTTATGGTTTCTCCTTGATTTACAAATATAGGTACTGATACAACTGCTCCTGTTTCAAGAGTAGCTGGCTTTAACACATTTGTAGCAGTATTTCCCTTAACTCCTGGTTCTGTATGGGTTACCTGAAGTTCAACAAAGTTTGGAGCTTCCACAGAAAATGCCTCTCCTTTATAAAACTTTATTATAGCAAACATGTTCTCTTTTAAAAATTTTATTGCTTCCTGTACCTTTGCATATTCCAGTGGAATTTGCTCAAAAGTCTCCTGATCCATAAAATAATACAATTCTCCATCTGAATACAAGTACTGCATTTCTTTTCTCTCTATAACTGCTTCTTGCAATTTGGCACTGGGATTAAAAGTAGTATCAGTAACTGATCCCGTTATAACATTTCTAAGTTTTGTTCTCACAAATGCTGCTCCTTTACCTGGTTTTACATGAAGAAAGTCTACTACTGTATACACTTGTCCATCTTGTTCAAAAGTAGTTCCTTTTCTTAAATCTCCTGCTGATATCATTATATCTATGCCGTCATGTAAACTTAGATCATATGAATCTTAAGTTTACTTTCCCCTTCATAATGCATCGATTTCGCAATTAGCTAATTTCGGTCTGGTCTTACACTCCAAGGACATAAATTCGGATGTACATCACCCTACATAATCAACATATAAAATGTTGATACAACGGCTTTAACCCCTTTCTTATTCTTATTCGACCTTTTTCAATTTTTATCTAGTTTTATGATCTATTATAATAATATAATATTATATTATATAATTACCCTATACATATTAACTCTTTTGAGGCTTTTGATAGAACCTTTCCTCCTTTTTCTGTAACTACTAGTAAATCTTCTATTCTGACTCCTCCAAAATCTGGTATATATATCCCTGGTTCATCTGTAACCACCATACCCACTTCTAACTTATCCTTATTCTTAAATGATATGGTAGGTGCTTCATGAATTTGTCTTCCCACTCCATGTCCTAGGCCGTGGCCAAAATACTTTCCATAACCTTCTCTTTCTATATAGCCCCTAGCTATGCTGTCTACATCTGCAGCAGGTGTTCCAGGCTTATATTCCTTTAAAGCCAATTGTTGAGCTTCCAGCACAGCATTGTATATTTTTAACATTTTTTGCGTTGGCTCGCCTATTACAACCGTTCTTGTCATATCAGAACAGTACTCATTAAATATGCATCCAAAATCTAATGTCAAAAACTCGCCTTTATTTATAATTTTATCTGTTGCTTCCCCATGTGGGAGACTGGATCTTATTCCAGATGCAACTATAGATGGAAAAGACAACTCTTTAGCTCCTAATTTTTTCATATAAAATTCTAACTCTAAACCTATTTCCCTCTCTGTCATACCACATTTTGTAAATTTCACTATATGTTCAAAAGCTTTATCTGCAATCTCAGCTGCCTTTTGTATTGATTCTATTTCAAATTCGTCTTTTACTGTTCTTAATTTTTCTATAATTCCATCCATGGGAACAAATTCACATTGTAATTTATTAGTATAAAGAGTATATTGACTGTAGGAAAGTATGTTTTCTTCAAATCCAATTCTTTTAACATCTATTTTATTTAACAAGTCATTCAAAAAATCTATAAGGGAAACACCTCTGCCATACTCTACCACTTCATAATCTTTAACTTGCTGCCTGGCCTGTTCTGTAAATCTTGAATCAGTTATAAAAAAAGCTTTATCACAAGTTATAACAGAAAAACTTTCATTTCCTGTGAATCCACTTAAATAATTTCTATTGACATCTCCCACCAGCAAGACCCCATCAATGTCCTTTTTCCTCATAGCCTTTCTTAATTTCTCAATTCTTTTTTTGAACACTTAAATTACCCCCTTTTCTCTAATAGGGAATAACACTTTTATACATATTAAACCTTTACCTATGGGACTTTTATTACTCCCTTAAAATTTAAAAACCACTACTCACCAAATAACAACAAATACAGCGGAACCTTTATGCTGAAAAATGCTGTAAGTTGTATTAAAAACTGTACTAAATGGCCCTACAGTATTACCTTAAACAATGTTATTTTATCAAAACTAATGATTATTTGCAAACATATTATTTAAACATCTTTAAATAAAAACTAATAAATATTTTTATTTAACATTGCACTATATATTGTATACCATCTGTAAATTCAGAAAATATTACTCATTTTTTCTAAATTTTATATCTGTTACTACTTTCATGTTATTTAACTCCTCCTGTTGAATTCTAATACTTGATATACTATAGAAATTATCAGTATTTTTAATTTGCGTTAAAACACTCTTTACTTTATTTTTATCTCCTATTATTTCAGCTTGAAGTGACAAACTTTCACTATTGGAATTTGTGAAGTTTAGTATATTAAGATTTTCTATATTATTTAATTCACTTAAAACTTTTGCATAACTTATTTTATAGTTTTTTTTAATTTCTTTTTTCTCTAACAATTGAAGTTTATTATCTTGATATTTTATAAGAGAAATAACTTTATAATTCTTTACCAAAAGTATACCACCTATACAAATTAAAAATATTATAATAACTCTATATAAATTATTTACCTTATTCATAGTTAATATTCCACCTTAATTCAAATAGAATCACTTTAAAAACAAATTTATTTTCCAGTTTGTATTTTCTTCCTTATCATTCCCCAAACAACTAAAGTTTTTTACCACAAATTTATTAGAATTTTCTATATCTTTAATTAAAGAGAGACACTCTTGTTCCTTTCCCATTATATCTATTTCTATGTTTTTGTTTTCAATATTCATACTTTTAAAATTTTTCTCTTTAGATATATAATCATAAAAATCCATGAAACTTTTAATAGTATTATCCCTGCTGTATTGTGACTTTCCTATAAAAGTATGCTCCTTCAATTTATTTTCTATGCTGCTGAGTTTACCTTTATTTATTGAATATATATTGAATATTATAATATTAAAAATTAAAATTATTAAAATAAAAATTTTCAGATTTTTACTTTTTTTATTCTCTTTATTTTGTATATACCAGTATGGTAAAAAATATATGTTTTTCATAATTAAAATTACCCCTCTTGAATTCAGACATATTTAAATTTTAGTGTATATTAATAGGGCTTTATTATTATTTAATACTAAAATTGCCCAAATCCTTGCAAGTATATTTTTTACATAAAGCTTCTATTATGTCTTTATATAGAAAATTTACAAATACTATGGTAGAAAACTTAATTTTGGGGATTAGAATATTTAATTTAAATTTAAATTCTTCTAAAATCCCTAAAAATTCTTCTTTAATAATTATATTTTTAAATACATTATTAAATACAACCTTATCACCTTCACAAGCCATAAGATACAAGGTATCCTCTTTAATTAAAGTAAATATATAATTTCCCTTTCCTAATTTATCTTTATAAGTTGACCAAATATAAAATTGAATAGGCATTATTCCTTTAATGTTACCTCCTTTATCATTACATACTTTTGCTATATTCATATTACTCCAATTCATACAAAAAACAATTAGCCCTAAGCTGTGTTTACTATGCTTAACTATTTCATAGGAAAACATTATATTATCCATATTTTTAAATCTACTTTTTAATTCATTTCTTACAACCTCATAAAGATTTTCTCTTTTTATTTTTGGTAAATCCATATATGTTATATATATCTCTTCCCCATGAACCAATATACATAATTTTTTATTTTTTAAGTTAACTTTAATATCCTGAAGCTTATTTGAAAAAATAATTCTTTTTTTACTTCTATTAAATAAATTTACGAAAAAATTTTTCTTATATATTTCTCTATAAATTATGTTTTTTCCTCCTACCTCTAAAAATGATTTTTGCCACATTTTTCAATCTCCTTTCTTAAAGGAATAATCTATACAACTAAATACCGCATCCTTACCTTTTATTTCATATTCAAAGGTTTCCTGTTTGTAAAAATCCCCATCAATCACATATTCAATAATGAAACAATCTGTATTTCCATCATAATAAATGCAGGATTCCTCAAAATATATTCTAAAATTATCTAAAGAATTCATATACTCTTTCACATTAGTCGTCTCACATAATATAGTTTCACATATATACTGATTTAATTCAGTAAGAAGATATTCCTTATATTTTTCTGTTATATTAATTTTAAAAGTTTGTTTATGTGTGTCTACTCCATTAGATCTGATATTCATTTCCATACTATAGCATCCAAGTGAAATAAGAATGCAAATACATCCTATAAATAGCACATATACTAATATGAATCCTCCCTTAACTTCTCTCTTTCTATGGCAAAGCATCTCCTATAAGTCTCACCTCTCTTCATCTTTATAGATACATAGAATACTTTCTCCTGTCTTTCAAGTTGAAAATTCTCTATATTCTTTAATATGTTATTTACACTAGATGAATTAACGGCTCCATAAGAAATTACAATTGCAGTGCCTTTATTTTTCTTTATATAATCATACCCTTTATTGTCATATCTTCTTAGAATTATCATATTATCTTTTATATCTACATATTTTGCATTCTTTATTTCATTTTCAATTATAATGAATGCTTCATTCACATAAAAATTCTCTCTGCTATAATTTATTTCTTCTCTATGTAACTTCATGTATTTTGATAGGGCAGTTATTGGAAGATTAATTATTATACCTATTAATGATAAAACCATAACCATTTCTATAATTGTAAAGCCCTTTTTAATCTTTATCTTATTTTTTATAGTTTCCCTTATAGAATTCACACTCCCGAACTTTTATACTACCATATATATTCTCATAAAATTGTAAATTCACCTTTAAGACTTCTGATCCTGATATACTTAAAACAACATAGGGTTCCTCATCAGGTACTTCATCTGAGGCTAAATTAATTAGATTATTATCCTTAATACTGTGGAAATTTAAATCATTACAGCTTATATATCTTTTATTCATACTATTTAAATACATAATTTCATCATAACTGCAATTGTAAATAATATTATTTTTAATATACTCCATAATCAAAATGGAATTATATAAATCTTTATTATATTCTTTTACTTTGAATGAATTTAACTGTATAGAGATAGCTGTCATGAACAATATTGAAAAAATTGTTATACTGCATAATACTTCAATTAAAGTAAATCCTTTTTTAATTAATATTCTATCTTTTTTAAAATACTGTTTATACTGCACTTTAATATTTGAATTCCACATAAGTTGTTCCAACACACATGGTAAGACAATGCATTTCTCCTTTTCTATCTTTAAATTTTATACTGCAGGCGTCTGCAGTAATACCCCTATTATCTATTTTTATTCTATTGTCATTACTTACTTGATTTAAAGTAAAACCCTCTGGTAATTCCATTTTAAATATTTCTTCCAGACCACTGCTGAAAGTTATGTTCCCATCTTTCACATTAAAATATATGTATCCCCCTTGTTTACCTTTATCCCTGCAATAAATCTTGGAATTATTTATAAAATTTATGATTCTATTACCAGTTAAATCAACATCTATTCTATTTTTCATACTGCTGAAAGCTCCCATATTAATTAGAGTAAAACTTAAAAGTATGGAAAATAGACCTATTACTAGAATCAATTCTATAAGAGTAAATCCTTTTAACTTAATCTCAAGCATCATAAATTATCTCCTTGGAATAAATTTAATCTATTTAGGGTATATTTGTTTTTCTCCCTGCTTCACTATACAGGAATTACCTTTTGCATCTATCTCTAAGGTATATGTATTTTCATCACTTTTGTAATTTACTGTTATAAATTGAGTATTGCTTGAATCCTCTTGAACCTGTGGATTTTCTGCAGAAGTAAGTTCCGATACATAACTTTCCACATCTTCTCCATTGAAATTTCCTTCGTTATCTCCATAACTGGCCATAGCTGCTGTATGAATCTGTTTAGCTGTATTTATTGCCTTAGTAGTCTTTACCTTGTTTTGATACGATGAAAATTTGGGAATCAAAAACCCTAAAAGAATTAAGATTATTGCCACTACAAGCATAAGTTCTATAAGTGTGAATCCTTCTCTTTTCCAGTTCTTAAATACTTTTGTTCTTCTCATGTTCCACCTCCTTTCCTTTTTAATCAAGTGATTCTTGGGTTCAAATAGAGTCTGCTATAGAAGAGTATTAGCTAATTCTGGCGTTCAGATAAGAAATGCATATTATAAAGTAGTATCCATTATGCTGAAAATTGGCATAAGAGCTGCTATGACAAATATCCCTACAAATAATGATAAAAATATTATTACGACAGGTTCTATAACCTTAGTCAATCTTTTAAAACACCTATTTATATCGTTTTCAAACAATTCTTCAAGACTTGAGAATATTTCTTCCATTTCACCTGCAGCCTCACCTGTTTTAATAAGTGATAAAAATATACTGTCATTTATCTGCAATCTATTTAAAGCGCTATATATACCTTCTCCCTGCTCCATACATCTTACACACTGTTCTATCCTTTCAGTCATAACTTTACTTTCTAACAATCCTCCTGTAATTCTTAAAGCTTTAACTATATTTATTCCTGACTTCATAAGTATGGACATGGAAGAACATATTTTAAAAATGATTAAGTTTATGTATATTTTTTTAAAATAAGGAATTTTCATTTTAATACTTTCTGAAACTTTTTCCACCTTATCATTTTTACTGAGTTTATGTAATAAAATTGCCGCTAGTATGGACACTATACATATTTTCATATAGTGGTGTCTTAAAAATTCACAACTATATATTACTGCCTTAGTTAAAATAGGCACTTCTCCTCCTGCAGACAGGATGATATCTACAAATTGGGGGATTATTTTAGTCATCAAATATACCATTACAATCATGCTTGTTATTAAAATTAACAAAGGATATGTAAGGGCATTCTTTACAGCAGCCATTATATTATATTGTTTTTCATAATAAGAGGATAATCTTTTTAATATTTCCTCCAGTCTCCCTGCTTCTTCCCCAATTTTAACAGTCTCAATCATAAATTGCGGAAATATGTTTTTAACTTTCTTCATACTTTCATGTATACTGCTGCCCTTTATAACATCTTCTTTTACAGTTTTTAAAGCCACTTTAAGCCTACTTTTATTGTATTGAGTCTCTAAAATTTCAAATGACTTAAATAAAGGTATACCCGTATTTAGCATAAGACTTAATTGACTGCATAAAATGCTTATGTCTAATACATTAGTTCTTTTTAATAAGAATTCTCTATATTTTTTTACAAAGGCTTGCTTATATATAAAATAATCCTTTTCTTTTAAATCATATGTAAGCTTTTCAAATTCAAATTCCTCACAATGCCCCTTAATTTTTTTTCCACTTTTATTAAGTGCCCAATATTTTATTATATTTTACCACCTCATTTCACTAAAAACTTACCCTTAGAAACTCTTCATAAGTAGTAACCCCTGATTTAATAAGCCCTATACAATTCTGCCTGAGTGAAACCATATTTGATTGTCTAACCTTTTCTCTAATATTAGAAATATTATTTTTTAAACATCCTTTTTCAATGTGGTCACTATGGACTATTTCATAGGCTACTGTCCTACCCTTATACCCCGTATAATTGCATTTTATACATCCTTCTCCCCTATACAGTACATCTGTAGAAAGCAAATTTAATTCTTTAACTTCTCTAAATGAAGGCACATATTTAGTCTTACAATAGGGACATATTTTTCTAACTAATCTCTGAGATATTATTCCTATTAATGCATCTTCAATAAAATATTCCGCTATGCCCATATCCTTAAGCCTTACTATGGATTCAAAGGCATCATTTGTATGAAGTGTACTTATGACTAAATGACCTGTTACTGCTGCTCTTATGGCTATATGTGCTGTTTCTTCATCCCTTATCTCTCCAAGCATTATTACATCTGGATCCTGTCTTAATATGCTTCTAAGCCCTTTGGCAAAATCCAGCCCTATTTTACTATTTACATTTACCTGATTTATACTGTCCACAGTATATTCCACAGGATCCTCTATGCTTACTATATTCTTTTCATGTTTATCTATAGTATTTAAAATGGAATACAGAGTTGTAGATTTACCAGAACCAGTGGGACCTACTGCTAAAATGAGTCCATGACCTTTAGAAATCATATTTCTTATTTTTTTTTCATCTTGTTTTAAAAAGCCCAGAGTATTTAAGTGCTTTATACCTTCATCTTTGTATAAGATTCTTATAACTATTTTTTCCCCATATATAGTGGGAAGTGTAGAAACTCTCAAATCATAGTTTAGTTTTTGTTTAACATATTTTATTTTGCCATCTTGAGGCATTCTTTTTTCTGCTATATTCATATCTGCCATTATTTTTATTCTGGCGCATAAAAGTGGATATACATTTAGAGGAATTTTAATATACTCCCCTATTATTCCATCTATCCTCATCCTTATAGTTACACTGCTCTGAAAGGGCTCTATATGCAGGTCGCTGGCTCTTTCATCTATTGCTTTATCTATTATATAATTAATGGCCTTTACCACTGGAGAATTTTGAAATTTATTTCCGTAAGATGTGAAGTTTATTGTCAATTCTGAAATGTCTTTATGAAATTTTATGTCTTTTAAGGCAAGATCTAAATTTTGTCTGCAATAATAAGTATTTATTAACTGATATATTTTCTTTTGATTTGATTTGAAAAATAATAATTCACTGCCCAATATAAATTTTAGCTGTTCTATTAATGGAAAATTTAATTTTTTACCTACGACTATAATAAATTTTTCATTAACCTTTTTTAAAGCTATCAAGCAATTATCCCTGGCTATTTCTTCTGGTATCTTCTTAACTATTTCTGTGTCTAAAACAACGTCTTCAATATCTATATATTTTAATTCCACAGAAAACATTATACCTCTCACTTTCTATTAATTTATATACCTGAAATTATATCCAGCATATAATTTTTTAAACATTTATTTTAAAATTAAAATAATAAAAAGTACAGTAAATAAATTTTCACAGTACTTTTTATTATTAATTAAATCCTATTTTACTCCTATCTCCATAAATATTATAATTTCCTTCATGATCCGATATAATATTTGTGGATTTTTCATTTATATCATACATAAATATCTCTCCGCTGCTTTCCTCACTTTCAAACCCTACAAAATACACATTGCCTTTTTCATCTCTAGACATTTCCGAAGAAATTTTGATATTTTGAGGAAAATCATATGTAATTCTTTTTAATTCATAGTTATCAGCCGTAAATTTATACACTGCTGTACCTTTTTCTCCCACATTTGCAAAGAAAAATATAGTTTCATTTTCCTCTTCTGACAGAGATTTATATATTTCTCCAAAATCATCACTTAAAAGTTTGAATTTCTTATTTTTATCTTCATAATAATATAAATATAAACTTTCTCCTGTTCTTGAAAGAAATAATAAATTATTTCCCAAAGAAGTGAAATAGATACAATACCCTTTAGTATCTTCTAAATAGACTTGTTCCTTAGAGGTATTTAAATCATATATATATATTTTATCAGAATCTTTTTTATTTTCCATACTACCATAATATATTATTCTGTGATCATCAAGCCATCTATATAGATTACCTGAAACTAATACATTAGAGTTAAGTTTTACATATTTTTTACCTTTTAAATCATATATCTTCATTCCCTGTGCACTAGCTGGGGAATCATTTTTAAAGGTCCTATAGGCGATTTTATCTCCAGAAGAATTTAATTTTATATCCACAGCAGAAAAAAAATCTTTAATTTCAGTTTTAACTCCCTTATCTATTACTATTATTTTGTTGCCAGCAGATTTCCCCACAGCATCCTTATCAACTAAATATATATAGAGAGATTTTTCTTTGTCATATAATACTTGCGCTGCATCATCAGTTGTTCCATTTTCATACAAGTTATAATTATCAACATTATACACCTTTTTTTCATTTTCATTACTTTCAGCTACAATGGTACTAGAATAATTAGGTATTTTTACTTTTTCAGTTTCATCTTCTCTTTTATTAACACACCCAGTCAAAGTAACATTCACAATAAACAGCATCATAAAAAGTATAACTTTTTTAAAATATTGCATTAAATATCATATTCCCCTTTAAAAGAAATTGCTGCAGGACCTGTCATAAACACGCTATTATCATCTTTTATTTCTACTAACAGTATTCCTCCTGGCACTGAAACTTTAACTTCTTTTCCTGTAAGGCCAATTTTATTGGCGGCTACAACACAGGCACAGCTTCCAGTACCACAGGCCAAAGTAGGTCCTGCACCTCTCTCCCAGGTTTTCACTTTTACCTCTTTTTCATTTACAATTTCACAAAAGTTAACATTAGTTCCCTGGGTAAATACAGGGTATTTTTCAATGTACTCCCCTTCAGCCACATCGTAATCTTCAAGCTTACCAAATATAACTGTATGAGGAACTCCCATGAATAAAGTAGTTATAATATAATTTTTATTTTTAATTTTTACTTCTTTTTCTATAACTTCTTCTTTAAACTCAACGGGTACTTTTTCTGGAGCAAAAGAAGGCATTCCCATATTAATGGTAATTTCTTCTACTTTTCCATTTTTTATGGTTAGAACGGCCTCCTTTATTCCATCTCCTGTTTCAATTTTTAAAATCTTATCCTTTACTAAATTCTCTTCCCATATATATTTTGCAAAACATCTTATTCCATTTCCACACATGGATGCATAGGATCCATCTGAATTTATTATTACCATTTTAATAGGTGCAATATCACTATTTCTTACTATTAATATTCCATCTGCTCCTATACCAAAATGTCTATTACAAAGCCTTAAGGCAAGTTCTTCTTCTTTTCCTAAAAATCTATTTTCTCTATCATCAATAACTATAAAGTCATTTCCCGTTCCATGCATTTTAGTAAATCTCATTTTTATATTTCGCCCTCCTATAAAATACACTAAATATTTCAAATTAAGTTTACTACTGTATTACCCTTTTATCAACAATAATTTTGTAACTTTATTTTAAAAATTTAAAATGATATAATCTATTAGATATACAACTATATGAGAGGGTGAACCTTATGGCCTTAGATGGTATTTTTATACACAGCATTTTACAAGAATTAAAATTAAAGTTATTGGGAGGAAAGGTTGAAAAAGTAAATCAACCAGAAAAAGACGAAATAATATTAACTATTAGAAATGAAAAAACGCCCTATAAATTGTTAATAAGTTCTAGTTCAATATATCCTAAAATACATATTACGGATAAAAATAAAAAAAATCCCCTGCAGCCTCCTATGTTTTGTATGATTTTAAGAAAATATTTGAATTCATCAAAATTAATTAATATATCCCAATTGGATACAGATAGGGTAATATTTTTAGACTTTCAAAGCTTAAATGAATTAGGTTTTGACAACATATATACCCTGGTCATAGAAATAATGGGAAAACACAGCAATATAACTTTAATTCGTAAAAAAGACACTATAATTATGGATAGTATAAAACACATAACACCAGAAATTAATTCCATAAGATCCTTGTTTCCTGGAATTAAATATATTTTTCCGCCTATTTCTAATAAATTGAATCCTTTTTGTTACAAAAGAGAAGAATTCAAACATGTACTGCAAAACATGAAATTCCTAGATAATAAATCTTTTTCTAAAATATTCACAGGTGTAAGTACTTCTTTTTCAAAAGAACTATATCACATGCTATCTGAATTAAAGTTAGCCGAACTGGATATTTTTAAAGAATCAACTATAACTGTTTTACATGGTTTCTGCAGCAAAATTTTTTCTAAGTTTAAAGATAACGAGTTTTATTTTGCCTATTATACTAAGGATGGAAAAATGAAAGACTTCTACTGCAGCAAATTGACTTATTTAAAAGATTGCGTGGAAGTACATTATTCCACTCCTTCCAAACTTATAGATGATTTTTATTATGAAAAAGATAAAACAGACAGATTGAACAGCAAAAGTTCTGATATGCAGAAACTAATAAATATAAACTTAGAACGATGTAATAAAAAAGTTAAAATTTTAATGGAGAATTTAAAAGATTGTAACAATAAGGATACATATAGAATACAGGGAGAGCTGCTTACTTCAAATATTTATAATATACATAAAGGAGATTCCAAAATAAAAGTTCAAAATTATTATAGTAATATATTAGAATATATAACCATAAAATTAGATATAAACAAGACACCTTCTGAAAATATTCAAAGCTATTTCAAAAAATATAATAAACTAAAGAAAACAGAAAAAGCAGCTGAAGAACAATTAAAAATAGCTAAAGAAGAAATTGAATACTTAAATTCTGTATTTATAAATATAAAAAATTCTGACAGTTATGATCATATTGAAGAAATAAAAAGAGAACTTATGGAAACAGGGTATATTAAATTTAAAAAGTCAACAAATAAGAAAAAAACTAAAGCTTTCAAACCTGCAAAGTTTATATCAAGTGACGGTATAGAAATATACGTAGGTAAAAACAACCTGCAGAATGACTACCTTACTTTAAAATTTGCAGACAAAAGAGACTTATGGTTTCATACAAAAAATACTGCAGGTTCCCATGTAATAGTAAAAAATTTTGGTAAAGTTCCAGACAAGACTCTGGAAGAGGCTGCCAGTCTTGCTGCCTATTATAGCAAAGCCCGAAATTCTTCAAAAGTAGCTGTAGATTATACAGAGGTTAGAAATATGCATAAACCAAATGGAGCTAAACCTGGAATGGTAATATACTACTCCAATAAAACTATATACATAACCCCTGAGAAGCCTTCTATTGAGCAAATAGACTAAAATTCAAAAATTCATGAAAAACTTGCAATCCCCTATAAACTATCTTATAATTAATTAGAAATTTAATATCCTTTAAAATGATCCCGTGAGGTCAATAAGGCAATTAAAATAGATACTTCTATGCCCTCTCGTTTGGAGAAGGGCTTTTTTATTTAATTAACACAATATAAGGAGGTGAAACTATTGAAATTAAAAGCACTTATACTTGATGAAAAAGCCATGAATAGAACTCTGACCAGAATATCTCATGAAATAATAGAAAAAAACAAGGGTGCAGAAGATATAGTACTTGTGGGTATAAAAAGGAGAGGATATCCTCTTGCAAGAAGAATATCAGAAAACATTTATAAAATTGAAAAACTTAAGTTAAGGGTGGAAAGTGTAGATATAAGTCTTTACAGAGACGATTTAAGCAGATTATCTGATCAACCTGCCCTAAAAAAATCACATCCAATAGATGTAGAAGATAAAAAAATAATATTAGTAGATGATGTAATTTATACTGGAAGAACCGCAAGAGCTGCAATAGATGCAATCATACATTCTGGAAGGCCAAAATTAATACAGCTGGCTGTATTAATAGATAGAGGTCATAGAGAGCTTCCTATAAGAGCCGATTATGTAGGTAAAAATATTCCTACATCTCGAGACGAAATAGTATCTGTAGAAATTTCAGAAATAGATGAATGTAATTCCGTAAAAATATATGAAGTCTAAAGTTTTTAAAATAATGGAGAGTGTTTGTAAATGAAAAATTATGTAGACGTAGAAGAAAAACTACCTTTAAAGATTACCCTGCCGCTGAGTTTTCAACATTTGTTCGCCATGGTAGGTGCTACTATACTTGTACCAATACTTACTGGCATGAGTCCATCCATTGCTTTATTCTGTAGTGGTGTAGGAACTCTTTTGTATATACTGTGTACTAAGGCCAAGCTTCCAGCATATATAGGTTCCTCTTTTGCCTTTATAACTCCAATACTTATAGCTTCAAAAAACTATGGACCGGAAGCCATGCTCTCTGGTGTAATAGCTTCTGGATTGGTTTACATAATTGTAGCAATTATAATAAAACTTTGTGGCGTAAATTGGCTAAATAGAGCTCTTCCCCCTGTGGTTGTGGGTTCTATAGTTATAGTTATAGGCTTAGGTCTTGCAGGTACAGCCATAAATTGGGCTGGACTTAATCCTTCTTTTATAAACGATCAAATGCAAAATGTTCCAAGGTGGGCCTGGATAACAGTTTCAGTAGTTACACTAGCCGTAGGAGTAATTGGAAGTATGTATTTTAGAGGTTTTCTTGCTGTGATACCTATACTGGTAGCTATGATAGTAGGTTATATACTCTCACTGGCTTTAGGTATTATACCTAAACAAGCTATAAATTCTATACTATCCAGTAGTTTCTTTAAAGTACCTGCTTTTATGTTTCCTAAGTTTAATATAAATGCCATGCTGCTTATGGCTCCCATTGCCTTCGTTACTCTGGCAGAACATATAGGCCATGTCTATGTGACCAACAATGTAGTTGGCAGAGACTTTACAAAGGAACCAGGTCTTCACAGATCTATACTGGGAGACGGTGTAGCCACAATGTTTGCAGGTTTTACAGGAGGACCTCCAAACACAACTTATGGAGAAAACATAGGTGTTATGGCTATAACTAAAGTATATAGTGTATGGGTTATAGGTGGTGCTGCAGTAATAGCTGTAGTTTTATCCTTTATAGGACCTGTAGCCACTCTTATTGAGAATATGCCCATGCCTGTAATAGGCGGGGTAAGTATACTTCTCTTTGGTATAATAGCATCTTCTGGTTTTAGAATATTTGTAGAAGATAAAATAGATTTTAGTAAAAACAGAAATCTTATACTGGCTTCTGTAATAATAGTAATAGGCATAGGAGGAGCTTCTTTAGATTTTACCTTGGGAGGTTCTCCAGTACAAATATCTGGGGTTGCACTTTCAACTATTATAGGAATAATATTAAATTTAATACTACCACAGCAAAGTGCTGCTGAATTAAAAAATTCAAATTAAAAATATAATTAAATTATCGAAATTCAAATTTGGCGGATTTTCGGTGAATACCGGAAATCTCCATTAACTTTTCACTATTAATTATTAACTATCTAAAATATCTATTATTCTCTTAAAATACCCCGGCACTTCCACCTGGAACTCCATATATGTACCTGTACTTGGGTGTATAAACCCTAACTTTTGAGCGTGAAGCAGCTGGCCTTTTAAATTAAACTTCTGTTTTTTATACCCATACACCGGATCCCCCACAACAGGATGTCCTAAATAACACATATGCACTCTTATTTGATGAGTTCTTCCTGTTTCAAGTATACATTTAACCAAAGTGTACTCTTTAAATCTTTTAATTACCTCATAATGGGTGACAGCCCTTTTACCCCCTTCTACCACTGCCATTTTTATTTTATCTTTTTTATGTCTTCCAATAGGTTTATCTAAACTTCCTTTCTCTTCTTTTATAATTCCTTCAACTAAGGCTATATACTCTCTGGTCATAGAATGATCCTTTAACTGTTCTGATAATTTATTGTGAGATATATCATTCTTGGCAATAACAAGTATTCCAGAAGTATCCTTGTCTATCCTATGTACTATACCTGGTCTTGCAATTCCATTTATACCTGACAAATCCTCTCTGCAGTGATTTAAAAGTGCATTTACTAAAGTACCTGTATACACTCCTGAAGCTGGGTGCACTATCATTCCCTGAGGCTTATTTACCACAATTACATCACTATCTTCATATAGTATATCAAGCTCTATATCCTCCCCTTTTATATTAAGTTCCACAGCATCCGGTAAAGAAACCTTAATGTTGTCTCCCATTTTAGTTTTATAATTGGATTTTTTCATCCTATGATTCACTTCTACCAAATTATCTTCTATTAAATTTTGAATATAGGATCTGGATTTATCCTGAATATGTTTGCAAATAAATAAATCCAATCTTAAATTTTCTTCATCATCGTTTACTAAAAAATTTCTAATTTTCATATTTTTCTTCCTTTAACAAATAAAATGCCAATGCTATAGTACCTGTTACCACTAAAATATCAGCTATATTAAATATAGGGAAATAGTAAATATCTCCAAGATGAAATGCTATAAAATCAACTACATATTTATATAGTATTCTATCTATCAAATTACCCAAAGCTCCACTTATTATAAGTGACAGACTTATTTTAATTATTTTTGATTGAGGCTTGAATTTAAAAATATAATATATCATGCCTATGATTACAACTATTGTTATTGCAGCAAGCAAATATAATTTATTTTGTAAAATTCCAAAGGCGGCCCCTTTATTCTTTATATAAAGAAGGGACACCAAATTGCTCACTACATCCATATGAGAATTTTCAGATAAATTTTGCATGATCCACACTTTGGTAAGCCTATCTGCTGCAATCCCTAGTAGTATTATAAATATCTCCATTAAATGCCTCCAGTCTTATTGTTTTACATTCACTACAAGTTCTTAATTACACTTTTCAGTATTTCTGTAGAATTTTTTATAGCTATAGGTGCAAATTTTTCATATTCTATGCTGGCACCATTATTTGCATTATCTGATATAGATCTTATTATAACAAAAGGCACATTGTTTAAATAAGCTACCTGAGCAATACTTCCGCCCTCCATTTCACAAGCAAGAGCATTGAATTCCTTGTACAAATATTTTACTTTTTCTGCACTTGAAACAAATTCATCTCCTGTAACTATTCTTCCCACAAAACTATTTTTATTTTCCATTTTAGAACAAGCATTTTTAACTTCTTCTATAAGTTTTTTATCACATTTAAAATCATATGTATCTACTCTAGGGATTTGTCCTATTTCATATCCAAAGGCTACAGCATTAACATCGTGCTGTACCAAATTATCTGCTATAACTATATCTCCAGGATATATATCCTCTGCCACTCCCCCTGCAATACCCACATTTATTATTATATCCACTTTAAAATCATCTATAAGTATCTGAGTACATATTGCTGCATTTACTTTTCCTATACCACTTCTTACCACTATTATATCTTTACCATATAACTTTCCTGAATTAAACTTCATATTAGCTTTCAATCGGGTTTTATGAACTTTTAATTCAGACAATATTATCTCTAGTTCTTCGTCCATAGCTCCAATAATTCCAATAATCATAATAAATACACCCACCTCTTTCAATCTTACTAAATAGCATATATAACTTACTCTAAATTGTCAACTTTTACACATATAGAAACCTTGGAAATAAAAAAGTCACTCTAATTTCAGAGTGGCCTTTTTTTATCCTCTTACAAAGAAATTCTTAATCTCTTCCAACTCATCTTCCTCTGTAAAAATTTCATCTTTAATGTCACCTATTTCTTTGGTATCATACTTATCCACATATACATCATCTTTATCTACGATAGGCTCTGCATATTCTTCCTTATTTAAATTACTTTCTCTTAAGGATGGAGAGAATTCAATACCCTTTGGTTCTACTTTTTCTATACTTTTCACCTGAATATTCTCTTCAGGAATTTCATCTACCTCATAGCCTATATCATAGTTTTTTACAAAATCTTTTTCCATATCATCAAACATTTCCAATTGAGTTTTGACGAAACTTCTAAACTTTGTTCTAAATTTACTAAATTCCTGCTTTACCCTCTCAAATTCATCATTAATTTGAATTACATCACTATGAGCCTTATCTATTATCTTCTGGGCGGTATCATTGGCATTTTTTAATATACACTCACTTTCCTTTTTTGCATTCTCCTTAACCTGTTCAGAGGTATTTTGAGCTAACAGGAGGGTTCCTTTTATGGTATTTTCCATTTTGTTATAATGATTTACTTTATCTTCCATAAGCTGAAGCTTTTCTTTTAAAAGAGAATTTTCCTTACACATAGCTTCATAAGACTCTGCTATTTTATCCAAAAATTCATCTACTTCATCTATATTATATCCTCTAAGACCTTTTTTAAATTCTTTATTTGTTATTTCCCCAGCAGTTATCAACATACTAAGCACCTCAAATCAATTAAATTTTTTTATGTGAAGTTTACATCCTCCTCTTTTAGTATAACCTAACTTTTTTACAACTTTAAACTTTCCATATCCTCTCACAGTTATAACACACCCAGAATCATTTATAATTTTATCTTTTTTAGTCACAGGCAAATAATCTAAAAGTACCTTGCCTTGTTTCATAAGCTCTTCTGATTTACTTCTAGATATTCTACACATGGAACTCAGTAAACAATCAATTCTAAGTGATGAAGTATTTATATCAAAAGTTTTAAAATCATAGTCAGGAATTTCAGTTATATTAGTATCCAAAAAAGTTATATTACATTCACATTTTCCTATACTGCTTAAATTCATATATACATAATCACTTATATCTTCATAAACAGCTGCATAACATTCATTATTTTCTTTTACTATCAAATCTCCAAATTTTCCTCTTTTAATTCCCAGTGCCATAAGTGCCCCTAAATAATCTTTATGTTGAAGTCTGACAAACTTGGAGCTGCATTTTATTTTCATAAGCCTTACAGGATAATCTAATACTTCACTTTGTGAAAATACTAAAATCTTTCTTTCTGCATTTTCAAATATGCCATAGCTATACACATTTATCCCGACTTGCTCTTTAAAATCCTCTAAGGTCTTCCAAAGATTTGGGGGATAAAACTCCGACGTAAATATATTTTTATGAATTTTATTTGCTAAAATTATTTTATCGTATATAGATAGTATTTCACTTTCATTATGAAAGTGAAATTTACTTAAAAAAGTATTTTTGTCCATAACTCTCCTTTGAAATTTCTGCAAGTTGTCACATAAACATTCCAATTATTGCAAATACAATTCCCCTTATTATATCTATCATAAAAAAAGCTATTATAGGTGAAAAATCTATCATAAGCCCAGGCATAATTCTTTCCTGAAGCATTCTACCCGGTCTCATAAGAGGTTCTGTAAACACATGCAAAAGTTCTACAAAGGCATTACCTCTTCCTGGCATAATCCATGATAAAATTACATCCAATATAATAGCAGCCTCAAGAAATCTAAATAAAAGAGATATTGCAACGGCTAAAGTACTGCTTATCATTTTTGCCTCCAATTATTTTATTTATACTATTATTTCCAGCCAAATATTTTTTTTGCAGATAACTCATTTTTTAAATCACTGCTAACTTCTACACTAGACGGGGAAAGTATATATACTCCCTTTTCTATTTCCTCCAGATCTCCACCCAATGCATAACTTGCTCCACCCATAAAATCCAACAATCTCTGAGCTATTCTGGTTTCTAATCCTGTAGTATTTATAACTATAATCTTTCTATTTTTAAGTTCATCACATATATCCGCTGCTTCTTCATAGGTAGTTGGCTTAACTATCCTAACTTTAGCTGATATTGTAGTATGTATGCTTACAACTTTATTTTGTCTTTTAGAATTCATAATACTTTCTACATCTGTAAAATCATTTTTTGAATTTTTTTCCTCTTCAACTTCTTCTATATCCTCTTCCAAATCATCTTCTAACCCCAAGAATCCCATCATTTTGTTTATCATCTTGCCAGCCATAAAAAATACCTCCTATTTATTATTATAATTTCTCTTTCCAAATATACCTTCCCCAATTCTTACTAAAGTAGAGCCTTCCTCAACAGCCACACCATAATCATGAGTCATACCCATAGATAGTATATCCATACTAATGTTTGTGAACCTCTTATTTTTTAAATCTTCAAAAATATACTTCATTTTTCGAAAATAACTTCTGCAACTTTTTTCATCTCCTATGGGAATTACAGACATAAGGCCTTTAACTTTAACATTAGTACATAACCCACAGGCTTCTATTAATTCTTCTAAATTTTCTAAATATATGCCTGTCTTATTTTCTTCACGTCCTATATTTATTTGAATAAGCACATTTGCAGTCAAATTTTTAGCTTTATAGTGTTTTTCTAATTCCTGGAGGAGTTTTACACTATCCAGAGAATGAATAAGTTCTACCTTACCTACTATATATTTTACTTTATTTCTTTGAAGATGTCCTATAAAATGCCACTTTATATCTTCGGGTAAATTAGATTCTTTATTTACAAATTCCTGAACTTTATTTTCTCCAAAGTCTCTAATACCTAAATCGTAGACTTTTTGTATATCTTTAATAGATTTTGTCTTTGAGACTGCTACTAAAATAACATTACTTTCCCTTAAATCTTCTTCAATCTTACTTAAATTCTCCTTAATTGACAATAATACCGTCTCCTTATATCTTTAAGCACAACTTTAATAAACACTACAAAAATACCTCATAGATTATTTATTCTTCATAGATATTAAAATTCCTTCAAAAATTATTTTTTTTTATTAATTTCTAATAAATTTATATATCACAGAAAGTATAAAAATATTTAATTTTCCTTCTTCATAAAATGTACTTTATATTCTCCATTATAAGCAGGTATTTGTATATTATCAGACTTTTCCACATTGACCTTTATTTTTCTAACCATCATTGTCTTTAAATAATTTTCATTTGATATCATATAATTATAAAGTACATCTTTATTTCCTATGGCATCAATTAAAAAGGGAGCTGCAATCTTCACTCCATTCACTCTTAAAAAAGGTCCGCTGCAATATACTTCAGAACTATCTACTATTCTATGTCCATTTATAGAAATTGCTTCTGCATCTGCATTTTTTAAATCATTTATTACCTGTATAATATCAGTATTATGAACAATTCTCATCTGATATTCAAATACATCCAGTCCATCTTCCATGGTAGCATCATCTAAATATATACTTATTCCCTGACCTTCCACAGCTACCTTTCCAAGTAATATATTAGCTTTATCTATCTCTTCATTTATAGTGCCTATAAGCTGAGCTTCATTTTCCTCATTATCCATATATTTTTTTAGTTTATCGTAATTATCATTATACTGACCTGTTAATGATAATATTTCACTATAAAGCTGATTTTTATAACTATATGCATCTTGATATTGTTTTGCACTTAAAAATACTGTTTTTTTAGTATTTCCCTTGTAAATACTTATATTCATAGATATAAGTATACCTATAATTACAGAAGCTATAAAAACAAAAATATTGGCTTCAGTGGCCTTCATCTACTTCACCTCATTGACGTAATTTGCTTTTTTCTATTAACAGCCTTCGTATAATAGCAAAATTATCAAATATTCTTCCTCCAAAAACTATGACTGCCGCTAAATATATGGGTACTCCAAGCTTGTCTCCCAAATAAGCAAGTGCTGCTGCCAGTACTGCATTTCCAAAAAATCCAGATATGAAAATATCTAATCGGAAATGCTTAGACAGATTAGCCCTTATAGCACCGAACACAGAATCTAAACAGGCTAGAATCGCCACAGACATATAAGGGGAAAATTTATCTGGAATATTCACATTCCAGACTATTCCTATAATTATTCCTAGTATAAGACCAATAAAGCCTATCATTTTCACCACATCCTACTATTCTTTTACAGGTTTTGCATACTCAAATTTATATGTGCCACTATATTTTTCTATATTTATGCTGTCTGATTTTTCAAATTTAACCTCACATATGGTTTTCAGATCTGTAAACACTTCAGGAAATCCCATGGCACTGTAGAGTAGATTTTTATCTCCTATAGCCTTTATTACTATTCTACTTGAAGGTGATATTTTTTCATCGTTTATAAGTATATAATTGCCTGCAGTTCTTATGCCTGTCCTCAAAACAATCCTTATATCATTTATAGATATAGCCTCTGCCCCTGCAAACCTAAGTTCATTTACCAAATAAGCTAAATCCTTATCAGTTATATGATTACCAATATTATTATTGGTAAAGAGCTTACTATTTGGAGTCAAGTATATTATTATACCAGGTCCTTTTACATCTACTTCTCCTGTAAGCATTCTACTATCCTCCAAATTTTTCAGAAGACTTTTTGTAGAGTCACTTTTATTTGCCATAGCGTCTTCATAGTCTTTTATTTTATCTTGAAGCTCACTTACTTTTGTCTCCAAAGCACTCTTTTCTTTTTTATACTGCTCTATCTCTACCGTGATATCTGTGCCATTTTCTCTACTTAAATTAAAGGCATTTTCTTGTTTCATAAGTACTTTAAACTGGTAAGCAAGCATAAATCCAAGTATACCGCATACCAAAGCCATACTAATTTGAGAGGTTAACTTACGCATTTTATTTTTTTCCTCCTAATTTTCAGTAAAAAATACAGGATTGCTATTAAATCTTACATCTATGTATCCTTTAGCACTAACTAAATTTGCATCTAATAATACATTTACCGCTCTATTTATTTTTTTATCTATATCATCCACAGTTCCTAATTTTACACATATATTGTTAAAATAGGCCTTAATATCTATGGGATTACTCACATCTAAATCAGTTACTCTAAAAGACAAGTCATTGTTTTCAACCATATTTCCAAAAGCAGTTATGGCCTTAATTTTCCTATCATCCTTACTTTCTGTAGTTTTACCTATATCCTTGTTAGTATAATTTATACCTTCTAATTTTACTAACTGCATATTATTTATGTTGCCTCTTTCCTCAAGCAAAATACCTGTTTTATCTATAACAAAATATGTATCACTGTTTTGGCAATAAAATATAGAAGACCTTTCTTTAACATTTATATTTATGGTATTAGGAAGAACTCTAGTTATTGTAGTCTCCCTTATATAAGGGTTAGTCAATATATTGTCTTTTATATCCCTTAGATTAATATAAAATATATTATTCCCTGTATACATTTTGGAATTACGAATAATTTCACTACTTGAAATACTTTTATTACCATATACTCTAATATGCTGTATATTAAAATAAGGCAACTTTAAACATAGTATAAGAAATACTGCTATGAGGAAAATCATACCCATGCATGTCTTTTTTAACCTTTTTTTTCTCCTTCTCTTAAGAATCAATTGATTATCTGTTTTTTTTAAAAGCTTGCTCATATTATATCAACTCACTTTAACATCACAAATGAAATAATAAACTTAAAATACATATACATATTAACATTTAATAAAATTAATTTCATTAAAAATATCCATTAAATTTTTATATATTTTTTATTACAAAAGTATTAATTATATAAATTATAGCATTACAGATTTTGTAATGCCATAATCTAACCATATCTGCTTTGCCTTGATATATTTAAAAGTATTCCCATGGCTATCATATTTATTACAAGTGACGATCCACCATAACTTATAAAAGGTAATGGAACTCCTGTTACCGGCATAGCCCCTGTTACAACTGCTATATTTATTATAGCCTGCACTGCAATAACTGAAGTTATTCCAGTAGCTACTAAAGTGCCATAAGTATCTTTAGCCTTTATTGCAATTACAATACCTCTCCATACAAGTACCACAAATAAAACTACCACAACTGTACATCCTATAAGCCCAAGTTCCTCTCCAATTATAGAAAATATAAAATCAGTATGAGGCTCCGGTATGTAATAACATTTTTGCCTTGATTTTCCAAGTCCCATCCCCCATATTCCTCCAGAACCTAATGCTAAAAGGGATTGTATTAATTGATATCCACTTCCTTTAGGATCTGCCCAGGGATTTAAAAAGCTTGTAAATCTAGCCATTCTATAAGGTTCAAATATTATACCAGCTATTCCTCCAAGTCCTACCACCCCCACAACTCCAAGCATGTGGATAATTTTAGCCCCGGAAACATATAAAATTATAAGAGTAACTATCATTATTACAGCTGCTATACTAAGATTTTTTTCTGCAAATACAAGTCCTGCATAAAATCCTGATACTAAAAGATAGGGAATTACTCCATAGAGTAGTGTTTCTATTTTCCTTCCACCTTTAACTTCTATGCTTCTTGCCATATATAACACCACAATATATTTAGCTAATTCTGAAGGCTGAAATCCAACAGTTCCCACCCTTATCCATCTTTGAGCACCATTAGTAGATTCAAAAGCAAATACAATAAGCAAAAATACCACACATATTATCATAAGTACTTTTGTGTATTTTCTTATTTTTCTATAATTCACTTTAATTGTACAAAACATAAAAAATGTTCCTATCAGTGCCCATAAGCCTTGTTTCTTTAAAAAATACATACTGTCTTGTGTGGTTTTATCAAAAAATGCTTTGTAAGAACTTGCACTATAAACCATTACTACCCCAATAGCCGTTAATAACATTATAGTTGTAAATAATGGAAAGTCTATAGAACTCATTTTAGCATCTGATTTATCAATTTTCATAAAAATCCTCCTAGATTATTACTTTACAAGGCCCACAGAAATATGTAAAACTCCTACATTTTATCTAAATTTTATAAAGATAAAAACCCTAAAAGACATAGTATTACTGTAACTATACAGAACACAGAAACTACCTTGGTTTCGTGCCAGCCTGAAAGTTCAAAATGATGATGTATAGGAGCCATTTTAAATATCCTTTTGCCTGTAAATTTAAAGGAAAACACTTGAAGTATAACAGATAATGCCTCTAATACATATATTCCTCCAATTATTATAACCAATAATGGAAGTTTTAATATCATGGCTACTGCACCCACGGCACCTCCAAGTGCCAATGAACCCGTATCTCCCATAAATATCTGTGCTGGAAAAGCATTATACTTCAAAAATCCCAAAAGTGCACCGGCTAAGACTGCACAGAAAACAGCTAAGGTGATATGTCCCATAGCAAAGCTTACCAATGCCAGAAAAGTCATTACCAAGAGTGTGACGGATGTGGCCAATCCATCAAGTCCATCTGTTAAATTTACTGCATTTGTAGTAGCTGCAAAATACACTATTATAAAAGGAATATAAAATACACCCAAATCCCAGGTATCCCTTTTAAAAGGAATTATTATGGAAGTCCCTATATATGGATTATTAGCAGAATAATAAGCAAATATTCCAGATACAACCAGCAATAATATCATTTTTTGATAGGCCCTAAGTCCTAAATTTTTTCTTCTTACTATTTTTAAAGTATCATCAATGGCTCCAATTATTCCAAATCCTATAAAAGCATATAAAGCTATCATAGCCTCATCAGAGGGCTTTTTTACTATTACTGCCATAGTTATAAAAGTTGCCAGTATAAATATTATTCCACCCATAGTTGGAGTACCTGCTTTTTTAAGATGAGTTTTTGGACCATCTTCCCTTATACTCTGCCCAAATTTAAACTTATGTAGAAGTGGAATTAAAATAGGTCCTTCTACCATAGCTATAAAAAATGCTATTAATACAGAACAGATAAGTTTATACATATAAATGCCCTAAATAAAAAGGGTCTTCACCTCCTAATAGCTGCTGCTTTTCTTTAGTGTTTCTATTATAATTTCGAATTTCATAAATCTAGAAGCCTTTACAAGTATGGTATCCCCTCTTTCAATATATTTTAAAATAAAATCTGTTAAATCTTCATATTTATCAAAACCCATAAAATTTCCTTTTTTATTAGCTGATTTAAACCCTCTTTCAAAATCCTTTTTATATTCTCCAATACCTATTAAGAGGTCTATATCCTTTTCTCCTGCGTACATTCCAACTTCCTGGTGCATCTTATATGCTTCTTCCCCTAATTCCCCCATGGTACCAAGTACAGCTATTTTTCTACTTGATTTAAACCCCTTCAAAACATCAATAGCTGCTTTCATAGATTCAGGATTTGCATTATAACAATCATTTATTATGGTAAATTTTTTTTCCCTGATTATTTCCATTCTCATGGAAGTAAGTTTTATATTTTCAATGCCTTCTCTTATTTCATCATAACTCATATTTAAAAGTCTTCCACAAGAAATAGCTAAAAGGGAATTTACTATATTATATTTTCCCGGCATATTTATTAAAAACTTTTCTTCTGTTTTAACATTATTTTCATACACCTTAAATTCAATACAGTCCTCCTCCAATACTATGTCATAAGCTGAAACATCCGAATTTTCTCCCAATCCTACTCTATTTAAAGTAAAATTTTTTTCCTCTAGAGTACTTAATAAATCATTATCTGAGTTTATAATTAATATATTTTCCTTAGAAAAGAAATCTGTTATTTCAAGTTTGGCATTTAATATATTTTTTCTACTTCCCAAATTTCCTATATGTGCTCTTAAAACATTAGTTATTACTGCTATATCAGGGCGTGCAGCCTTAACCATATTATGTATTTCACCTCTCTGGTTCATCCCCATTTCAAGCACTGCCACTTCATAACTATTATCTAATTTAAATAACATATGAGGCAGGCCTATCTGATTGTTAAAATTTCCTTCTGTTTTAAATACCTTAAATTTAGCGCCAAGTACAGCTGCAATTATATCCTTGGTGGTAGTTTTTCCCACAGAGCCTGTAACACCTATTATTTTTACATCAAGCCTGCTTCTATAAAACTCTGCTAGTTCAAGTAGTGCGGTATTTCCATTTTCAACCTTAATTATAGTGGTAAATTCACCTATTTCTTCACTTTGAAATTTTACTTCATCTATAATACAAAGAGATGCTCCTCTTTTACTTGCACTCTCTACATATTCATTCCCATTAAATTTTTCTCCTTTTAAGGCAATAAATATATCCCCTGGTTGTAATTTTCTACTATCTGTACTTATATTTTTATAATCGGCATATTTCCCTTTTAGTATTACTTTCCCCGATACAGCGCTAACTATATCATCAAAACTCATATGCTCCAAAAAACAACACCCCTTTTTTAGTTCACAGTTCACAGTTTACGATTCACAATGCACAATTCACAATTGTGAATCGTGAATTGTTAATTGTTAACTGTGGATTCCTCTATGATTTCTGCTACTATTTCTCTTTCATCAAAATGTATTGTCCTATCCTTTAAAACCTGATAATCTTCATGGCCTTTTCCCGCTATAACTACTACATCTCCTGTTTCAGCCATTTCCATAGCCTTCTTTATGGCTTCTTTTCTATTTTCAATTACAATGTAATCGCTTTTTTCAATACCTGTTAGTATATCCTTTATTATAGCCATAGGCTCTTCTCCCCTAGGATTATCAGAAGTTACCACTGCAAAATCAGAAAGTTCTGTACCTATTTTTCCCATTATAGGTCTTTTGGTGCTATCCCTATCTCCACCGCATCCAAATACAGAAATAAGTTTTCCCTTGGTAAATTCCCTAGCACATTTTAATATATTTTCAAGTCCATCTGGAGTATGAGCATAGTCTACTACAACTTCATATCCCAAATCATATGATTTTGTGACTATTTCACATCTGCCTGGCACAGAAGGCATATCTTCTAATCCCTTCTTTACAATATTTAAATCTATTCCTTCGGCCAGACAAACCCCTGCACTTCCAAGAGCATTCATTACATTATACTTTCCTGGTATATTTAAATTTATATGCTTTGTATTCCCTTCATATGATATATTAAAATTTACTCCTCTGGAATGAATTTTTAAATCATCCGCCATTAAATCTGCATTTTTATCCATAGCATAGGTTAATTTTTTACCCTTGGCATCTCCATATACCCTTTCTCCATATTTATCATCTATATTTATTACAGAATTAACTGTATTTTTAAACAAAATAATTTTTGATTTATAGTATTCTTCAAAGGTTTTATGAAAATCCAGATGATCTCTGGTTAAATTTGTGAATAGAGCCTGACAAAACTCTACTCCATATACCCTATCTAAGTATAAGGAATGAGAAGATGCTTCCATAACACAATAATCCACACCATCATCTACCATTTCCTTGAATAATTTCTGAAGTTCTAAAGATTCAGGTGTAGTCCTATGGGAAGGTATCTTTTTGTTTCCTATATAATTTGATATGGTACCTACCACTCCCACTTTATAACCCGCAGTCTCCAATATAGATTTTACCATAAATGTAGAGGTGGTTTTGCCATTGGTACCAGTTATACCTATTATTTTCATATTTTCAGCAGGATTATCATAGTAATTTGATGAAATGAGTGCCAATGCCTTTCTGGTATCTTTTACTTCTATTACAGTGCAATCGGGAATGAAATCAACTTTCTTGCTTACTACAATTGCTGCTGCTCCATTTTTACAGGCACTTTCTATATACTTGTGTCCATCAGTAACATATCCGGTAATACATACAAATAAATCTCCAGTTTTAACTTTTCTTGAATCATATTGAATTTCTTCTATATCTAAATCATTTTTTCCTTTAATAATTTTGTAATCTATTCCCCTCAATACGTCTTTTAGATTCAAAATATCATCTCCTAAATTATATTATAGAATTTACTTTTAAATTCAGCCAAAGCAATGAAATCAAATTTATACATAGCATTGGCATGCAACACTTGTATATATAACGGTATTGCATGCCTTAAACTAATTTTCTATTGACTCTTCCATTATTTTATTATAATTTTCTTAAAGCCAACTGTAAACAATAACTTTAATCGCCCTTCTCTGTACTAATAATTCCCGTACTATTACTTTGTGCTGTACTACTATCTCCAGAAGTTGAATCTCCTTTTATGGCAAGATAATTAAATATATCTGCAAAAAGCTGTTTTGCCGTAGGAGCAGCTGTTTGAGCTGCATAATAATTATAGGGATCTGGCTCATCTATGGATACTAATACTGTTATCCTTGGATCACTTGAAGGAGCCATTCCTGCAAAAGATGCTACATATTTTCCAGCCTGATATCCTCCAACTCCAGCTTTTTGTGCTGTTCCAGTTTTTCCCGCTATATGGTATCCATCTATAAAGGCATTTTTACCTCCACCTTCTGAAACTACCCTCTCTAAATATCCTCTAAGCTGTGCAGTCTTATTTTCATCTAATATTTTACTGCTGTTATTTTTAACGTTATATTCTTCATCAACAATTTCTTTTCCTTTGCTTTCATCATAATGCTGTATTTCCTTCATAACATGAGGAGTAATTAAAGTACCTCCATTTGCCACTGCATTAAAGGCCCTTAAATACTGAACTGCAGACACAGTATTCGCTTGTCCGAAGGAAATAGTAGCTAAATCTATATCACTTATATTCTCTGTCTTTTTTATTATCCCCTTAGCTTCCCCTGGCAAATCTATTCCCGTCTTCTGTCCAAAACCAAACTTTTGTATGTAGGCATTTAATTTTTCTTTTCCTATCTTCTTTCCTAGTTCGGCAAATCCCACATTACAGGAATTTTTAAGTATATCTGGAAAAGTTTGCACTCCATGACCGGAAGTCTGCCAGCAGTGTATGGTTCTGTTGCCAATGGTTATACTTCCATCGCAAGAAAAAGTATCATTTTCTCCTACAGAATTTGTCTCAAGGGCAGTTTGTGCAGTTACTACTTTAAATATAGAACCCGGCTCAAAGGTATCACTTACCGCTCTATTTCTCCATATCTTCTGTAATTCATCATAGGTTTTATTTTCTATCCAGGGATTATTTGGATCATAATCCGGCTTATTGGCCATGGCAAGTATTTCTCCCGTTTTAGGATCCATAACTATTATGGAAACTGCATTGGCCTTATAATCATTTAATGCTTGCTGTGCGGACTTTTCTGCAAAATGCTGAATCATTTCATCTATAGTAAGAACTATATCCTTTCCATCTACAGGTTTTGTAAATTCTGATATAGTGTAGGGAAGCTCCTCACTTTTCCTATCTAATTCTGCAATTCTCCTGCCAGGGGTTCCCGCTAGTTCCTTATTATAATAAAGTTCTACTCCAGTAAGACCAACTCCATCTGAATTAGTGTGTCCTAGTACCTGAGCTAAAAAATTGCTATTTGGATAATATCTTTTGGTATCTGCTGATATTAAAACTCCATTTAAATTTAAAGCAGAAACTTTATCTGCTGCATCTTTTTCAACTCTTCTCTTTAAAGTAGCCGAAGCAATAGGAAGCCCTCCTGGAAGAGTTTTATTTAATATCTTAGATACTTCACTTTTTTCCATAGAAAGGGCACTTGCAAGATCACTAGCCACTTTATCTTGTGATATTTTCTTCTCCTCCATAGTACTTCTTAAAGTATTCATATCTAAATCTATTCTATAAACATTTGCACTAACTGCCAGCTCATTTCCATTCCTATCTAAAATCCTCCCCCTTTTGGCATCAATTTTCACGTCACTTGTCCACTGAGCTATTGCCATAGATTTAAGTTTAGGTGAATTATATATCATTACATAACACATTCTAATTATCAACAAAAAAAATGCCATAAACAGGAAGCTAAAAACAATTATCATTCTCTTTCTGATAATCACCCTGTCCCTATATTCCATTTTAGACAAAATTACTTACCTCCATATTAATTGCTTCAATTTATTTAAAATTCCTTTTTGTGTTTTTATTTCATCTACATCCTCTTGTGTTTTTACAGTTTTTTTATCTATATTTACATAAACCGCTTTTCCTGTGTCTGAAACTATCATATGAAGTTTATTTACAGCAGTGTTTTCTATGTACTGCAAATTATTATATTTTACCAGGTCTACTTTTAAATTTTCATTTTCTCTGCCAACGTTATCTATACTCATTTCTACAGAATTTAATTCAGTCTGCATATTATATATTACAGAATACCTATACACCAAAATAACACCTACTATAAAAGCTAAACCTATATTTCTTATAATCTTAAGCTTTTTCTTTACTTTTATACGGTTCTTTTTATCTTTCCCTGTATTTTTACTGCCATATTTTTTTTCTTCAGTTTCTATATAAGGTCTGTACTCTGGCTGTAGAACGGTATTACCATTTACCATATCTTCTTCATTCATTAATATCACTTTATTCACCTCACCTAAACTTTAGAACTAAATTCTCTCAGCTATTCTTAATTTAGAACTTTTGCTTCTCGGGTTTATAGATTTTTCTTCTTCTGTAGGAACTATCGGCTTCTTATTTATAATCTTTACAATAGGTTTTTTCCCACATACACATATGGGAAAGTCCGCTGGACAAGTGCAAGGATTCTCAAGCATTTTAAATTTGGATTTTATTATCCTATCCTCTAAAGAATGAAATGTTATAATGGTTATCCTTCCTCCTGTATTTAAATTTGCTGCACTATCCTCCACTGCCCTATCAAGTATTTTGAGTTCTTCATTTACCTCTATACGTATGGCCTGAAAGGTTCTCTTTGCAGGATGACCTTCTTTTTGAAATTTTAAAGGTATAGCCTTTTTTATTATATCTACCAACTGTAGTGTAGTACTTATTGGAGATTCTTCCCTTGCCTTTACTATAAATTTTGCTATTCTTCTGGAGAAATTTTCTTCCCCATAATCTCTTATAATTCTACAAAGTTCTTCTTCATTATACTGATTCACTATTTCATAAGCAGATAATGAACTATCTCTATTCATCCTCATATCTAAAGGAGCATCCTTCATATAACTAAATCCCCGTTTTCCTTCATCTAATTGATAAGAAGAGACTCCTAGATCCATAATTACACCATCCACTTTATCAATTTTTAATTCCTTTAAAATTTGTTGTATATTATAAAAATTATTATGTACATAAATAACATTCTTAAAATTTTTTAATCTTTCTCCTGACCAATTAATGGCAGAAATGTCCTGATCAATTGCTATTAATTTTCCTTTGTCAGATAACCTCTTTAATATTTCTAAAGAATGGCCTCCTCCCCCTAAAGTACAGTCCACATAGATTCCATCTTGTTTAATATTTAAGCTATCTATAGTTTCTTTTAATAGCACAGGTATATGCTTGAATTCCATAAAAAGTATCCTCCAATTTTGCTGTTTTAAACTTATAATTTGTTAATATGATACTTATTTTACTTTTTTTTAATAACTGTTTAAATCACTAAAAATTAATATTCTATACTAACATGTAAATTCCTCTTTTTTTATTATAATTTTAATATTTTTTTAAAATCTATTAAAGTGCTTTATCCGAACGCTACCATTGCTAACACCCCCAGCTTCTTCACCAGCTTCTTCAAAGGTGGGGGAATAAGCACTGCTACGCCCCTGGATAAGTTCTTCCCCTAAAGGATAACGTATTCTAAGTGCTAAAGACACTAAGAATACTGTTAATAAGGTTCAGATGGAGAAAAGCATTCCTCTATAGCAAACTCCATCTGAGCCTAAGAATCACTTGATTATTGAAATAATATTATTTGTAGAGTATAATTTTAAATGAATCTTACACTAGCTTATACTAATTGAGAAGGGAATGTACATAAATGAAACTTGGAATTGTAGGATTACCGAATGTAGGAAAAAGCACTTTATTCAATGCCATAACAAAAGCAGGGGCAGAATCTGCCAACTACCCTTTTTGCACTATAGAGCCCAATGTAGGAGTGGTAAGCGTCCCAGATAAAAGACTGGATGTACTGGAAGAAATGTATAGTTCCAAAAAAAAGATACATACCGCCATTGAATTCTATGATATAGCGGGTTTAGTTAAAGGTGCCAGCAGAGGAGAAGGCCTTGGAAATAAATTTTTATCCCATATAAGAGAAGTAGAATCCATAGTTCATGTAGTAAGATGTTTTGAAGATGAAAACATAGTACATGTGGATGGAAATATAGATCCTATCCGGGATATTGAAACTATAAACCTAGAACTTATATTTTCAGATATAGAAGTGATGGATAGGAGAATAGAAAAAATACAAAAGCTTTCTAAAAGCGGAAATAAAGATGCAAAATTCCAGCATGATATTATGTTAAAGGTAAAAGACCATCTAGAAAAAGGATTGCCAGTAAGGACTTTAGAATTATCAAAAGAAGAAAAAGAATTTGTTAAAGATTTCTTTTTACTGACAACAAAACCTGTACTTTATGTAGCCAATGTATCGGAGGACGACTTAATTTCTGGAAATTTGGAAAATGAATTTGTTAAAAAAGTTAAGGAATATGCCAAAAATGAAAATTCTCAGGTAGTAGTTATCTCCGCTAAAATAGAAGAAGAACTTTCTTCTTTAGAAGAGGATGAAAAACTGGAGATGTTAAAGGAATATGGGCTGTGTGAAGCAGGACTCGATAAATTAATAAATGCCAGTTATAAATTACTGGGACTTATGAGTTTTTTAACTGCTGGAACTCCAGAAGTAAGGGCTTGGACAATAAAGCAGGGAACAAAAGCTCCTGAAGCTGCAGGCAAAATACACACTGATATACAAAAGGGATTTATAAGGGCAGAAATTATATCCTATGACAAACTTGTAGAATGCGGCTCAGAGTCAGCTGCAAAAGAAAAAGGCTACTATAGACTTGAAGGTAAAGACTATATAATGAAAGATGGAGATGTAGTCCATTTTAGATTTAATGTTTAAATGTATAATTGACAATGAACATAAGTACATTGTCAATTATATTCACACATATTTTTACCTATTTGAAGAATATTTTTTTAGTTCTCTTTTGGCTGTATGAATTACAGTATTATAATCTCTTTCCATTAGAATTTCCACTGCATCTTTCAAGTTAGACATACAATAAATATGGAAATTACCCTTTTCTATTTCTTTTTCCACAGGATTTTTTAAGGCCAGACTTTTAATATTGGAGTTTGGAATAAGCACTCCCTTGCCTTTGGTTCCCCCTAGTATTTTGCATATCTTGAAAAATCCCTCTATTTTTTCGTTTACCCCTCCTATAGGCTGTATTTCTCCAAACTGATTTATGGATCCTGTTACCGCTATATTTTGTCTTATTCCTATTTTAGAAAGTGAAGATATCATACTTATTACTTCAGCTACAGAAGCACTATCACCATCTATTTGTCCATATACTTGTTCGAAGCTTAAATAAAAATCTACAGAAAACTTATCATACCCTCCCGTTAGCCTTTTTATATATCCCTTAAGAATATTTATGGCCTTATTGTGAATTTTACCACTTAAGTCGCTTTCCTTTTGTACATCTATAACATCTCCATTACCCTTTAAACAAGTACATGTTATTTTTATAGGTTTACCAAAATTAAAATATCCTGTATTAATGACAGACAGACCATTTATCTGACCTACTACTTTTCCGGTTATATCTATAAATATCTGTCCCGCCCTATACATATCCATCATTCTTTTCTCTATTAATTCCTCTTCATATGCCGTATTTATAATATCTGTTCCAGTTATAATTTTTCTTCCATCCTTTATCACCCTATTGTCTGAAATCATTAGAATTCTTTCCAATTCATAATCATCCATAAACAATTTATCTCTATCCTCGGCTTTTCTCGACAAAAATTTTGCCAGCTCTTTTATACCTTCTTCATCCACATCATGAAGTTTATTGCTTCTGCATATGGAAAATACTTTCCCTAGAAAAGATATTTTTGTTTCTTTATTGATATTTAAAAGGGCATTATATTCTACTCTGATTTTAAATATCTTTTTAAAATCTTCATCATAACTATATAATAAATCATAGGTATTATAATCTCCTATGAGTATTATTTTTTCATTAAATTTTATAGGTTCTGGTTTTAATCCGCTTAAAGACAATAGTTCCAAATATCCTCTATCATAGTTTAAATCGATTTTACCGCTTATAATAGATTTTTTAAAATAGTAGTAAGCTGATTTATTATTTAAAAGACTGCTTACCCTAAGTATTAAGCAGCCTCCATTTGCCTTTAAAAGAGACCCCGGTCTTATGAGATTTACCCCTGTAGTATAGGTTCCATTTATATTCTCATATTCCACACTTCCAAGTAAATTATTCACATTTGGATCTTCTTCAAAAATTATAGGAGGTTCTTTATTTTCACTATTATCCACAAGAACATTTACAGAATATCTATAAATTATCCTGGATATATTCTCTTTATCATCTTCATAGCTTATAGAATATATATCCTTTATTTCATTTTCTATATTACTGCATGCCTGATTCAGAAATTCTAAAGCTTCATTATCTTCTTTAAATAATTTTAAATACTCTTTCTTTATGTCTTCTGTTTCTTTTTCATAATAGCTATTTATAATAAATTTAATTTTTTCAATTTGGTCAAGTTCTATATTCTTTAATTTGTCAAGTATTTCTTCTGAACTATTTTTTAATATATTTACTTTGTCTATTATATTTTCTTTTTCTTTCATTCCCAGTATTTCATATTCATTTTCGTTCATCATTTCTCCATTCTGTTTTAAAGGAATAAAATTAAAGCCATTTTCAGTGATTTTCAAGGTAAATCCTTCTTTGTTGGATATTTCTACAATTTCATTTATCAATTTGCTTCTTTCTTTCTGAAGTTCTTCTACCAGAATTTCTTTTTCCCTGTGGGAAGAACCATTATAAAATTCATAGGTACATTCAAAATACTTCTTCTGCACCTTTCTCAGCATAACTTTCAATTCTCTGCCCTTACCTGAAGTTAAAAATAATACTTTAGGTTTTTTCACATCTTTCACTACCACATAACATATATCTTGCAAAGGATTTTTGTTTTCCATGGTACTTTTTATAAATTCCATGATATTCTCAAGTTTATCTCCAGAAAAATCATCTATAAGATATATATTGTATCCTTCTTTATTTATTTTCAATGCCATGTTAATCTTTTCATATACTTCTTTATATTCAGGTATAAATTTAAATGTTTTACTTATATCATGTTTATCTTGATGAGCAAAATCAATATCATATAATTTAAAATTATATATAATTTTTTCTTTAGACAACTCCCTATCCATATCTCTTCCCCCTTTTTTAGCTACTTAATATAATAATATTCCTAAAAACTTATTTAGGAACGAAAATGAGAAATAAGTATATATAAAACTAATATGGAAACTATAATTTAAGAATAAACAGTTATATTTTAAAAATATACATAACTATGATATAATATAATAAAATTTTGTCTGTTATTTCCGTTGAATATTTGGCCTTAATATCAAATTATTCTTATATTCAAGTAGAATTTCCTATCAAGTGTCTCTAAAGTTTAAAATGGAGTTTGCTCACAGCAAATACTTTTCTCCATCTAAATATTAGAAGAACTTATAAAGGAAATCAGCAGTGCTTATCTCCCAACTTTAAAAAAGATGAGAGTATTAGCTACTTACAGCCTTATGATAAAAATAAAGTAATAAAGGGGTTAATATTATATGAGTTTTAAAGAGAAGATTGCACAATACTATACAAAATCCTATTTAAAAAAATATGGAGATAGATTGACTCAAGTACAAGGTACTGTAGTGTCTGTTAAAATAACCAGAAAAACTATACTATGGATATTTAATAAATTAACAGTAACTCTTTTAGTCAGACCTGAAAGAAGTAAAAATATAGTAAAGTGTTCTTATATCAGAAAAAAGTGGTTTAAAAAACCGGAATTTATATCTATAAATCAGGGAAATTTAGTTTTGGTTCAAGGTCTTAAGGGAAAAAGAGGAAAGGGAAACAGAGAGAGCTTAGACCTTATAAACATAAGGAATATTACTTCAAAAAAAGACTTAATACCTATAGAAGGCAAAATGCCTAAAGTACAAAAAATAAAGAGATTTAAATGATAAATGCAGGAATTGCAAAAAACAATTCCTGCATTTATTATTTAAATATTATTTAAAGTATAAATATATACCATTGATAAATGCAATTATGCCAGAAAAGAATATCACTATAAGCCATTGTGAAACACCTAAAGGATAGGTATGAAATATTCCTTGAAGAAATGGCACATAGAGTATACATAAGAGCATAACAATAGATGTAGCTACCGCACCTATAAGATAAATATTTGTAAATAAGCTTATCTCAAATAAAGAGTGATTTTCTGATCTGCATTCAAATACATGTATAAGTTGTGATATTATAAGAGTACAAAGAGCTATAGTTCTTGAAGTTTTAAGTCCAAATCCTAAATAAAGACCTACTACAAAGGCAAGTACCGTACAAACTCCAATCAATGCCCCTCTTACAATTATCTTTTCACTAAGTCCCCTTGCAAATATACTTTCATCTTTAGCTCTTGGTTTATCTTTCATTATATCACCCTGGGGTGGATCTACCCCAAGGGCTATGGCAGGAAGCCCATCTGTAGCCAAATTTACCAGCAATATTTGTATAGGAAGCAGTGGAGTATCTAGATAAAATAAAGAAGTTAAAAACATAGTCAAAACTTCCCCTAAATTACAGGACAGCAAATATCGTATAAACTTTCTTATATTATTATAAATTACCCTTCCCTCTTCCACTGCAGATACTATAGTTTTGAAATTATCATCTAATAGTATCATAGAAGATGCCTCTTTAGTTACATCTGTTCCAGATATACCCATGCAAATTCCTATATCTGCCTCCTTAACAGCTGGAGCATCATTTACCCCATCTCCTGTCATGGCAACAATATTGTTTTTGGATTTAAAGGCTTTAACTATTCTTAACTTATGCCCCGGATTAACCCTTGCAAATATAGATATATCATTTACTCGGCTTGAAAGCTGTTTATCGTTTAGCTTGTCTAATTCTTCTCCCGTTATAACTTCTCCTTGACTTTTACATATATTTAATTCTTTTCCTATGGCAAAAGCCGTATTTTTATGATCCCCTGTTATCATAACAGGTCTTATACCCGCCAGTTTGCATTTTAACACAGCATCTTTTACTTCACTTCTAGGAGGGTCTATGATTCCTGCTACTCCTATAAAGATCAAATTATTCTCAAGAGACTTATTAGCATAAACTTCTTTATCCTTATAAGCACATGCTATACATCTAAGTGCATCAAAAGACATATTTTCCACTGACTTTAAAGCCTTGTTTTTTTCAATAGCTGTAAAAAGTTTTACCTGTCCTCTGTCTAATATATATTTACATTTATTTATTACCCTTTCTGGTGCCCCTTTTACATAGCATACCTTTTTCAAGCCCTCCTTCATTATAACAGACATCATTTTTCTATCTGAATCAAAGGGTATATCATAAATTCTACTGCCTTTATCTAAAAAATCCTTCAAAGATTTACTTTCTTTAAAAAAAGCTTTTATAAGGGCCGTTTCCGTAGGATCTCCCATAAGTGCCTCTGAAATCTTCTTTTTCTTAGGATCAAAGTTAGAGTCATTACAATATGTAAAAGCTTTTTTCATAAGAATATTCTCTGGTAAACTCATCTTTTCTAATTTGTGCATTTTTCCATTAAAGTATAAAGCCTTAACAGTCATTTTATTCTCAGTAAGAGTCCCCGTTTTGTCACTGCATATTATGGAAGTACACCCTAATGTCTCAACAGCAGGCAGCTTTCTCACTAAAGCATTTCTTTTTAGCATCCTAGATACTCCAAGGGCAAGTGCAACTGTAACTATAGCTGTAAGCCCCTCTGGAATAGCAGCTACTGCTAAGCTCACTCCTACCAGAAACATCTGATATTTATCCTGTCCCCTCCACATACCAGTTAAAGTTACCATAATACATATTACTATACATATTACAACTAATACTTTTCCCAAAGAAGAGAGCTTTTCTTTAAGAGGGGATTTCTCCTTTTCAATATTCTGAAGCATACCTGCTATCTTTCCCATCTCTGTATCCATACCCGTTGCTACTACTTTTGCTTTCCCTTTGCCTTTTACAACTATGGTGCCCATGTATATAGAATTATTTTTCCCTGAAGTACTTTTTTCTACCCCTAAAGATTCCCCAGTTAAAATAGATTCATCTACCATAAAATTACCTTCAGACATTAGAACACAATCTGCAGGTACCTTGTCTCCTGTTTCCAAGAGTACTACATCCCCTATAACCAATTCTCTGGCATTTATAACCTTTAATTTACCACTTCTAATCACTTTTGATGTGGGAGATGCCAATTCTTTCAATGCCTCCAGAGATTTCTCCGTTTTAAATTCCTGAGCAAATCCTAATATGGCATTCATAATTACAATAATAAGTATAGTTACAGCATCTGCCCTCTCCCCTATAAATCCAGATATTATAGTAGCTACTATAAGAATCCAGGTTATGAAATCATTAAACTGGGAAAGAAATATTTTTACTGGGGATATTCTCTTCTTATTTTCTAGTAAATTAGCACCATACTTTTTAAGTCTTCTCTCTGCTTCCCCTTGAGTTAATCCATTTTCTAATTCTCTCTCATCTACCAATTCTATCCCTCCAGGATATTTATTTTATACAACTAATATATGCCCTTTTCAGCTTACATTATGACAGAATAATCTCTATTTATATGAATGCTGTTACTATTGCATGTAGATAATTAATTAGAGTTTTGCTATAATATTATTGTTTGTATACCAATGAAGTGATTCCAAGGGTTATGTATTATAGCCTTTGGATAAGTTCTTGTAAGGTTCAGATGGAGAAAAGTATTTCTTATAAGCAAACTCCAACTGAACCTAACAATCACTTGATATTTAGGAGGAAAAATTTATGAACGACATTATATACATCACGGGACATAGTAATCCAGATACGGATTCCATATGCTCTTCCATAGCTTATGCAGAATTTAAAAATAAAACAGGTTTAAATGCAATTCCCATAAGATTGGGAGATATAAATAAAGAAACTCAGTTTGTGCTGGATTATTTTAATGTAAAACCCCAAAGGTTAATGACAAATGTTAAAGCTCAGATTTCAGATTTAGATATCGATAGTGTAAACCCTATCTCTCCACAGACTTCTTTAAAAACCGCATGGTCCATGATAAGTAAGACCAGTGTAAAGACTCTTCCTGTTGTAGATGAAGAAGATAGGTTAATAGGAATTGCATCTCAGTCAAATGTAACCTCTTATTATATGGATATATGGAATGCCAACATAATAGAAAAAAGTGGTACCACTCTTGAGAACATATTAGACACTCTTTCAGCTAAATGTCTAAATACCTTTGATGAAAACTCCACATTTAACGGAAAGATTATAGTTGCTGCCATGCAGCCTGAAAGTATGACAGCTATGATAGAAGAAGGAGATATAGTAATATGCGGTGACAGACAGGATGCACAGGATGCAATACTAAATTGCAAAGCTTCTCTTATGATAATAACAGGCAACCACACAGTAGATGAAGACATAATAAAAAAGGCAGATGAAATGAAGTGTACAATTATAGTTACTCCTTTTGATACCTTTACTACTTCCAGATTGATTCCCCAAAGTATTCCTGTGGGATATGTTATGAAAAAGGACGATATATTGTCTTTTAAAACTTATGACTTTATAGATAAAGTAAGGGAAGTCATGTTAAAAACCAGATATAGAAGTTATCCCGTAGTAGACTCTGAAAATAAAGTCATAGGAAATATTTCCAGATATCATTTAATTTCGCAAAACAAAAAAAGAGTAATACTTGTGGATCATAATGAAAAAACCCAATCCGTCCAGGGACTGGAGGATGCAGAAATTCTAGAAATACTGGATCACCATAAAATAGGTGATGTAAAGACTGGTTCTCCTATATACTTTAGAAATGAACCTGTAGGATCTACAGGAACTATAGTAGCCTCAAGGTTTTTTGAAAACGGAATAAGGCCTTCTCAAAAAACTGCCGGACTTCTCTGTGCTGCTATAATTTCAGATACTTTATTATTTAAATCTCCAACTTCTACAGATTTAGATAAAATGATGTTAAAAAGGCTATCTGCTATAGCTGGCATAAATCCTGAAGCTTTTGCAAAAGAAATGTTCAAAGCTTCTTCTTCTCTTAAGGGAAAAACTCCACAGGAGATATTAAATGAAGATTTTAAAACTTTCAATATTTCTGATGTTAAAGTAGGAGTTGGTCAGGTTCAAATTATGGATGCTGAAGAATTCAAGTGCATAAGGCAGGATGTATTGGATTTTATGGGATTAAAATCTTCTGAAGAAGAATTCGGACTTATAATACTTATGGTAACGGATTTATTAAGGGAAGGTTCTGAACTCATAGCTGCAGGTACACAAAAAGATATTGTCTCCAAGGCTTTTGGAGTAAATCTAATAGATAATGGAGCCTATGTACCTGGCATTTTATCAAGAAAAAAACAAGTTATACCACCTCTTACTGCCGCAATGTCTTCTTAAAAAACTAAATATATAAAACTTGCAGGTTATTAATAATAACCTGCATTATGCTCTAATCCTGTTTTACACCTTTTTTCATATGTTCTCTCATTATTTGAAATAGTCCTCTTATTATCTTTTCCCTGTTTGATCTATCTAGGTTTACAAAAGATACTCCACATATTAATTTTTTATTTTCTCTATTCTCATGAATTCTAATCAGTTTTCCTTTTACATCCAATCTATCATTTTCAAGAGGAAGTGTTATCATAATCTTATCTCCCAGTTTTAATTTATCTTTTAAACTGGCATCTACAATGATTTTCATTCCTCCACCACTCATATCTAAAGAACATGCTTTAAATACCTCTACTTGATCATTTAAATTATTTAAACTTTTTTCCACAGGAATCAATGCACACAATATATCTACTATCAAAGGCACCCTTACAAAATTTCTTCTTTGAAAAAGTTCCACTTTTTCTGGTTTTCTAAGCATTATTATAAGTATTTTCTCTATTTTACGCCCAATAACCACCGTAAAAAATTTATATATATTTTTTCCTTCATAGTATATTCCCTCCACTTTATCTCCCTTTCGAAGAGACATATACTTATGATTACATGTAGGAACACTTATACCTATATAATCTTCCGATACATCCTGAATATTACTTTTATATACTTCTCCACCATCATCTATTTCAATTCTGTTATTAATCACAAACTCAACCTTGCATTTCATATTACCTCTTCTCCTTACAAAAATTATAAAAGAATATTAAAAATTTTTCTAATAAGCTATTTATTATTATATCATTGTAATTTAACTGTTTGTATATATTTATATACATTTGTTCATTATTTTTTAATTTAAAATATATAAAAGACCTGAAAAAGTATACTTTTTCAGGTCTTTTATATAATTAATCGCGTATATCTGACATATCTACAGTTCTCATCTTTACATCACAATTTTCATCATATGGTAATACATTCTCTTCTAAGTACTCTAAATGATCTGCTTCATCCTCTTCTTCTAATTTATCCTCTTTAATACTCTCTTCTCTTAAATCTTCTTCTTCTTCATCTAAATCCTGCCTGTAATAAGGCATGGAATATCCCTCATAATAAGGATATATTGGTGGGGGCATTTGAGGCATGTAATTCGCCGGATACATATGTCCCATATATGGATTTACACCACCCATAAAAACAGGATACATTCTATAAAAAGCAGGTTCATAATAATAAGACATATCTATAGGGTATTGATAATCATCCTCCATGTCATCATACATATCATCATTTTCGTCCATATATTCATCCGGCTCCATATCTGGCCACCTGTACATAATATAACTCCTCCTGAAAATATTACATCTATACATTATATGTTTATATAATACATATGTTTACATAAAATTATCTTTTCATATTATTTATAAGTCCCCACATCTCATCAGCAGTGGTAAGCCCTTTTGCACCCAGGGCAAAAGCTCTTTGAGCTAATATCATATCTGTGATTTCCCTGCCCAGATCCACATTGGATTGCTCTAAATACCCCTGAAGTATATTTGCATCTTGATTTTCAGTGATTTGAACATTCTCTGCTGGCAGGTATATATTATCGCCAATGGATAACATAGAGTCCTGCCCTACTGCATTATATACATTTATCTTTCCATATAATACACTGTTATCATCTACATTCACATATATTTGTCCCTTTTTATCTACTGTAAAATTATCATTATTAAGTAAAACTCCTGAATTCATCAAATTAGTTCCTTCTTCTGTAAGATTTACCTCCAGCCTGTTTCCATCTGGATCCACCAATTCTCCCATTGAATTCACATTAAAATTTCCTGCTCTTTCATAGCCTTGAGTACCGTTTTGAAGAGTCACTCTAAAAAATCCTTCTCCGTCTATTGCCATATTTGCTTTTAACCCTGTTTCCTGAAGGCTGCCCTGTAAAGTATCTCTAAGCCAGTTTGTAGTTCTAACTCCCGTACCGTTAATAGTGTTTTCCCCTTCATCATTGACCGGATATCCATTTCTATCTAAAGTTTCATATACCAGATCCTGAAAATTTACAACCTCTCTTTTATAACCAACAGTCTCTGCATTTGCCATGTTGTTAGATATACTATTGAGTTTTTCCTGTTCGGCATTCATGGCACTTGCACTGTTCCATATAGCTCTAAGCATGAAAATCCCTCCTAAAGTAATTCTTATATACTCTATACTTTTCCCGCCTCATTTATCAATTTATCTAAAGTTCCATCTATTGACTGAACTACCTTTTGATCTGTTTCAAAGGTCCTCATAGTGGTTATTAAATCAGACATTGTATTTACTAGATTTACATTGGATTTTTCCAGTGATTTTTGTTTCACTACTGTATTTATCTCTGCTGCATTTTCTCCAGTATATAAATTATCTCCAACCTTAGTTAAGGCATTATAGTCATTAAAATCTACCGTATATATTTTATACCTTTCATTTCCATCTATACTTATATTTCCATAAGCATCTGAAGTCATATCTCCATCACCTACATTTATGGCACCCAGTGCTCCTGTCTGATTATCTCTTCCTATAACTGTATTTCCAGAATCATCTACCAGTATTCCCTGTGTATTTACATGAAAATGTCCGTCTCTTGTGTAAAACTCATTTCCGTCTTCTCTCCGAACTGTAAAAAATCCTCTACCATCAATAGCAAAATCTGTAGATACGTCAGTGGACTCTATAGTACCTTGAGTAAATCCTGTATCCACTGAATCTATTTCACTTCCTAGTGTCATAGAACCTATTACATTCCTTACATTTTTTCCATTTACTACTTTATCATAATTCTGTATAAGTACTTCATTAAATGGAATACTTTTTAAGTTGTCCTGTTTAAATCCAACAGTATTTACATTAGCTAAATTATTTGTTATTACATCCTGCTTTGCCTCTTGAACTATCATACCAGATACAGCTGTATAAAAGCTTCTAATCATTTATTTTCCTCCCCACTATTGATAACCTTCATTTCATCTGGATATTTCATTCCCATAGAACGGGCCTTATCCTCAATTTGACTTTTACTCATTTCATATTGAATTTTTACACCACTCATAACAAATGTAGCTATTAGAATACCTATACCTATGCCTATTAATATTTTTCTATCGCTAAAAAAATCAAAAATTAATTTTATTCTGTATATAACTCTTTTATTAATAAAACCTCCCCCTTATCAATGCCCGTTTTTTCAGACACCTCATTTATAGACATACCTTCTTTAAGCAATTCTCTTATTTTATGGATTTTAACATTATTGCCAGTTTCTCTTTCCTGTTCGCCGCTGGTGGATTCTTCAGATTGCTTTACAATAATATTTTCACTGTATCCATCCTTATTTTCATTTTCTAAAATATTAACCGGGTTATAGTTTGAATTGTTATCTGTCTCATTACTATCCAAGCCAATATTTTCAGTAATTTTTTGGCCTCTGCCATTATAAAGCATTACTTCAGCAGCTGGATTTTTTCTTTCATATCTTAAATTTTCTATTTCCTCATGAAGTTTGAGTATTGTTTCTGAAAATTCCTTTTTTATCTTAGCAATTTCAGCTCTATAATCCTCCATGCTATTTTGTTTCACAGTCAATTGATGTTGAAAAGATTTCTTTTCCTTAATCACTGCATTTAAATTCAATACTATAAGAAGTATTCCTATTATAATCATCAGTATAATTAAATTCATATTAACTCCTCTTTTAAAACATCTAATTACTCACTATAAATTTACATATATTTCAACTTTGCCATGGCTTTTCTCAAATGCACTATTGCCCTACTATGAAGTTGACATACCCTAGACTCAGATACATTTAAAATATGACCTATTTCTTTTAATGTTAACTCTTCATAATAATATAAAGTAAGTACTAAATTATCTTTTTCATTTAAAATTTCTAAAGCTTTGGCTAAATATTTTAATTTTTCTTTCTCCTCCAGGCTCCTTTCCGGACTGGGGCTTTTAGTATCTTCTATAGTGCCCATAATAGGAATATTATCCTCATCGGAAAATACCAGATCCTCTAAGGAAACCATAGATATATAATTTATATAATTCTCAATTTCCATCATTTCCTTTAAAGATATCCCAAGTTTATTTGATATTTCAACACTATTAGGTTCTCTGCCTAATTCTCCTTGAAGATATTCCACTGCTGCATTATATCTATTAAGCTTGTCCATAGCCCCTTTGGAAATAGGACTATTTCTTCTCAACTCATCTATCATAGAACCTTTTATTCTTATGGAGGCATAAGTGGAAAATTTCATACCCCTATCCTTATCAAACTTATTTATGGCATCCATCAAACCTAAAGTTCCATAGCTGACTAAATCTTCATATTCAATATATTTAGTCTTTCCTATTATGACTCTAGACGCGATATATTTCACTAGAGGAAGATATTTTTTAACTAGTTCTTCTTTTATATTTAATTCATTTGCCAAAGCCATAATTTTAGTCTCCCTTCATTTTTCTTATATTCTGTCATAGTATGCTTTAATCTTTTTATGAAAAAATATTAAAAATTTTCTTAAATAAATTCTGAACATTAGCTTTTGATTCAAAATTTTTAACTCCTGTGAGCTTATTTGCTATAAAATTTATATCTCTTGAAGCTTGTGAATTTGGATAGTTTATCAAAAGTGGAATTTGATTTCTAACAGCTTGTATAAGATTTTTATCATCTGATATGTATCCTAGATACTCAAGTTCAATACTCAAAAATTTATTTACTACACTGTTAAATTTATTAAAAGTTTTTTCTCCTTCTTTAATATCTATAACTCTATTTATAATTACCTTGGCTCTATCTTTCAACTTAAAGTGATTTACAGCTTTTAACAAACTATATGCATCTGTAAGTGAAGTAGGTTCTGGTGTAGTTATTGTAATAAACTCCTCGCAGCAACTTATAAAAGCCAACACGTCCCTGTTTATTCCAGCTCCTGTATCTAATATTATATACTCCACATCATTTAAAGAAGATAATTTTTTTATAAAATTCTCCCGTTGAGTTTTTGTTATACCTTCAATCTTTAAAATTCCAGTTCCTCCTGGAAGCAATTTTACTCCAAAAGGCCCTCTAATAATAACCTCTTCTATAGTTTTATTCCCCAAGATTATATCGTACACATTATATTTAGGTAAAAATCCCATAAGCACATCATCATTGCCCATACCCATATCCCCATCAAATATTAGAACTTTTTTGTGCATTTTTTGTAAAGCTATAGATACATTTACTACAAAATTACTTTTTCCAACCCCTCCTTTACCAGAAGCAACTGCTATTATCCTAGGTTTTGTATTACACACCGGGTCTACTTTGGATTGTTTATCTACCTGAGCTAATTTTCTCAATTGTTCAGCTTGATCTAGCATATAATATCCTCTCCCAATACAAGCTTTGCTAATTCTTCAGGTTCCATAATTTTTATATCTTCTGGTACATTTTGTCCTGTTGTAACAAAACTTATAGGCTTTTTAGCTAATTGTAATATATTCAATATAGAACCATAAGTTGATGTCTCATCCAACTTAGTTATTATTATGTCACTGTAATTTAACTTCTTATATCCATTTACTATTACATCTATATCTTTATTTTTAGTAGTACAACTTATTACTAAATGTACATTACTGGTCTGAACCTTGTCTATAAATGCCCTTAACTCCGATATTTGCATCTCATTTTTACTACTTCTTCCTGTAGTATCTATTAAGATAATATCGCAGCTTTTCATATTATCTATAGCTTTTGCCATATCCTTCATGGAGAATATCACCTGAAAAGGTATATTCATTATATCTGCATAAGTTCTAAGCTGTTCTACTGCTCCTATTCTATATGTATCTATGGTTATAAGACCTACTTTTTTCTTTTCAATAAGCACAAGTTTTCCAGCAAGCTTTGCAATGGTGGTTGTTTTACCCACTCCCGTAGGTCCTACTAAAACAACCACATGTTCTAGTTCTTTATTATCCACTTTTATCATGCCTTTTACTACTTCTTTTAATTTTTCCTCTTCTTCTCTATCATCATCCATTGCATTTATACTATTTAATATTTTCTTTACTACACCATGGCTAAAGTCACTATTTTCAAGTCTTATTTGAAGCTTGCTTTTTCCAATATTTCCATAAGAACCTTGTATCACTTCATTTAACATATTTTTCATCTGTTGTACTTCTTTTATCACAGCATCATTATTTTTATCTATTATACTATTTTCATAAAATCCTCTAGGTGTATTGGAACTTTTTATAATATTATTTGGTACAGCTTTATCATCTAAAGTTGTATCTTTGATTTTATTATCTATTATTCTTTTTATAGCCTCAACACTTTGTTTCATATCATCTTTATTATCATGACGTCTCTTTTTATCCTCTTCTTTTTTGTTGTCCACAGCTGCAGTAACCTCTAAGATCCTTTTGGAAAAAAAACCTATTATTCCACTTTTTCTAATCTTTCTCTGACTTATAATTATAGCTTCATTACCTAACTCATATCTGATTCTAGTAATAGCTTCGTTCATGTTATTGGCCTTATATCTTTTAATGATCATTATATTGAAATCACTCCTTCAGTCTTTATCTCCACATCATTTGGTATTTCATTTAACGATAGCACATTTACAGACTGAAATACCATCTCAATTAATTTTCTAAAAGGTGCCCTTATTTTAGGCGAAACCAATATTATAGGCTGATTTTCATAGAAATAAACTGAATCCAGAACTTTTTTTATAGAATTTAATATTTTATTTGTAGTTTCAGGATCTACAGAAGGAAAGGAACCCTGCATAGATTTCTGAATATTACCGCCTATTAAACTCTCTAATTCTTGTGATAAAGTAACTACTACTACAGCACCATTTTCATCTATGAAAGAATTACATATACTTCTTCCCAAAGAGAATCTTACATATTCTGTTAGAAGCTCAATATCTTTTGTGCTTCTTGAATTATCCGCCAGAGACTCTAATATGGTTACCATGTCCTTTATAGATACCCTCTCTCTTAAGAGATTCTGAAGTACTTTCTGAACTTCTCCTATTGTAAGTAAATCCGGTATAAGTTCCTCTACTACTGTAGGATATTTTTCCTTTACAGAATCTACTATTATTTTAACTTCCTGTCTTCCAAGTAATTCATAGGAGTGATTTTTTATGGTTTCTGTTAAATGAGTTACCATGACAGTGGTAGGGTCTACTACTGTCAATCCTTTAATTTCTGCTTCTTCTCTTTGATCTCTGTTAATCCAGGTAGCTGGCAGTCCAAAAGAAGGCTCCACAGTACTTATACCCTGAATAGCAACATTGGAATTAGTGGGATCCATGCATAACAGCATATTTGGAATAAGTTCTCCTCTGGCCATTACAGTACCCCTTATCTTTATAACATAATCATTAGTCTTTAACTGAAGGTTATCTCTAATTCTAATAGGCTGTACTATTATCCCCATTTCAATGGCACATTGTCTTCTAACTGAAGTTATCCTCTGAAGTAAATCTCCCCCTGAACTCTCATCTGCAAGTGGTATTAAACCATAACCTATTTCTACTTCCATAGGTTCTACAGATATGAGATTCATTACATTTTCCGGTTCCTTATTTTCTATTTCAGTCATTTCTTGATTTTCCATTTCAATCTGCTGCATATTCTGCTCTTTTTCATCTTTATATAGGAGATAAGCTGCTATGCCACAAGCTATTGCCAATATAAAAAATGCCAGATGAGGAAGCCCAGGTATAATTGCTAAAAATAGAAGAACTGCTCCTGCCATAGCTATTACTTTAGGAAATCCAGTAAGCTGTCTCATAGCCACAGTACCAAAATTTTCACTACTTCCAGAACGGGTAACAAGTATACCAGAGGCTGTAGATATTAAAAGAGCTGGAACTTGAGTTACTAACCCATCACCTATGGTAAGTTTAGTATAAGTTTGAGCTGATGTTGAAATATCCATTCCCATTACCACAACCCCAATTATTATTCCCGCTATTATATTTACCACCATAATTACAAGTCCTGCTATAGCATCACCTTTTACGAATTTAGAAGCACCATCCATAGCTCCATAAAAATCTGCCTCCATCTGAAGTTTGGACCTTCTGGCTCTGGCACCATTTTCATCAATCAATCCTGAATTCAAATCTGCATCAATACTCATCTGCTTACCAGGCATAGAATCCAGTGTAAATCTAGCTGAAACTTCAGATACTCTGCCGGCACCGTTGGTTATTACTATAAACTGTATAATTACTATAATCAAAAATATAATTATTCCTACAATATAATTTCCACCTACAACAAAATTTCCAAAAGAATTTATAACTTCTCCTGCATAACCATCCTTTAATATAAGCCTTGTAGAAGATACATTGAGGGCTAATCTAAATAAAGTTGTAATTAAAAGTAGTGTAGGAAATACCGAAAATTGAAGTACTTCTGTGGTAAACATGGTTAAAAGTATAATTATTACAGATAATGTTATATTAAAAGACATAAGAATATCTAAAAGTTCCGGCGGCATAGGTATTATAATCATAAACACTATCATAATAACTACAAGAGCCATTATTATATCTACATTGTTCTTTAAAGTAAATCTTCTTTTGCTTCCTTCCAAAAATATCACCTCATCTTATAAACCAAAGCCAATACCTCTGCTACTGCTTGATACATCTCCATAGGAATCTCTTTATCCAGGTCTACCTCTTTGTATATAAGTCTTGCAAGAGGTGGATTTTCAATTATAGGAACATCACAATCTTTGGCCACTTTTTTTATTCTAAGAGCTACTAAATCTTGTCCTTTCGCCGAAACTACAGGTGCATTTTGATTCTCTTCATATTTAAGCGCTACAGCTACATGAGTAGGATTTGTTACTACTACTGTAGCCTTTGGAACTTCCTGCATCATTCTCCTCATAGCCATTTCCCTTTGTTTTTGCTTTATTTTACTTTTAATCTGTGGATCTCCCTCATCCTGTTTATACTCCTCTTTAACCTCCTGCTTAGACATTTTTAAATCTTTATTGTATTGAAAAATCTGAAATATGTAATCTATTATAGCTATAATTATCATTATCATAGCTACTCTAAAAAATATGTTTACTGTAAGCTTTGAAATGGCCTTTACTATACTTTCAAAATTCAAACTGCTTAAAGTCATTATATATAGATAATTATCCTTTACGAATTTCACTCCTATAATTCCAACTACAGTTATTATAAAAAGACTTTTCAAAAGTTCCATTACAGCTCTCATGGAAAACATTCTCTTAAATCCATTTATGGGATTTAGCTTTGAAAAATCCGGCTTTAAGGGATGAGAAGTCACAAGTCCTCTGGTTTGGAAAAAATTTGCTAAAACCCCCATGACAAGTATAGGCACAGCCACAGGTAAAAATATTATTGCTAATCTCCAAAGGGTTATAAAAGTTATTTTTTGCACACTGGCATAATCTAAAGACATAACCAGATAATTATTAAAAAATGTTATCATAGTAGCTTTTACTTGAGAGCCTACATATCCCCCAAGGGCAAGTATAACCAGTGTAGAAGCCAGAAGAGTGAGAGCCAGGGCTATTTCTTTACTCTTTGGAATCTGTCCTTTTTTTCTAGCATCACTTTTTTTCCTCGGAGTAGCTTCCTCTGTCTTATCATCAGATGCAAATATTATAAGCAGCGGCAGTGTATTATAGAATCCCTTTATAGAGTCTGGTATGGCTTGAAAAGAATTCCCCATAATTTTTAGAAATATAGGAAGTGCAAAGCAGAAGGAGCCAAGCCCTATTAATATTTTAATTGGAAGTCCAAGTATCATTATATTAAGTTGTGGAACAGTTCTTGCAATAAGAGACATAGTTAAATCCGCTATCAAAATTATAAGCAGTATGGGTATTGCTATTTTTAAAGCTATAGAAAAATACATTATAAATGCTTTTATTATAATATTAATAGAACCCTGTGCTAAAAAAAAACTCCCCAGCTTTATAGCAGCAAAACTATCTATGAGAGATCTTATCAGCATATGGTGTCCATCTACAGCAAGAAAAACTACCATACAGAACCAATACATGAGCCGTTCTAGTAGAGTGGTATTACTGCTGGAATTTGGATCGAACATACTCATCATAGAAAGTCCTACCTGTAAATCCATATAGCTTCCTGCGATCCTAAAAGCTGTAAAGCACAAGCTTACCAGAAAGCCTAATGTCAACCCTGCCGCAGCCTCATTTATACAATTATATACAAAAGGTATAGTACTACTTATGGTATTTACAGTAGAATAATCGATTCCTGGTAAAAGTATATAAGCTATAACTAAAGTCAATCCCACTTTTACTATATTAGGAGTACCATTTGGAAAAAATATAGGAATCATTGTAAAAAAGCAAAATATTCTTAATGTTACAAGTATTAAAGCTGTAAAATACAAAGTATCTATCAAATTACCCACTCCATCAATTTTATTATAGATTCCTAAATATGATTTAACTTATACATAAAAAACTTTCTTAATTATTAACTCTTAATTGTCTCTTCACTGAGTTATATTAGCTATATATGTAAAAATTCTTTCAGTAAAACTTACTATCTGGTGAAGCATCCAACTTCCAGTAAGGAGTCCTACTATCGCTACGGCTATTAACTTAGGTACAAAGGTGAGAGTCTGCTCTTGTATCTGGGTAGTTGCTTGAAATATGCTTATTATAAGACCTACCAGTATGGAAATTATTAAGATAGGTGCAGAAATCAAAAGCCCTGTCTGTATTGCATCTCTTATAATACCCATTACCATATTTTCGCTCATATAATCCCCCTCATGAAAAACTTATAATTAAAGATTTTACTAATAAATACCATCCATCTGTCATTACAAATAAAAGAAGTTTAAATGGAAGTGATATCATAACCGGCGGAAGCATAAACATTCCCATAGACATAAGCACACTTCCTACCACCAGATCTATTATCATAAAAGGTATGTAAAGCAAAAATCCGATTTGAAAGGCGGTTTTTAATTCACTTATTATGTACGCAGGAATCACCACATAAAGAGGTGCATTGTCTTTTGTAACCTCATAATTTAATTTGGCTTCATCCACAAACAATTTAAGATCCTTTTGTCTTGTCTGCTTTAACATAAATTCTCTAAGGGGCTTGGCTCCCTTTTCTATAGCCTGTTCTTGAGTTATACTATTTTGCAGATAGGGTTGTATGGCCTCAGAATTTATTTTTCCATAAACAGGTAACATAATGAATACCGTAAGAAAAAGAGCAAGTCCAACTAATACCTGATTAGGAGGAGACTGTTGAGTTCCCATGGCAGTTCTCAAGAATCCAAAGACCACTACAATTCTTACAAAACTTGTCATCATCATTATAATAGATGGAAGCAGCGTAAGTATTGTAAGCATTATGAGTAACTTTATATTACCCACATACTGCTGAGGTGTGGAAGCATTGTCTACAGAGATATCTATATTAGGTATAGGAAAATCCGTAGGTGCGCCGTGAACTGTATGAACTGTGAAAATAATAAAATATACCACTAAAACTGAAATAATTATACTATTTGTGTGGAATTTACCTTTCATCTTTATCTTCCTTTTTACCCTTAAGTTTTTTAACTAAAATATTCTCATTAGTTTTCCTTAAAATATTTTTTAATTCCATTTTATTATATAAGTCTTTTAAATTCTTATATTCATATACATTTCTCTTTTTTTCCATATCTGATATTTCTGTTTCATTTAATTCGTATATTATTTCAACCCTACTATTAGTGGACGAAATCACATACGCCTTATCTCCAATTTTCACTATTAACAAACTGTTCTCTTTTGAAATCTGAGTTCTCTCCACTACCTTTATATATCTGCCATTTTGAATACTTTGAAGTTTACCTCCACCATATTTTACTGATATATATATAAGACAGAGTATGAAACCTAAAGATATAATTATTTTAAAAATCATCCACCATAATTCAAGATCCATATAAATTTCTCCATGTTAAGTCAAATTATAAAAAACTATCCATATATACTACTGCGTTAATATGTCACTAAAATATACATTATTTATTTTTCCTTTTTCCAGCATTGGATTTATCCTTTGAATAATTTCTATTTTTATATTATCCATATTTTTGTCATTTATGTCTTCTACCTTTTTAGTCCTTAGAACCTCTATAATAGCATCCCTTATAATTGGAGTTTTTTCTGTTAATTCATCAGTCAATTTTTTACTGTCATAACCAAGATATACATTTACCTTTAAATAATTTTTTCCATCTTCATCTGCTAAATTTATGGTAAATTCACTCAAGTCAAAGGTTTTAGCTGAAACTACATGCTGCAGATAACTTGAACTTTCTCCACTTTGAGTTTGTGTTTGTGTTTGGGTTACATTTGAAGTAGTCATATTTTCGTTAGAATTTGTATTTTTATCACTTAAAAATTTACTATATCCAAAAAACACCCCAGCTCCAACCGCTGCCACAAGAAAAAACACTATTAAAATTACTTTTAAGCCCACGCCACCATTTTTTTTCTCTTTATTTTCCACTGTGTTTTCTCCTTTCAAAATATTATGCAAAATTGTAAATTAATTTTTCATATTGACTAAATATATATTTTTCTCTTGTATTCTATGATTTTTTCAATTATCTCATCATTGGATTCCTTGACTATATATTTATTTCCATTTACAAGAGTAATTACACTTTGTGGAATTTCTATTAATTTCTCTATATGATCTGAATTTATAACAAATTCTTTTTCATCTAATCCTGTAAGTTTTATCATAAAATGCCTCCTTAAAATATATCAATATTTTTCAAAGTCCTTATAAATTTTAACATCCTCCTACATAGTATTCAATGTAAAATTTATAAACAAAATCATGAAAATATGTAATTTATTATAAACTCAAATATATGCACATTTCAAGTAAAGTAATTACTAGGCTATAGAAACTCAGTTTTTAAAATATATTGACATATAAGATAAATTATTATTTATCTTAAAGTCAACATATTTTAAACTAAAAACTATCTGCTATCTTTTTAAGTTTATTAGATCCTCCAATATAGTATCCCCTGTAGTTATTATCTTGCCATTTGCCTGAAAAGCCCTTGTAGCCACTATCATATCTGTAAACTGCTGTGCCAGATCCACATTTGACATTTCAAGAAATCCCTGGGTTATTTGACCATAACCTTCACTATTATCATTTTCAGCGCCTTTTCCACTCATTACTATAGGCTGTCCTGAATTTGAGGATGTAGTATAAACATTTCCTCCTTCTTTTACAAGTCCTCCTTCATTTTGAAAGGATACCATAGCTATCTGGCCTAAAACAGCTGTAGTTGAGTCTGTAAGTTGCGCCGTTATAATTCCATCTTTACCTACAGAAAAAGATTTAACCTTTACTAATTGATCATCCTTAGTTATATAATTTGGAATGGATAGTGGTACCAATTTATCCGTAACTGAAGTTACAGTACCATTGGCATCCACAAACTGTACAGCATTTTGAAATGTATCCTCTGTATCATTTTGCAGATAAGTTATGGTAGAAGTGTTGTTTTCATCTGTTACCAGATAACCCATAACTCTGTATCCATTCTGGTTTATCAGATTGCCCTGGGTATCCAAATAAAAGGATCCATCCCTTGTATAATGGGCCTCTATGGTATTTTCTACTTCATTGTCTCCCCCGCCCAGTATATTATTATCTTCATCAATTGAAATTCCTGTATCATCCGAAGTTTCTCCCAGCTTACCTGTACCTACTACAAAATATCCTGTTCCATCTATTGCAAAATCTAAATTTCTATTTGTAGTCCCCATACTTCCTGTGGTAAAATCTGTGCTTATACCTGCTATTTGCACTCCAAGACCACTTTGTTTTCCATTAACTCCTCCTATGCTAGTACTTGGTGCACTTGGATCCGAAAGATTTTGACTTATCATATCCTGAAAATTCATACTTTGAGTTTTAAATGCTGTGGTTGAAGCATTAGCTATGTTATTTCCAATCACATTTAATTTTTGCTGATTAGCTCTAAGGCCGCTAATCCCTGAATACATCGATGGCAACATATCTATTTCCCTCCAATTTTAAATAATTTAATAAACTTGTTCTGTTTCACTCTCTCCGCAGAACCTGGCCTCCCTAAGGTCCAGCCATTTAATTTCATCTACACTATTACCATACTGTCTATATTGGTAAATACATTATTATCACTTGAGTTTTTATCCATAACCGTAATCACAGTTCTATTTTTTATGGAAGTAATAAATACTGTGTCTTTGTAAAGCAGTGCAGATTCTCTGCATCCTTTATCTTCTGCCCTATTTATAGCAGAGTTTATATTTTTCATATCTTTTTCACTTAAATTTATATTTCTACTCTTAAGTCTTTCTGCTGCATGATTTGATATGGTAAAGCCATTTGTCTTATTAATCTGGTTATTTAGGGTATCTTTAAAAGACACCTTACTAGAAGTTTCATTTACATAATCCAGTTTGTTACATACTTGCGGCAGCTCTTCTGCAAAGTGCAATTTGCCATTGATAACTCTATATGCCATAGACATCACACTCACTTTTTATGAGTCTTCCACCTTTGAAATCTCACTAAAATAGAAATCTTTAATTTCATCATCAGAAATTTTTACTTTTACAGTTATGCCATCTGTCCCCCGAGATACAGATTGAACAGTTCCACTATAATAGTTTCCATTACTATCCTTTTGGATTGTTTCAACTTTTTTACCTATAATCGATGCAGCATTTAAAAACATCATATCAGCAGTAGTTGTATTATATGCCTCCGAATCATCCACCTGAAGCAGATCATCTATGTTGTAATTCTCGGTCTTATAAGAGGTATTACCATCAGAATCTGTGGTTGTACCTGTTATTAACTTGAGTTCAACGTCATCTCCATCTTTCACCACTCCAACTACCTTACCTGTAATGTAGTTTCCTTCAGAATCCGTATCGCTTAAAGTTACATATTTATTTACAAGTGAATTTGCTGTAGTAACTTTGTTTGTATTATTCAAGTTCATCATTTGCTGAAGAGCAGAAAACTGTGCCAACTGGCTTATATACTCCGTTGAACCTTGTGAACTGCTATCTGTAGGATCCTGATTTTCAAGTTCTGCACAGAGTATTTTTAAAAACATATTTAAATCCATGTCATATCCGGTATTCTTTTTTACTATTTTAGTTCCATTTTCCGTAGTGTCTGAACTTTTATCGGATGAAATGGAGTAATATTTTTGGGTATCATCAGACGTATTATTGTCATCTGAGGTTTCTTGAGTATCTTGGGTACTTGTATTGGCCGCTAATGTCCTAAAGGCTTGATTATAACTCTGATTTAACATATTATCCAGTGTTATTGACATAATTCGCCTCCTTTATCTCACTTTTAACCTATGCCAGTATATTTACATTATTGTTGTAATAATAGTCATTTTGAGTACCTTGTTCATCTTCCACTATATTATTTAAAGTTGAATTTTTATTTTGTTGACCACTGCCCTGCTGCTGGTCTTTTCCACTTTCGTCCCTAAAAAAGGTAGCATCTTCACTATATATATTTAAAGATAATCCCTGAATCTTTATATCATTAGTCTGAATCTTATTAGATAAATCCTGTAAGTTAGCATTTAAAAGATTATATGCTTCTTTATTTGAGGTTGTTAACACTGCCTTTAATTTTCCTTCCTGCATAGTAAGATTTATAGTAATTTCCCCTAATTCTTTAGGATTTATCTTAACAGTTAACTCTTTAACATTATTTATGTCCATATACTTCAAAGTTTTTATTATATCTGAATCAAAAGAGTTTTTATTTATAACCATTTCCCCTAAATTCTGTACAGAATTGTTTGTATCCATATTTTTTAAATGAGTCATAAAAGTAGTAACTTTAGAAATTTTATCCTCTGAAGATCCGCCATCTATAATTTTCTGAAGTATACTTTCTTCACTTTTAGCTGTACCATTTCCCATAGACGACTGTGCATTTTTCTCCTCTGAATCACCAGAGTTATTATTGGATACTCCTTGTGATGATGTAGGCAAAATAGTGTTATCTGCATCTATTTTACTGGAGTCATATTGACTTTGCAGCTTTAATATAGATAAATTATTAATATTTTCTTCTTGAGGTGTACTTAAACTCAGTTCTTTTTTCAATGCAGTGTTAATTTCACTTTTAACCTTGTCATATATACTTCCTTCCTGAGATAATCTGGCTGAAATGCTGCTATTTAATTTTTCTATAAGCTTATCATTAAACTCCTGTGATGTTCCAAATTGCTCTAAAATATCCGAAAGATTAGTTACATTTTCCTTAATAATTTTAGATATCACATCACTGCCTACAGCAGCTGTATTTTGTTCTTCATTAGCTGATGAAATATAGTTTAAATTTTGTAAAATTTCACTGCTTATTTTATTACTTATCTGTTCTATAAATTCATCATTATTCCCCTGAAGATTCAAGTTGTCTGTTGAATTATCCTCACTTTTAAACAATATATTTATTAAATACATCAAAGCATTCTGGCTTATGTTGCCCTGGGATAAGTCTTCCTCCAAATTTTCTATATCTTCTTCACTAAAACCAGCTTTCTTTAACTCACTTTTCACTTTTTCATTTAATTCAACTTTTTTGCCACTTAAATTTTTATCAACAGAGGTTTTATCTCCATCATTATCTTTTAAAGTTTCATTTTTTGCTCTATCTACAGATGTGTCTTTATTTTTTACTGTATTATTATCTGAAGAAGTTTTTAATAGAGTACTGAAATCATTGGAAGTATCTTTAGAAGTTTTACTGCTATTATTAACTTTAGTACTGGAAACATTATTTAATTGTATACTATTTAAATCTATCATTTATTTTTCACCTCCTTTCAACGACTATTTTATCTCAACTCAATAATTATCTATCTAGCTTTAAAATTTCTAATAAATCCATAAAGGGCAAATTCATCATTTAAATTTTGTTCAATTCTATTTTGTTCTCTTCTAAAATCATCTATGTACTTGTCTTTCAACACTTCTACAGTTTTTCTATCAATTTGGCGCTGCTTCAACTCTTCCCTTTTACTTTCTACAACTTTTTCTTTTTGATTTAACTCTTCAACAGTTTCACCTATATTGTAACTTAAGTTATTTATATAAATATGTCTTATCTTTTGTTCTATAACAGAACTAGACCCCGAAAAATTATTATACTTTCTGTAATTTTCTTTCATCTCCATGAGTTTTTCTTTTGCTTTAAAGCTTTCATTTTGAGCCCGCTTAAATTCAATTTTACATTCCTCTTCTTTATCCACTCTCATATCAAGAAGCTTTTGAAGCCTAAACTTATATGCCTTCAAGTTATCTCCTCCTTATATAGGCAACAATACAATGCTTTTTAATTACTTCCTAAATTGAACATACCTATTAGTCTGTTTATGCTATTATCAAAGGAAGAATATTCATCCATACTCTGTTTTAAATAATTTATTATACCGTCATAATAATTTATTGCCATATCAATATTAGGATTATTTCCTCTAATGTAAGCCCCTATATTTATCAAATCCTCAGAATTCTTATATACAGACAACATATCCCTCGCAAAAGAAGCACTTTTCTTATGGGATTTTTCAGTTATTTCTGACATAAGTCTGCTAATACTAGATAGTATGTCTATAGCCGGATAGTGGTTTTTATTAGCTAGAGACCGAGACAATACTATATGTCCATCCAATATACCCCTAACGGCATCTGCAATAGGTTCGTTTAAATCATCTCCATCCACAAGAACTGTATAAAAGGCAGTAATGGAACCTTTGTCAGACATTCCAGATCTTTCCATAAGTCTAGGAAGTTTTGCAAATACAGAAGGAGTATATCCTTTGGTTGCAGGAGGTTCTCCTACTGCAAGTCCAATTTCTCTCTGAGCCATAGCAAATCTGGTAACTGAATCCATCATAAGTATAACTTTTTTGCCTTTATCCCTAAAGTACTCTGCAATGGCTGTGGCAGTGAAGGCTCCTTTCAATCTAACTAAGGCCGGTTTATCTGAAGTAGCACATACTATAATGGATTTTTTTAGTCCTTCCTCTCCCAGATCCTTTTCTATAAAGTCCCTGACTTCTCTTCCTCTTTCCCCTATAAGTGCTATTACATTCACATCTGCTTCTGCATACCTGGCTATCATGCCAAGGGTTGTACTTTTTCCCACTCCACTTCCTGCAAATATACCAATTCTCTGTCCCTCTCCACAGGTCAAGAACCCATCTATAGCCCGTATTCCTGTAGAAATCACTTGTTTAATTCTTTTTCTCTTTAACGGATCTGGTGGATCTGCATCCAATTCATATAAAACCCCGGATGAAATTTCATTTTCACCCAGAGGATTGCCAAGGCCATCTAGAACCTTGCCAAATAATTCTTCTGAGCATTTTACACTTAAAGGTCTCCTGCCAGGTACAACTCTACATCCTGGTGAAATTCCAATAAGTTCTCCAAGGGGCATTAATATTACATCTTTTTCTTTAAACCCAACTACTTCACAGGCTATATTCCCATTTTCTTCATTATATACATTACATACCTCTCCCACAAAAGCTTTTATCCCTTCCACTTCTATGGTTAATCCTATTACTTTTTTCACAATACCTTCCTGGTAGGTAAAATTGGCAACTTTTACTTTCCTATTTAGTTCAGAAAAATTCAAATTTATCATGTAACCATCACCTTAAACTAAATACTTTTGTTATTCTACATTTTTAAATATTTCCTTTATTTTTTCTAGGGCTATATCTACAGAAAAGATACTTTTCCCATTATTTTTTTCTATAACTACAGTACCTTCTTCTAAAGTTTCATCAGGTATTATAAAAATATCTCCTTTAAAAGGCAGCCTTTCTCTCCATATATCCACCTGATTTTTAAACTGGTCACAATACTTTTTTCTACTTTTTATTATAAAGGTTTCAATATTTCTTACCTGTGAGAGTTCATTAAATACCATAGTATTTAGGCTATCCTCATCTTTAATTTCCTGTTTCAAAATGCTTTCTATTGAATCTACCATAAATCTTTTAATTTCTTCTTCCTTTTCCTTTAAATATCTATTCTTTTCCTCCACAGAAGCTTTCAAGATTGAGTCTGCTTTGCTTATTATATCTTCTCCCTCAATCCTGGCCTTTTCTATATTTTTAGTATATCCTTCTTCATAAGCCTTTTTAGAGCCATCCTCATATCCTTTTTCATATCCCTCTTTATATCCTTTTTCATTTGCGTTTTTATAAGCTTCCTCTTCAATTTTTCCAGCTTCTTCGTAGGCTTTGGAAAGTATTTCTTCCCTTTTTCGCTGTGCATCTTCTATCATGGATTTCACTATTTTGGAATAACTATTTATAATTGAGTTATCTTTATTTTCTTCTTCAATAATATTCTTTTCAAACACTGTAACTATATTTTTAGCACCCTTTCCACTTATGCTGTCACCTTTTATAATTTTATACGATGATTGCATCCTCTCCTCCTCTTGCAAGAACTATTTCCCCTGCTTCATCCAATCTTCTTATAATATTTACAATTCTCTGCTGTGCCTTTTCCACATCCATAAGCCTAACAGGTCCTAAGAACTCTATGTCCTCTTTCAATGCTGCAGCGGCTCTCTTGGATTGATTCCTAAATATAGTTTCTGATACCTCTTCTGAGCATCCTTTAAGAGCCAGTGAAAGTTCTTTTGTATCCACTTCCCTGAGTACTCTCTGAATAGATACATCATCAAGAGTGATAATATCCTCAAATACAAACATGGATTCTTTGATCTTTTCTGCCAGTTCCGCATCTTGTTTTTCAAGACCTTCCGTAATATTTTTTTCTGTAGTTCTATCCACTTGATTTAGTATATCTACAATTGTCTCTACACCACCAATTACTTTTATATCTGATTTAACCACAGAGGAGAGTTTGTTATCCAGCACTTTTTCTATTTCTTTTACTACCATATGTGATGTATTACTCATTGTAGCTATTCTATATGCAACCTCAGCCTGCATACTTTCAGGAAGTTCAGATAGTATCTGACCGGATTTATCTGCCTGAAGATAACAAAGTATAAGTGCTATAGTCTGTGGATGTTCATCACCTATTATATTTAAAAGCTGCTGAGCATCTGCCTTTCGGGCTATGGCAAAAGGCCTAAATTGCTGGGTGGCCTCTATAACTTTATCTAATATTTCCATAGCTCTTTGTGTTCCAAGGGCTTTAGATAAAAGATTCCTGGCGTAATCTACTCCCCCTTCTAGTAAATAATCCTGAGCTCTATTCATCTCCATAAATTCCTGAAGTATTTCCTTTTTCTGCTCTGACTTTACTGAGTTGATATTAGCTATCTCATAAGTTATCTTTTGTATTTCAGCCTCTGGCAATCTTTTCAATATTCCTGCAGCAGCTTCCGGTCCAAGAGTTATAAACAATATGGCTGCTTTTTGTACACCAGTTAACTTTTGATTGTCCTTAGCCATTTTTATCACCTCTCATCTTCAGCTAACCACGATTTTATTATATCTGCCACTTGATCAGGTTTATCCTTTGCATATTTCTTTATTTCTCTTTCAATATGAACATCTTCTGTATCCTGTTCAAGTTCCAAAGGCTTAAATTTAATCTTTTCACTAGCTTTAGTATCTTCATCACCTATAACTACATCTATACCTCCCGGTCTAAGCTCATCTTCAAATAACTCGTCCTCTGCATGTCTTCTTCTCCATATTATAACCCCAATTATGGTAGCAATTATTGCTGCTGCAATACCTCCTATAATTGCAAATAATCTATTTCTCTTTGCTGTCTTTTCTGCCTGTTCCATATCTTCCATATCCTTTTTAGCATTATCTTGAGCCGTGGTATCAAAAGGTAACCCTTCTACACTTATGGTATCTCCTCTGTTACCATCATATCCTATGGCTGAAACCGCTAAATTTCTTATAGCTGTTCTAGTGGCATCATCCACATCTCCATCTAAAGCTACTGATGCTGTGAGTCTTTTTACACTTCCTGGAGCCTTTACAGTTTTTTGTTCTACCTTAGGTACATTATAATTTCTTGTAGTCTCATTATAGGTTGAATTTCCTCCTGTAGTGTTATTTGTAATTGTATTACTCATGTTGTTATCTACAGGACTTCCAGTTTGGTTGGTTGCATCCCCCTGGTTTGTTTCATTTATTGTATGCTCACTTACTACAACACTATTATTATCATAGGTTGTGGAATTCTGTTGTACCGCATCAAAATCCAAATCCGCATTTACTTTAACTTGAACTTTATCCTTTCCATACACAGCCTGAAGCATACTCAATAGGTTCTTCTCCAAATTCTTCTCATATTGCTCCTTAAGCTGCTGTTGTTTTTCAGCTGGAATAGTACTATCTTCACTATTAGCTTCATCCTCAAATAAATCTTTAGACAGTAAAGTCATATTATCATCTATAACCTGTACATTTTCTTTAGGTACATTTTTAACAGCACCAGACACCAAAGAAACCAACGCCTTTACCTGTTCTTTGCTTAATTCTTGTCCTTCTTTTAATTTTAAAGTCACAGACGCACTTCCCGGACTTGTATCCTTCACAAATTCAGTATCATCAGGTAGTACAAGATGTACCCTTGCATTTTCCACTTCTGGAAGTGACTTTATAGTTCTTTCCAATTCTCCCTGAAGAGCCCTTTGATAATTTATTTTAATTTCTGTATCCGTACTCCCCAATTTATTCTGATCTAATAGTTCAAATCCCTCACTGCCATTAGTAATTTCAACTTCTGAAAGTACTTTCATCCTAGTTGCATCTACTTCACCTTCAGGAACTAAAATAGAGTTTCCTTCCACTTTCACATCCACTTTATCGTCCTGAAGCTGTTTATAAACAGAAGATAAATCCTTAGAATCCATATTAGAAAATAAAACTGCATATTTTGTTTTTCCAAGTGATATTGCTGCAAACACAATGGCTGCTATAATTCCTGCTGTTATCACTCCAAAAGCTATCTTTTTATTCTTACTCAGTTTCTTGAATTTATCTATTAAATTTTTGAAAATTTGTGATAGCTTACCCATTAATTAGCACTCCTTCTAAATCTGCGTTCTATTCAACTCCTGATATGCCTCCACAAATTTATTTCTAATTTGCACTGCAAGTTCTAATGACATCTTTGCTTCCTCAGTATCCAGCATAACATTATGTATATCCACTCTATCCCCTTGTATAAATTCTTCTGTACTATTATTGGCCTCTATTTGTTTGTTATTTACTTCATCTAATTCATTTTTTAGCACAGAAGCAAAATCAGATATGTAATTTTTATCTTCCCCATTATTACTTCCACTTATCTTATCAAAATCAAATATACTACTATCAGGTACATACTCATTTATTTTCATTTATATATTTCCCTACTTTCCTATATCTAGAGCTTTTGAAAACATGCTCTTCTCTGCAGAAATGGCACTTAAATTGGCTTCATAAGATCTAACTGCTACCATCATATCTGCCATTTCATTCAATACATTTACATTTGGCATAGACACATATCCATCTGCATCTGCATCTGCATTAGTTGGATCATATACCCTTTTAAATTCAGAATTATCTTCAACTATGCCCACAGCCTTTACTCCTTGCGATACATTTTCATATCTTCCAGCTTTATTTAATTGTTTCTGCAAATTTTCTTGAAATACCGCTATCTTTCTCCTATAGGGATTTCCATCAGCTCCTTTAGTAGTTTCCACATTAGCCATATTAGAAGCTATAGTATCCATTCTAAGCCTTTCTGCCGAAAGGCCACTGGCACTTATTCTTAAAGTGTTAAAAGCCTGAATCATAAATTTCCCTCCCTATTTCCCACTTATTACATAACGTTCCATAGATAATCTGCTATTCATTTGATTTACAAGTGCACTGTACATAAGAGTATTAGCTGCCTGATTTACTATTTCAGTATCCATATCCACATTATTCCCATCTTCTGTCATACTATTGCTGCTGTCCGTTTTTGTTTCTATTTGTCCATAATTACTTCCTATTTTAATATGTTTTTCATCATCTGTTTTAAGCTCCAAATTATATACACTATCTTTCAAAGATTCCTCAAAAGTGACATATTTTCTCTTATATCCCGCAGTATTTACATTTGCCAGATTATCGGATATAGCTTTGCTTCTTTCTGACGCAGCATCTAATCCTTTTTTTAATAAGACATTTACCACTTCATCATTTGACACATTTCCTATATACACTATAAACTTCTCCTTTCCATGGAAATATAAGGTATTATCCTATGCATAAACATCAAAATTTTAATCTTATTTTATTTTCAATTAAAACTTTATACCTAATATACTTTATTTTAACATAATTGTATACTACAATCTACCTTAAATATACAAAAAAAAAAATAATTTGTGACAATTAAAAACATATAATAAATTATTTTAAAATATAATGACATATTATGAATTAAAAATAAGTCCATATCATAATCATTTAATATAAATATATAAAGGATACTTACTTTTTAAATAAGTATCCTTTATATATTTACGCTAAATTTAAGTATTATTTAATATTTCTCAATACCTCCAAAACATCCTGAGGCAATTTATTTGCTTGTACAATCATAGCCGTAGATGATTGTATAATTATGCTTTCCTTAGAATAATTCATCATTTCCTCTGCTATATCACAATCTCGTATACTGCTGTCGGCAGAAGTCATACTGTCAGTTAAAGCCTGCATATTATCGTAAGTAGCTTGAAATCTGTTTTCCAGTGCACCATATTGACTCCTTAAAGAGAGCACAGTATTTAAAGAACTATCTATAGCCTCTAATGCATCACTATTGTCATCTCCTAATATATCTTTTCCCTGGGCCGTTTTAATTTTATATAACTCCGAAATAACACTTTCACTGCCATCAGTTAAGTCTATCTGTGGTATGATAACGCTTTCTCCGGAATTTCCTCCTACGGGCATGGTTAAATTTTTGTTCTTTCCCAATAATTTTAGTCCATTAAATTCTGTATTATTGGCCATAGAATTTATTCCATTCAAAGTTTCATCTATTTCATTTTGTATTATTTTCTTGTCATTTTCATTAGTTACTCCACCAGCCTGTACAGTAAGCTGTCTTACTCTCTGAATCATGTTTGTAATTTCTTGCAGCCCACCTTCTGCACTTTGAAGCATACTTACGCCATCTTGAACATTTCTAGTAGCAGATTGAAGACCTCCTATCTGCATTCTTATATTCTCACTTTTTACTAATGCACCAGGATTGTCCTTGGCAGTAATTACTTTATATCCGCTAGATATTTTTAGTAAATTTCCACTCTGTCTATTTAAGGCCTGCTTTTGAATGAAATTCATAGTTAAAGCTGGCATATTGTAATTTAACCTCACAAAGCTCCCTCCTTTATATAATATATCGTATATATATTAAAAATCTACATTAATAAATTTTTTTATTATAGGATTCCATTTTTACATAGGTGTCAAATAACTCCTGAGCTTGCTGTTCAGTGATATGTTCATTATCTAAGTTACGATACAATATATACAAGTTGGCATTCATATCCGGGTCTATCCCTTTTGTTTCTTTCATTTTCTCAAGTATTCTATCCTTTAAAGGAATGCTTTCTTCATCTAACTCTTTTTTCAATAAATTCAATAATTTTTCTATATTTTCTACTATTACTTTATTTGTGGTGCTTACCTTTATACTTTTCAATCCCAAAATTATTTTATCTACACAATCCTTACTTATAAGTATCCTTTTTTTCTCCATAAAATCAACCTCACCCTCCCCAGCTTAATTTTAGCAATTTAATAGGGCCTATGCTCAATTTAAAAATTAAACTCACTAATTACATATATAATTACATTTTATCAATGTAGTTACACTTCTGTCAATGAAGGATCAAGTGATTCTTAGATTCAGGTGGAGTTTACTATAGAAAAATACTTTTCTCTATTTGAACCTTATTAACAGTATCCCTAGTGTCTTTAGCACTTAGAATACGTTATCCTTTAGGGAAAGAACTTATCCAAGCATTTAGACCTGCTTATCTCCTACTTTGAAAAGGAAGTATTAGCTAATTTACCGCATTGGATAAAATTAGATAAAGATAATGTCTATAACTACATTATGAATCACACTCTGCATTCATATTGAAGTATAAAAAATTAAGGCCACCCCCAAAGTTTGCCTTAATTATTCTACTTTAAATAATATTCTTTAAAATTATGCTAAAACTTCTTTGTTATGTTCTAAAAATTCAATTTTATGTGCCTCAACAGTGGTAAAATATTTTTTTATTTCTTCTTTAACAGAACTTTTAATACATATTCTGCCATTTACTCCTATAAGCTTACCTTTTTTTAAATATAAACATAACTTTTCACCATGATTGCTCCAGTAAGAAATGGGGATAAAGTCTGCCTCCCTTTCCCCTTTGTCATTTATAAAATCCTTGTTCACTGCTAAAATAAAATTTATGACACTTCTATTGCCAGACTTCATTTCAACTACTTGTGCATCTTTAGTAAGCCTACCTATAAGATTAACATTATTCAATATTTTAACCTCCAAATCAATTTTTTATAATTATATCCCTTTTAAATCAATTTATTCAGTAGACTACTTTAATGAAGTGATTCTTCTAAAGGCTTAAAATCTCTGTCCAATATCCATCTGGATCTTTTACAAAATAAAGTCCCATTTGTTTATTTTCATAACATATACATCCCATTTTGCTATGGTAATCATATGCAGATTTTAAATCATCTGTTCTTACAGCCATATGAATTTCATTATCTCCAAGGTTATAAGGTTCCACCCTGTCTCTCAGCCATGTAAGTTCTATTTTATATTTTCCTGTTTCATCTCCCATAAATACCAATATAAAACTGCCATCCTCTGCTTCTATCCTTTTTATTTCTTTAAATCCAAGTGCATCTTCATAAAATTTTATACTTTTTTCTAGATTTAATACATTTATGTTATTATGATCAAATACAAATCTCATAATTATCACTCTCCTTTATATTCTTATTTACCATTATATCACAATATCATATTATTATTATGATATAATGATAACAATTCAAATCACAGGAAGGTGAAAATTCATGAAAAATTATAATATTAAAATTTATTATTTATATCACAGTGGTTTTGCAGTAGAAACTTCAAACCACTTTTTAATATTCGACTATTACAAGGATTCTTTTAACCCTTTGGATCAAACCTTAGAAAAAGGATTCATTTCAGAAGATATTCTAAAAGATAAAAAAAACATACTAGTGTTCTGTTCCCACAGTCATCCTGATCATTTCAATCCAAGAATATTAAAATGGCAGGAATTAAATTCTTCTATAAGATATATATTTAGTAGTGATATACACATTGAGAATTTTAAAAAAAATTACTATAAATTCTCTCCTTATAAGGAACTAAATTTAAATGATATATATATAAAAACATATGGTTCTACAGATATAGGAGTATCCTTTTTTATTACAGTGGATGGAATTAATATATTTCACGCCGGAGACTTGAATTTATGGTACTGGAAGGATGAACCAAAAGAAGAACAGGTCTCTGCCAAAGAAAATTTTGAAAGAGAAATACATAAATTGAAACATGAAACTGTAGATTTCGCATTTTTTCCAGTGGATCCAAGACTGGAAGAATATTATTCTTTAGGAGGAGAATATTTCATAGACCAAGTCAAACCTAAATTTTTTATACCAATGCATTTTTGGAATAAATATGGAATAACAAAGGATTTTGCAGCTCTTACCAAAAATCTTCCTTCTGAATCTCTAATAATAACTCACAGGGGCCAGCTATTCCAATTCTAATATTGTAAAGATTTAAATTAAGAGTGAAGCATACCATTTTGATCACTCTTAATTCTTAATTATAAAATAGCCTGTTACATGGTTCCTGTAGAGCCAAATCCCCCTTCTCCTCTTTCTGTATCCTTTAATTCTACTACTTCTTTTATTAATACTTGTTCTATAGGTTTTATAACCATCTGGGCAATTTTCATACCCTTTTTTATTAAAAAATTTTCCTGTCCTAAATTTATCATAAGAACTTTTATTTCCCCTCTATATCCTTCATCTATGGTTCCCGGTGAATTTAATAGAGTAATGCCATGTGCCAATGCAAGTCCACTCCTTGGTCTCACCTGTCCCTCTGTATTTGGAGGCAGCTGAATTTTTATACCTGTAGCTATTAATTTTCTTTCCATAGGTTTTATTAAAACTTCTTCTACAGAAAATAAGTCAAGTCCTGCATCTCCTTCATGTGCATAAAATGGCAAAATAGCTTCCTTATTAATTCTCTTTACTAATAGTTCCATAAACAAATCTCCTCTCAAAATCCAATAAATATTATTGGCTTACTTCCCATCCAATTGCTAAAACTCCCGAACTTAAACTTATTTTACTTACTATCTTTTCTATACTCATATCATTTTTCCCCATACTCATAATTTTAGATGTGACAAAAACAACCCCTGGAGTTTCCGTATTATCACTTTCCAAATTTCTAAGAACTATTTTTTCTTCTGCCAACATATGCATTAAAAAAGTTCTTATGTGGAATTCTTCATTTTCATCACACTTTATACTTATGGTATATAAATACTCTTCTTCATCTCCTTGTTGTGATTTTACTTTATATATTCTTTTGGAAATAGGTGCAGACAAACTATTAAGAATTGCCACAACCAGTGCACCTATAAAGGCATAGGTAAGATCCCCTACACTTACCAATACTCCAATTGCAGCTGTACACCATAGTGTAGCTGCAGTATTCAATCCTTTTATATTAAATCCATCTCTCATTATCACGCCGCCGCCTAAAAATCCTACACCAGTGACTACTTGAGCTGCAATACGTGTTTTATCTCCTGTGTCTATTAAAAAAGAAGAAAATACAAATAGACAAGAGCCTACACATACCAATGCGTTTGTATGAATCCCCGCCATCCTATGCCTATATTGTCTCTCAATTCCAATAATTCCACCTAAAATAAGAGCTGTGATCACCCTAAGCAAAAAATCCATTAAAGTCATTTTCATGCACCCCCATTTAGTTTTAATATTTAGATTATATATTATTCTAATTCCCAATAAATATTGATTAATTTAATAGGAGTATTATACTTATTAATAGAAATTATTTAAACTATAGTATATCACAGATTGTATCTAAAGTAATCAATCTTACCCTCTTAATTCCCGTCACCAATTTTCAAATTAAAATTTTAAAAAATAAAAGCAGTTCCCCATAAAATTCCAGGGGGAACCACTTTATATCCAAAGCTCAATTATTGTTCTGTTTCAACAGCACTGCTTGAATCTTTATCATCTTCTACTTCATCAGCTGATCCTCTTTCTGCTATTATATCTTCTATCAGTTCTTTAGTTTCCATAAGTTCTTCTAAAGACATGGTTCTATAATCTTTAGATGTATTCCTGCATACATCTATTCCTTTTTCTTTTAAAAAAGAATCTACCTGTCTTTGATTTCTCCTGTACACATAATACCCTACTGCACATACTCCTACCCCTACCAATGCTCCTTTAATGTGATCACTATTAATTGATTGTAACATAAATTATATTCCTCCTTAAAGTTATTTTTAATTTAAAAATTATTCATTATAATTTGACTGCACTTTTTATTAAAGCTATCATACCCATTTCTTCCCATAACCATTCCATGTCTATTTATAAGTATATTTCCCCCATAGGAAAAATTCTGTCTATCTATGAAATTTGTTAGAAAAGCCCTTACAAAATTCATCTTTTTATAAAGATCATCTCCATGATAAAGCGATATCTCAAAATAACTTTCATTTGTACATATATCTTTCACTTCTTTAACTTTTATAGATAATTCATCATAGCGAAGATCTAAAATATGTCTTCCAAAAGTGGTTATCCATGTAAGAGCAGATGCAGTTATAAAGTTTTTCTTGTTTATAGAGTTCAAAAGATACATAATAGAAACTACCTCAGGGTCAAAAGCACCCTTTTCATTTATTTCATTGTAGCCATGTTCCACTATAGCTCCTGCAGTAGTCCCAAGTGCAGCCCAATTTAATAAATCACTTACATTCTTATTTGAATTTAACCCCAAAAATTTCATAGCTGATGCTGCTATAATAAATCCCACAGAATACATAGCAAGAGAAGGTATATTCCTTGTAGGTGTATTACTTACTAATTTAATTGGAACCATATCATATTGTTTAGAATAAATAACTAGCATTCTTAAAATTACTTCTTCCAATTCTATTTTAAATAAGTTAAAATGTACAAGTACAGACTTGGTGACAGGATTATATTCTACTTTTTTTACCCCTTCTCTTTCTTCCATTGCGCAGATAGCTTGTCTTATATTTCTCAACGGATGAGATAATTTGAGTCTTAATCTATTATTCGTTCTGAATAAAATTATTATTTTAGGTTGTTCCATTTATATCCCCCTCTCCATATTATGAAAAAGCAATCTTAATGAATTAGACACTACAAGTATGGTACTTGAATTATGAAGCACAGCTCCCCAAAATACAGGCAGCACCCCTGCTGCACTTAATACAAGCCCCAAACTATTTATACCTATTACAAGTCCAAAATTTTGCCTTACTATATTCATAGTTTTATTTGATAGGTCTATTACAGAAGTCAGCATCATGGGATCATTTCCTTGAATGCTGATATCAGATGCTTCTAAAGCCGCATCTGTACTGCTTCCTCCAAGAGCCACTCCTACATTGGCATAGGCAAGAGCAGGTGCATCATTTATGCCATCTCCTACCATTACAGTTTTGGAACCCTGAGATTGAACTTTCAATACAGCTTGTACCTTATTTTCCGGCAAAAGCTCAGCTTCATAACTGTCTATCCCCATTTTATCTACTACTATCTCAGCCTGTTCCTTTAGATCTCCTGTAAGAAGTATTATCTCATCTATACCCTTATGCCTTAAATTATTTATTGTTTTTCTCATATTATCTCTCATTTTATCCTGTATTCCAATAAGGCCAATTAACTTGCCGTCAAAAGATACATATATTATGCTTTCTCCCCTTGATATAAGCATTTCCTCTTCACTTTCTAACTGGGATGTATCTATATTACTCTCTTCCATGAAAGCTTTATTTCCCACCTTTACTATTTTCCCTTCTAAAGTGGTTTCATTTCCCCTTCCAACATAGGTGACAATATCTCCATGCTTTGAAATTCCAATATCCAGTTGTCCTGACTTCCTGATTACAGCCTTCGCCATAGGATGACTGGAGGTTTCCTCTGCTGTCACAGCTATTTTTATTATATCCTCTTCTTTTATAGTTTTATCTGATGAGATTATACTAACTATCTGAGGTCTTCCTTCCGTTAACGTTCCAGTTTTATCAAATATTAACGTATCTGCCTTTGCAAGAGATTCAATATAATTTCCACCTTTTATAAGTACTCCGTTTTTCACTGCTGTATTAATAGCTGCTGAAAAAGCTGTAGCCGTAGACAATTTAATTCCACAGGAATAATCTATAATAAGCATATTCAGTGCTTTAAATGCACTTTTTGTTGCAAAATATGTAAGAATTGCAAAAGCAAAATTAAACGGCACCAAGTAACTTGCAAATTTATCTGCATAATCCTGTATAGGAGCTTTTTTAGATGCAGCTTCCTCTACAAGATGTATTATTCTAGAAACCACTGTATTATCCCCGGCTTTTTCAGTGGTAACAGTCACATTACCATTTTTCACTATACTTCCTGCAAATACATAACTGCCTGTCCTTTTTACACTTGGTTCAAATTCCCCAGTTATAGATGCCTCATCCACAACTGCCACTCCTGACAGAACTTTGCCATCTACACATACCTTTTCCCCTGTATGTATTGCCACAATATCCTTTTCTTTTATACTCTTTACTAAAACCCTCTTAACTGTTTTATCCTCTAATTGTTTCCACACATATTCTTCATTTAAATCAATCATATTCTTTATAGAATCTCTGGTCTTTTCCATTGTGTATGCAGTCAAAAGCTCCGCTACATCTGACAGCATTATTATTGTAAGAGCTGAAACATCTTTTCCCAAAAGCAAACTTGAAATAATTGAAATTATAGTTAAAGTATCTGCATTAGGCTTTAAAGAATATCTAAAAGACCCTATTCCAGTCTTGAAAAGGGGAGCTATTAATCCTATACTTATAAGTGCAGGGATAGTAGTAAATTTACTAAATATAGATGTACCTGATATAAGACTCCAATTTTGTTTTGTAATTAAAGAATAACTCAAAGTTCCAGCATTTACAGCTACTCTCTTTAGAATGTCTTCAGTAGATTCTTCTCTCACTTCTTTTACTTGTGATGTTCTTCTACCTATATCCTCCCTTTCATTTTTATATACGGTAATTGAATATTTAGAAACAACCTCCTTCAATAAAATCAATATCTCATCCTGTGACGTTAACCTTTTGTCATAGAATATAAGTATATTTTTAGTTATATTATTAATCTTTGCACTTTTTATAGCTCTCATACTTGTAAGATTTTTTTCTATCTTACTATTGAGCTTACTTAAATATTGAAAAGCTCTACACCCAACTCGTACCCTACCAGGCATAGTATGTATTACACTGCATTTAAATAGAGGTATATTTTTATTTAATGCCATTTAAACTCCTCCCAACCAAAAGCAACATCAAATTTTATGAACAACATCTTTAAGCTGTTGTTCTAATGTATCTACCACATACTCTAAATCATTTTCACCATAATCTTTAATAAGTTGAAAATTATCTGATCCTACTTTTATTATGGTATCTATCCATTTTAATATTTTTTCCTCATGAGCCTTGTCCACACTATACTCTATAAGTATAGTTCCTATTACATGGTTAAATTTAACCTTATCTATACCTGGAAGAATGCATAGAGCATCTTTTAAATATTTTATATAATAACTATATTCTTCAGGTATATTTGAAACATTCACCAATTTCAATCTCAATCTGCCCGGCATGCTGTGAACAAGCTTTACTTTGGCAAAATATTTAAAAATATGTTTTTTTAAATTTTCCATAAAACTCCTCCTTTATTTAATGGTAGAGTAAGCCCACCATAAATAACTTATCCCGCTAGGACGTACTCCCTGATTTTTTACACATGAATTTATACCAGATGCAAGCAGTCCTAATGTAATAATAGAGTTAAAATCTAATATTCCATTAGTCTTATTATATACAGCTAAATTAAGGCTGCTTTTTAAATTATTTATTTCTTTTTTAACTAGACTTTCCTCACTATTATTTATGCTTTCCTCAAGCCCAAGGAGTTTTACGATAATACCTACTACAAGCATAGGCTTTATTTTTTGTATATCAAAACTTAAAAGCATAGTACCTATAAAAATGTTTATATCCTTTAATTCAATAAATTCAATTTTACTCAGTTGGTTTATAAGAACCTCTCTCGCCGCTAGATCATCTTTTAATACAGGTACATACAATCTGATTCTTCCTGGCAGATAATGTTTAACCTCCACAATCCCCTTAAAACTCGGTACATTAATATGAGTATTTTTATTATTTAAATTTTTGTTTCCATTTTTATTTATAATTCCATCAACCACAAAAAACGCTAAACTATAGGTAATATACCTAAAAAAAGTATTATTCATTATCATACCATCCCACCCCTTTTTAAAATAATAATTATTTAAGTACATAATATTTAACAATTATTACTGATCATAATGTAATATTTATTTTAATATAAACTATATTTCAGTACAATAACGATTATCATTATCATCTATTTTTTTATATTATAATGCAAAATTCACCATAATGTCAAACTATATTTGTTTATATCACATATTTCAACATACTTATACTACTAATATTTTTAGTTCTTCCAATCACATTGAAAATCTAAATTATTACATAAATAAAAAGAAGTTTAAAAAACTTCTTTTTATTTATATTTCTATTTTTACCTTTTAAATTTAATTCTATATCCTATATATAAAAACCTCTATACTTATTCTCAATCTTTTCTACCGCCTTATTATATGCTAAATTATAAATCTGCTGCATAGAACAAACCTCGCTTTCACTTAAACCACTATAAAATATTTTAGGGCAAATAGCAAAAGCATCTTTATTATCCTCTTTAAAATTATTATTAATAATACTTAAAAATCTACTCTCTATATCCATGAATATTCCTCCTAAATGCTTTTTTTAAAATCAAATACAGATTATACTCAAAATTATTATATTAACTAAAAAGCTATTTTCCTTATAAGGAAAATAGCTTTTTACCAGGTTATTTTATAAAACACTATTTTTCTTATCTTTCAGAATATTATAAACAACTCTGCAGGAATTGACACCGATACATTTAAAATTTAATGCCGGTTGTCGGGTTTCAAAGGGCCAGTCCCTCCACCGCTCTTGATAAGAGTATAACGTATTAATTTTTCAAAACTTAATTTTATACTTATAAATTTCACTTATTATAACATCATATGATTTAATATGTCAACAGTTAATTTATATTGCACAAAATTTCCCTTGACATCAATATCTTTCCTACTCAAAAATTTCCTTCTCTATATTGTTGAAATTCAATTCCAATTCATCTAAAATTATATTATTCATAATTAAAATTAAACTTTTATAATTTCTAACACAATTTATAAAGAAGCTATTTTCAAATGGCCAGATAGTCTTTAGTAAGAAAATATCTTCTGTAATATCAAAAACAAAGTTAAATTGAAAAAATGTATTGACTACTAATATAATTTAGATTATAATAATATTATAATTAAATAACTTATCGAGAGAGGTAGAGGGACTGGCCCGATGAAACCCGACAACCAGCATTTTTCATTAGAATGTATTGGTGTCAATTCCTGCAGGAGATGAATCCTGACAGATAAGGATAGAATAGAATATTAATTTTTAAGATATTAAATCTACTTTCTTTTCCTTATTTGAAGTAGATTTTTTTATTTTTCATAAATTACATTGTTTAAAATGCAAAGTTTGCTGTTGATACCTTATAAAAAATACAAAGTACTTGAATGTACAAGTACTTTGCTATTGATAAGTATTTTATAAAGAAATCGCCACAATTTCTTTAAATTAAATCATTAATTTTGATTACTTAAAAAATTATTTATTTTATGTTTTTATTAACAGCAGCAAACTGGAGTATTATTCATACACATTACAGCAGTGCATCCGCATTCCATCATATTCATCATACAATCGCAACACTTTTGTATCATTTTACACATCATGTCATCTCCACTAGTCCATGACATCATCATGCCGTCCATGCTCATTTCAAATTTACACATTCCCATCATCATGTTGCATTCCATCATTTTCATTCCGTTCATCATCATAGACATACTAGCCATTCCACCACTTAACATAGAGCAAAGATTCTGCATCATAGCAGCTGCAGTTTCATCCTTTGTCATACACATGACTTTCATACCATTTTCGCATTTTTCCATCTTCATAGTTACACGTGGAATCATCATTGTATTCATTTGTGTCATAGGCATCGACATATCCATTCCCATCATATTATTGTTCATCATCATACCCTTTCCCATCATCATATTCATTTTTGTTCCCATCATTTTTTCCATTTTAAAATCCTCCTTCGACTTAATAATAAATTTTTTTAATATATTTCTAGTTTATCTAGTCAATATAAAATTATACATATAATTCTATCTTTTATTCTTAAGCCTCTGGTTTATCCAGTCAGCAGCCTGCCTTCTCGCATGAAAACAAAAACACAGCAACATCTATATATTTATTAATATATAAACACCACTACTTTATTATGGATACATTTTTTATTTATCAAACATCTATACCTCCACAAACACAATGCCTTTATACATAGGTTTATTATACCTAAATTTTATACTAATGTCAATCATAATGCTTTCATTTTTTACCATTTTCATATTTATTATTTACTAAAATAAAAATATAAAGTATAAAATTTTAAAAATTTTTATCTAAATGCTGCTATATGAGTAAACCCCCACCTGAATCTAAGAATCCCTTGATAGTATCTCCTTCAATAAATCCATATTTGTTATAGGTTCTTTACACGTAAAATTTTCACAAACGTACACAGTAACCTTACCCCTAATAGCTATATATTCCTCTATAGATGGACATATATTTTTCAATTCTTTATTTAAATGAGAATACAAAACTGAAACGGTAAAGGGATTATACTTTTTATTTATCATATCCAACACTTTTCTTGCTTCATTAATATTTTCTCCTGCAGATATGATAATTTGTTTAACAGGATATTTAAAAAATAATAATGCCACTAATGAAAAGGAACATGATATTGGCGATGATTCTATTTCATCTGCAAAATTTTCAAACAACTGTTTTACTTTATCTTCAAATTCATAACTTGTGGCTAAATAAGACAACCGAAGTAAATTTAATGCAGCTGCAGAATTTCCACAAGGAGTCGGTCCATCATATATTTCCTTAGGTCTTATTATTAGTTTCTCACTATCCTTTCCATAAAGAAAAAAACCTCCATTTTCACTATCCCAGAAAATTTCTAAAAAGTTCTGATTCAGTTCCAATGCATTTTTTAGATATTCTGGATTATAAGTTGTCTCATATAGTTCTATTAATCCCCATATCAAAAATGCATAATCATCTGCATAACCCAAAAAAGATGAATCCCCTTCACGATATCTGGCTAATAATCGGCCATCCTTTCTAATTAAATTTTTATAAATAAAATCTACAGACTTTTTTGCCGCCAAAGTATATTTGCTATTATTTAACACTCTTCCTGCCAATGCCATAGCTGCAATCATCAAACCATTCCATGAAGTTAAAATCTTGTCATCTTTATGTGGATGCACTCTTTTTTCTCTATACTTAAATAATTTTTCTCTGCAATTTTTTATAAATTGTGCATCTTCCTCTAATATGGAATTCCCTATTAAATTGGGTATATTTTTCCCTCTAAAATTACCCTGTGATGTTATATTGAAATAATAACAAAATTTACTTCCCTGTTCCTGTCCCAGTATATCTTTTATTTCTTCCTGAGACCACATATAAAATTTCCCTTCTTCTCCTTCTGAATCAGCATCTTCTGCAGAATAAAATCCACCCTCTTTAGAGGTCATATCCCTTAAAACATATTCAAATATTTCCTCTGCTACTTTGGCATATTTTTTATTTCCCGTAACCTGAAAAGTTTCTAAATAAGCCATAGCAATAAGTGCATTATCATATAACATTTTCTCAAAATGAGGTATAAGCCATTTTCTATCTACAGAATATCTGCTGAACCCATATCCTATATGATCATACATACCTCCTCTATACATAGACTCCAAAGTTTTTTCTACCATTTTCAGTGCAAAAGCATCTTTAGTTTTATAAAAATATCTTAAAAGGAAAAGTAAATTATGAGCTGAAGGAAATTTAGGGTAGCCTCCAAAGCCTCCATATAAAGTATCAAAATTCTGTTTAAATTCCAAGAAAGCTTTTTTTAGAATATCCTGTGATAATTCTCCTGATGAGTTTTTATTTAAGGTATTTATTATGTCCAGCACACTATCTCCTTCTTTAAGAAGCTGATCTTTGTTATCTTTCCACGCCTTTTGTATATATTCTAGGATAGCTATCAGTCCTAAAGCTTCTCCCATATTATCCTTAGGAAAATACGTTCCTGCCAAAAAAGGTTTTTGTTCAGGAGTCATAATAATTGTAAGTGGCCATCCTCCACTGCCAGTAATAGATTGGCAAACTCTCATATAAATACTGTCAATATCAGGCCTTTCCTCTCTATCTACTTTTACAGATACAAAATATTTATTTAATATTTCAGCAACTTCACTATCTTCAAAACTTTCTTTGGCCATAACATGACACCAATGGCAACAAGACTACTATAACCACTAATTTCAGGAATACCCAATAGATAGGAATATCGGCTTATCTTCTGCTTTTGCTCTAGAAAAGGCTTCCTCTCCCCAAGGATACCAATCAACAGGGTTATAAGCATGTTGAAGAAGATATGGCGATTTTTCTTTAGCCAGTCTATTGGGTATTCCAGTCATTAAGTTAGTCATTTTATCACTTCCTTTCCATACTATAATAATCCTTAGTATACCCCAAAAATAAAAAGGTACTACTTTTTATTTAACAGCAGCAGTACCCACTTAACTATTTAGAATATATCCCTAAATATACAACACTTAAATCTAATATAAACCAACTCAAATTATTTATTACAGTTGTATTATAACATCGTGACCTATAGGTATATCTGTAAATGGAAGAGTATATTCTTTAAAAACTAATTCAACCCCAGAAATATTGTCTGGTAATGGCGGTGATACAATAAAGTCATAGTGAAAATGCCCATCTCCACCTGTTCCATTCATCATTCGGCAATTATATTTTTCACTTATAGATAATTCAAAATGAGTATGCTGTGACTGATACTCTGATAAATCACTTGTGTCATTCCAATCTATATTGAAATTCACAATACTGGAGTTAGAATACTGACGGATAGAAACTACAGAAAAGAGCCTATTATCTATTTCAAGCGACTTTAATACTGGTAAATTCCTATAAAATCCTTCTGGCTCAATTAAAGGTCTGTATATTTTATCATTCCATAGTGAAGCAAATATCAATCTTAATAGGTCGTCGTATAAATCATATTTTTCTGCCCAGTTAGCTATGTATTCAAGAGGAGGATAACCTGGATTATTATTTGAAATTTCCTTACGTTGTTTTATTAATTGACAAATTTTCTCATCTACTTGCTTGATTCTCTCATCATAATAATTAGTTGGTCGCTTAAATGATATTCGTTTCATTCTATACCTCCTAAATAATTTTCTTCATACTTTTTTACACTTACATATCTCTTTAGAATAATTATATTATCCAAGTAGTTTTGGAATTTCGAAAGGGGATATTACAACGATAATAATTAAACTTTCTCATCCATGATAAGATTATATGAATCATTCGTTTCTTAATGCCTTTATTAATTATTCACTAAAAATTAAATCAATATCAATAATCAAATCTGTAAATATTGAACTAATGTACTTATCTCCCTTTTTGAAAGTATTGGTTATTTCATATAATCCATCTATCAAGGTGTGTTGAATGATAAACCCATTCTGGTCTACAAGGTTATATTCCAATACTCCGTATTTTTCATAAGTATAATATTTTGCTCCCTTATCTAATTTAGAAGTAGATTTTGAGAGAATCTCAAAAATTATTTTTGGTGATGTTAAGAAACTTTCACCTTTTTTTTCAGCATTACCACACATAACAAATATGTCTGGCTTATATTTTTTTATATCATTTTCACTTTTAAAGATAACCTCTATTTGTTCAGTATATGCCCTACAATTTTTTTCCCTAAAATATAATGTTAAGTATGCATTTATATTATTTAATATAATATTATGCTTTTGAGAAGTGTTAGAACTTAAATAAATGGCTCCATTATCATATTCAGCTTTCCCATTAAAATTGGCCTGAATATCTTCAAACTCATCTTCTGTATAAAATACATCTCCTATATAATTTCTCATATTGCACCTCCATAAAATATACGATTTATTCGCCTAATTTTACGACTGCATATTAATTACAATTTTATTATATCACTATTTAACTATGATTAAGAGTATTTTTGATGTAGAAACTTCCTCTTTTTTTATCTCCCTTTCTTATCTTATTGTCATAAATCTTATATTTTTATAATTTTATAATTTCTAATGTTGGAACATCTAATTTTTGTATCCCTTGTTTTAAATCATCTGGTATTATGTTATCCTTCAAGTTTTATCTTAAACCAATCTATAATCTCAGGAAATACTTCATCTAAATAATTCTGAGTACAATGTTCACCGTTCTCATAATACTTAAGAGTTTTTTCACCTTTTGCCCATCTCATCATTTTTTCTGCATGAACTTTTGGTGACGGCATCACCTCATCTTTCCCGGCATGGTAGAAAAGTAAAGGTACTTTTAAATTGGGTTGTTCTTCAATATCCCAGTCGAACTTATCTCTTACCTCTTCTAAGTTCTCACACCCAGTCATATAAGTAACTCCTCTCTGCCAAATTGGGTTTAGAGCTTTTAACCCCTTTAATCCACCTATATAAACAAGTCCGCTATTTCCAACTACCGCTTTTACTCTTGAATCATATGCTGCACATATTGGTGCTAAATACCCTCCAAGACTAAAGCCCACTAGTGCAATTTTAGCTAAGTCAATCTCATATATTTTTTGTTCTTCAAACCAATCAATAATAGCCGACACTGCCTTATGATATTCCTTTGCATCAAATTTCATCCTCTGCCACATCTCTCCTTGACCGGGTCCATCAAAAGTAAAGTGATTAAACCCCTGTTGTTTAAACAATGTCCCTTGGAAATGCCCTTCTGCTTCCTTAATATTATCCATGCCATTTACAAAAATTATAAGTGGTTTATTGTTGCTATCAGAAAGTCTTAAGTATCCTGGGATTTTAACACCATTAAAGGGTATATCTATTCGTATTGGTTTTTCTTTTTCATCATATAAACTGATTGCTTTTTTATAGCTTTTTCTGGCTTTCTCTTGTGTACTTTCTTTTTGGGTACTATCAATGAAAAATATATGCTGACCTATATGATAACAGCCTACTGCCTCATGAAACAATTTTCTTGCTTTTGTTGCATATCCATTTTGTAAAGCCTCTTCTGCCATATTATATAAATGATTCCCTTCTTTAGTCCATTCATTGCACCATTGTAACCAACTAGAAATTCTACTTACTACTCTTTTTATTCTTTCATACTCTACTCCAAAAGATAAAAATCTTCCATACCACCTGTAATAAGTTTTCTTTTCGCTAAAAATAAGATGGAATGCGAACTTTTCCTTTAAGGTTAACTTTACCATAAAACGCCTCCTTGAAATATACTGAACTCCTTGTAGTTATACATACTATAGTTATAACAACTATTATAGAAAATTTAAATGCCTATTCGGCATTTTTACATATCTTCTCTAATACATTTAGAAAAATTCCTAAGTCTTCATCAGATATATCTTTCCTAAATTGCTCATTAATTAACTTAATATAGGGTATAAGGTCTTCAAACATTTTCCTTCCTGCATCCGTAAGGTAAATACATGAGCTTCTCCTATCATTTTCATGTTTTTCTCTTACTACATACCCATTTTTCGAAAGTACATCCAGTATTCTAGTTACATTAGTTTTATCTTTGTACGTTTTTACAGCAATTTCGCTTTGAATTGAACCAGGTTCCATATATAATACATTTAGTACTGTCCATTGCTCAAAGGTAATAGGGTACCCCTTTTCTAGAAACAAGCTAAGAATTTTTCTCTTAATGCACACCTCACCTTTAATTATTAAATACCCAACTAATTTGGTATAATCATATTGTGTTTCCAAACTATCACCTACTTAAAATAAGTTGTTATAACTATAATAGCTCTACCAACTTAATTTGTCAATATACTTTCTTATACACTTAAAATTAATCAATCATATCACATCGTTCTTAGTGTTTTTACTGATTCTATTTTTTTAAATCTCTACCTTAGGCTCAATACTTTTAGTTAATTTTGTTCTTATTACAGCTGTGAAAAAAAACTATATTTTATACTTTGCCATCGCTAATTTTATCCATGATCACAACTGCTATATTATCCAAAAACTTGCTTTACGATATTCAAATAATATCTATTTGTCGGTTATAGTAACAGGAATGCCAACACTTGTGTACCCAGTAAAACTGCTTTAACTCCCTGAGAACTTAATTAAAATAAAAAAAGAGTAGGGATAAAATTAATTTCCTACTCTTCCTTCTGATTGAAAAAATTGATTTTGTAGAAGTTTTATTGACATCCTGAACATAATTATTATAAGAATTTATAAATTCATCACCATCATATTTTTGAACTATATTCCTAATAACATCTTCGGCAAATAAACCTTCTTCAAGGTTTCTACCTGTATCCCAGATATTCCATCTAAGCTCTGACACTCCCCATCAGTTACAGCAAAAGTAACATCAGTCAAGCTAGTTTTAAGCTTTATCTTAGCTGTAATTGCTAACGGATTTTTATAAATCCCAAACTTATGCCCGGTATTGCAACTTCACTATTTAGGCAATCTATATTTAAAATAAAATTCACAATATTATTTGGAACATAAGGGTCACTATACCTTTTTTGAGATTTTTTGATTTGATTTAGTTTCTGTGCATTATTTGCAAGTAAGTTACTTATAGTATTTTGTATGTTTTTAATATCTTTGCACACTACTCCAATATTATATTTCTCAGCAAATTTGGGGTTTCCTGCTTCTTGTCCAGGCAAAGCATCTGTTATTACTAAAGGCACATTACATGCTATGGCTTCCATCATAACATTAGGGCTTCCCCTTGTGAATGCAATATCAGAATCTAGCATTAAATCTTGTATATTTTCCATAAATCCATATATTTGAACAGCATGGCCATATTTTGCTGTTAATGATTTTTCTAATTTTTTTCTTAATTTTTTATTACGCCCTGCAATAACTTTTACAGTACAATTAAAATTATCAAGAAGATTTTCTGCTATTCTCCTCATATTTCCTACACCTTCACCGCCACTCATTATTAAACATTTTAGAGGTTTATCAATATCATAGTAATTACTTTCCTTGGAACTTGCTGTATGCTCATAAAACCTTGAACGAACTGGAAATCCCAATACTTGTACTTTTTCTTCTGAAACACCAAATTCAACACACTTATCTTTTGCCTCCTGGGTTGGACTTATAATATAATCAGCTCTTTTATCTGCCCATAATGGATATATACTTACTAAATCTGCAATTAAAGTAATCACTGGTATTTTTATTTTATATTCTTCTAATATATTTATAATAGAACCATTAAAATTGGGATGCACAGATAGAATTAAATCAGGTTTTATTTTTTCTAATACCTGTATAAAATTATATTTTATTTCTGACTCAATTAACCTATTAACCAATGATGGTTTAATTGACGATAAATTCCATATTAGTCTCCACAATTCTTTAACATTTCTAGTAATTGGACCATAGGATTTACCTATGCTTTTCAGAAGTTTTCCTCCTAATGAAAATCCATCTATAATATAAATTTTAACATCACTATGATCTTTGAATTTTTCATATAAAGACTCAGTTATACTTTTATGTCCATGTCCTGTAAACTCAGCAGAAATAACAAGTATATTTTTAGTCATAATATCATCCTTTCCATTAGTTAGATCTATATAATAAATCTAATAAACATTACATAAAATTTAGTTTATTTATTTTAATCAATTTAACTTTGATCTTTTAAAAAGAATCGATTTAATTTTTCTAATATCCCTATCATTACTCTTAGCCATCTTTATATAGCATAAAGCTGAAGGAATAAGAAATAGCTGAAATATTATTAACGTAATTACATAGTTATAAGGTTCACCTTTATATAAAGAAACAATAGCAAGTAAAAAACCAACACCTACATTGCCCAAAGTTCTTCCTAAACTCCCAGCCAAATTAGCTACACTAAAGGCCGTTCCCCTATGTTCAGGAAGATTTACATCCGTTATAAGTGCAAGCCAATTTGGTGTATTGGCAGATTGAGCTGCTGAAGCCAAAAGAGACAATACAAACATTGAGGTCATCCAAGGATTTACAGCTATTTGCTTCAATAAACTAAAAAAAATTAAAGCAGGATTGTTGTCATGTGGCAATGATAAGTTATTCATTGGTAATATAAACATTGCTAAATAAAAAGGTATTGTAATAAAAACAAATAGTGAAGTTATAATAGCTCTTCCTTTATAATTTTTTCTTTGAAATACATCTCCAAGGTATCCAAAAAATCCCGAAGTCAAACCACCTATTTGAAACAAGGCGAAGATATATCCTGCAGCAATAGTTGCTGTTTTTATACTGTAATGTTCATGTTGAATTTTGGAAATATATAATGTTGGAAGCCATATTAAACTTCCAGTTGTAATGTTCATAAAAAATCCCTGAAAAAACAGTAAAACATTACTGCTCTTGGAGGCTATTTCATATAAATGATTAAGCTCAATGTTGTAATTATATTCATACCCTTTTTTAATGAGCTCTTTTAATTCAGGTTCTGATTCCCCTAATTCAGGTTCTTTTATAAAAAAATATAAAACAATTAATAAAAGCCCTATTATACTGACAATTTCAAAGGGTCTTCTCCAATTTGTGGCGGCAGCAATAAGTGAAGCCATTAGTGATCCTGCTATTCCGCCAAAGCCTTGTGACATTCCCCAAAGGCTTAAAAGCATTCCTCTAAATTTATATGGAATATAATCAGTTAACACACTGAATCCAATTGACGCTATGCACCCCAATCCTATTCCAGTAAATATCTGAAAAATAAGAAGCTGAACATAAGTACTGCTGTGGGATGTTAAAAATACTGATACCGACCAAAAAATAGTTCCTGTGATAACAAGTTTCTTCCGATTAAATTTACCAGACAGATAGCCCCAGTAAATTGATGAAATGGAAGTTACTAATATATTAATAGCCGAAACAATGCCCAAGGCAGATAAAGGTACATTCAAATCTACTGCTATAGAGGAAAAAAGTGGTGGAAACAGCCCTATAATAATGTTATCAAAAGCCGCTAATATCACAAAAACAAATATAGTGTAAATTATCCTTATATTGCTATTATTCATAACGTTCATAACTCCATAATTATAGTCTTTGTTTATTTGATTTCACTTTAACTTTAGTTAACATATATATTTATAATACCCCTTTAAGTTTAAAGTACATATGTTAAATTCCGTTTTCAATTAATTTATCATATAGTTAATTTATTGTTACTACAATTACATATCCATCTATTACACGTAAAAAAAAGAGTCAGGTTGCAAAGCCTGATTCTTTCTTATAATTTTTTACCGCATTTACTACAGTAATTTTCATCTTTATTTACAATATTGCCACAAGAATTGCACTATTCATTTATTTTCGTGCCATAATAACTGAAAAATATATTTTCTTTATTTTGTATAACTCCACAATTATAACCTCTGTTTAATATTTACAGCCTGATGAATATACTTTTTTACCTGTTCTAAATTTTCATATTCTAAAATATTATCAATTATAATTTCTAATGTTGGCACATCTAATTTTTGCATACTCTGTTTTAAATCATCTGGTATTATACCAAATTTCTTAATTAAGAGCTTTACTGCAGTCCTTGCAAGAGTTTTTGTTTCACCCTTTAATTCGCCTTCTCTTAATCCCTCTCTTAATCCTTCCTGTAGTCCTTCTTCTTTACCTTTTTCATAAGGCTCTTTATATAATGCCGATGACATATAAATCTCCTCCTTTACAAATTTTTCATACTCACTCTTTTGATAAAGCTTTTTCAAACATTCTACCAGAAGAAAATAATAATCCGCATCTTTTAATCCTTCTACCGCTGTTAAACATTCCAATATATGCTCTTCTTCAGTTTCTCCATCATGATTCATAAATACCCTGAGTGGATATAATACTATATTCTTTTGACTTAGTATTTCATTTTTATCTATCTCATAGGCTTTTATAACTTTATAGTTGTATTTCATCACTTCTAAACCCTGTACTGTACTTTCAAAACTTCCTTTAATATTCCTAACATTTTCTGGTTTCTTTAGTACCATAAGTACCTGATATATTGGTAAATCATTGTGCCATTTAATATAAGTATAGTACCTCAACATCCAATACCATTTCCATAATGCCTCTGTGAGTAACTTATTTAGCGTTTGCAATTAATATATTTTCATAAACCATATTAATATGTTTAATACTTTTATATAAAAAATGCCATTAAAGCCTGCAGAGTATAAGTTATTATATATTTCGTTATTATCTAACTAATTCACATAAAATTCATATTACAAATATAAAAAACACCGTAAAATTCCTTTGAATAATACAGTGTTTTATACTTTAAATTTGTTTCTTTGTTATAACCGGTTTTCCTTCTGAATCGAGCAATACAGTCAACCCTCCAGAACTTCCATTGCTAACATATAAATAGTTTACTCCAGTTTCTCTGTCGACTATTATCCTATAGCCTTCCATGACCCCTTGGTTAAATACAGTCTCAAAACGTTTATCTTTCATATTATCACCACTTTTCTAAATGGATAATTCTTAATTATATAATACACCGTATTATTCAATTTTCAAATAATGATTTTCCATTTAATTAATGTCACATTATTTAGAAAGACTTTTATCCAATAGATTAGATAACAAACAAAGGTTCTCTACCATAATTCTTCTTTGTTCTGGTGACATATTCCCAAAAGCCTCTACTTCTGCTAATTTAAGTTTTTCAAGTATACTGCTTGCATATTGACTTCCCTTATCCGTAAATCTAACAATTTTGTTCCTACGATCTTTAGGGTTCAATTCTCTCAAGATATATCCTTTTTTCTCAAGTCCAGATAGTATTAACGAGACTGTTTGTTTCGGCAAACTCAATTTATCTCGAATTTCATTTTGAGTACAATAAGGGGAACTTTTATTTATTACATACAAAGTAAACAAGGTTGTATCTTGAATTTCATGTCTCCTCGACCAAACACGATAAATATCATTAATTTTAAACCAAGATCGATAATAAACATATAATAGTTCAGTAAATTCCTTTTCTTCACTCATGTCTTGTACACTCTTCCTTCAATTATAAAATAATACTACCCTAATTATAAAAGAAGTTAGTGACTAACACCACTGAAATTTAGTCCTATGACCCCTAATACAATAAAAAGTATAGATACCATTTTTAACACACTGACACTTTCTTTAAAAACAAAAATTCCTATCACTGATATAATAGTAATTCCTGCTGCTCCCCATACAGCATATGCTACACTAACAGGTATCTTCTTTAATGACATTGATAGAAAAATAAAGCATAACCCATATGTTAAAAGTGTTCCTAGTGCTGGTAGTAATTTTGTAAATCCTTCAGAATTCTTCATAAAAGTAGTTCCTAAGGTTTCAAGAATAATAGCTAAAATTAAATAAACCCATTCCATAGTAAAAACCTCTTCTAAATAATATTAGTCTGATATTGGACTAATATTATTATACTAAAAAACCATACTTTAGTCAACATTTTCCAAGGCGAGTGCCTCTGTTGAATTTGGCCTGACTATCACAGTTTCTTAATGCTGTAGTTCAACAAGCTAATAACATAAACTTTACAAATAATTAATAGGCATCAAATAATAGCAGTGTATTCTGTCTTCAAATAATAATTTAATTTCTTAAGCATAAATAAACTCTAAAATTTTATACAAGTATTCCTGTAATAAAGAGTTTTAGACTTTGAATGAAATAAAAAAACCTGATATAAATATATTGTGTCACTTGCAAGAAGACAACAACAATCTATATCAGGAGGAAAACAATATGAATAATCGAATTATAGTTCCTAACACATTAATATTAGGGATAGACATAGCAAAGGAAAATCACTATGGTCAATTTGTAGTAAATGGTGAATATATAAAAAAGCCGTTCCTTATAAAGAATACCAGAGAATCTTTCGAATGTCTATTAGATTCAATCAGACAATTAAAGGCGAAATATAACTTAGATTATGTATTAGTAGGAATGGAGCCAACAGGTCACTATTGGAAGAGTCTTGCTTACTACTTAAAAAGTCAAGGGATAGAGCTATGCTTGGTCAATCCATATCATGTTAATAAAATTAAGGAGCTTGAAGATAATAGTCCAACTAAGAATGACAAAAAAGATGCCAAGATTATTTCTAAACTTATATATCAAGGTCAATACCTAAACTGCATGTTTGAGGAAGAACTCTACGTAAATCTTCGATTATGCAGCAACAATAGGCAAGAGCTAAAAAAACAGTTTATCTCAGAAAAAGTAAGACTAATAGCGCTATTAGATGAATACTTTCCAGAATTTAAAAAGATGTTTTCAGATATCTTAGGAAAGTCCGCTTTATGTATACTGAAAACATGTCCTTTCCCACAAGATATAGTGAATATAGGAGTTTCTGAGCTTACTCAAAAGCTTCTAGATGCTACACATAATCGTGTTGGATTTAAGAAAGCAGAGCTGGTTTTTAATGCAGCTAAAACTTCAATAGGAGTGCCTGTAGGGCTTGAAGGGGCCAGATATAGATTAAGGCTTATTTTAAGGCAATTAGAAGCTTTACAAAAGGAACTAGATGATGTGGAAAAGCTCATGGAAGAATATCTTTTGCAGACAGGTTATTCAGAATATTTACTTAGCATAAAAGGTGTAGGCATAGTAACAGCTGCGGGTTTTCTAGCTGAAATTGGAGACATATCAAAATATGACAGCTATAAGCAAATACAGAAAGTGGCAGGACTTAACTTGAAAGAAACCAGCTCTGGCATGAAAAAAGGTAAAACTAAAATTAGTAAAAGAGGTCGTTCAAATTTAAGAAATATTCTATATCAGGCAGCAACTGTTATGGTAGCTAAGAATGCTGCATTTAAAGAAATATATACCCATTTAACGAAAAGACAGGAAAATCAATTAACCGGAAAACAAGCAATAGTTGCACTAAGTGTAAGACTTATAAAAGTTATGTACACTTTATGCAAGAAAAAAACAACATATACACATGACAAAGTTCATGGGTTGACAAGTTATCAACAAGCAGCTTAATTTAATATATGCATAGGTATATTGAAATTTATAGTTCTTTAAGAGTAAGGTAAAGCGCGTTCAAACCCCCATAAGGGCTTAATTGACCCAGTATACGAGGATTAATGCTAGCACCTGCTCTAAAATGCAGAACGAAGGAATGTAGAGACATAGATATGTACTCCGTGAGACATGGTAGGGTAAGCATTAGAGCTATATAGGTGTGTTTCCTTCAAAATATTGGAATATCACTTACACTCTTATGCACACGTTCAACCTTCTCCATCCAGTATTACCTATATATTCAATATACTCACATATTTAAATTTAACCACTTGTTTATAAATAATGAAATTCTATGAAAATAGAAGTAAATAAAAGATAAATTAAAATTTATTGAGGTAGGTGGGAAAACGCATGAATAGAATTAAATTCAAGAATTCGCTTCGTGTGAAATCAGTAATTATAGTTCTCAGTTTAGTTTTTTTAAGTTCAGGTTCTATTACATGGCTAAATTATATAAAGGCAAAACAGGAGCTCCTAAATACAATGGATAAAAGTGCCTCCCAGACTGTTAAAATCAATGCACAGCAATTATCATCGTGGGTACAAACAAGGCTTGCTGAAGTGACAATTATTTCAAACACAAAAGAAGTAAAATCCATGAATCCCCAGATCGCCATGCCTTATCTTAATGGGGAGCAGAAAAGACTGCAAAATGAATACACAACAATAGGTATTTCTGATTCCAACGGAAATCTGATGCTGCAAGATGGAAAAGGAGGTAATTTTTCCGTTGACATACATACTGAAGAATCCTTTCCTAAGATAATGAAGGGGACAAGCTTTATTTCAAATCCTTTTGTTGACAAGGCGGATTCATCACGTTTTATTATTACGGCTGAAGTTCCCGTTACAGATGAAAATGGTAAAATTATAGGATTGGTAAGTGGTGCAAGCTCAATAAATACGGTATTTGAGGCAAATACTAAGTTCCATTTAGGGAAAAATGACAAGGTATTTATTATTGATAAAGACGGTTTGGTTCTTCATCATCCAGATAAAAAAATGATTTTAAAATATAATATGCTTAAGGATGGAAATCCAGTATATAATAATGTTATTAAAAACCTTGTTGCTTTAAAAAATGGAAAACAGACAATCAAGATTGACGGTGAAGAAAGGATAATTTTTTCTGAGGCCGTGCCCGATACGAATTGGTTTATGATCCTTGATGTACCTGTAAGGGAATATACAAGTGTTTTGAATAACATGGCTTTGATGGCAATTGGTATAACATTTGCCTTTATTCTATGTATCAGTATATTGATCATTATATTGTTAAATAACTTTTTCTTGAGAATTAACAGAATTGCTTCAAAAATAGGTAAAATTGCAGCCGGAGGCGGAAATTTAAGTGAAACGATTAATGAAAATCATAAAGATGAAATAGGACAGCTTGCAATTAACTTTAATAAAATGCAGAAATCACTTGGGGCATTGATTGGTATCATTGTAAAGGAATCTAATTTAGTTAAACAAAATATATATATCGTAGAAGACAATATGGATAAGTTAAATGAGAGAATTGAAGATGTTTCGGCCACCACCGAGCAGATGTCGGCAGGCATGGAGCAAACAGCAGCTTCAACCCATCAAATGAATCAAGTATCCGATAATGTGGAAGGCACTATTGGTTCAATTTCAAGAAGGGCTCAGGAGTGCGCAACTTCTGCTGTAGAAATCAGAAAAAAGGCGGAAGTTCTTTGCAATAGTGCTTATGAATCACAGAAAACTGCAGCCCAAACCAGTTCACATGTAAATGAGAAGCTTAGAAACGCAATTAACCAATCAAAAGAGATTGAAAAAATAGATGCTCTGTCTGATTCCATATTGCAGATTGCCTCTCAGACAAATCTTTTGGCATTAAATGCCTCTAAGGATCATATTGAATATAAGAAATTTGCAGGAAAGTTAATTCTTACACCTTAAAAATATAGTGCTAAAGATGACTATACTATAATGTCCATGGTGGAAAATGGGTTAGGTATAAGTATATTATCTGAATTGGTTCTTACAAGAAACCCTTATCAAATATAATAATCAAGCCTACATATTAATTAAACGATAAATATTATAGTATTTTAAATTTAAAAGAGGAGGTAATACTTATAGATATTAATGCCATTGGAACTGCAAATAAAGGACTTAATGATTTAAATTATGCTGCTAAAAACAATATAAAAAAATCATACGACAGGGATAGACTAAGCGATAACACTTCAAAGACTGAAGTAGAAAAACAGAACTTAGGAACTGATACATTTATCAAATCTACAGAAGAAGATGCAGAAAAATCAACCTATAAACCTACAAAAAAGAAACTCTTCACAGAAGAAATTACAGCTTTAAAAGAAGAACAGGATAACTTTAAAGCAGAACTTATAAAAAAATTTATAAGTGATACCATAAACGCCCAAAATAGTCTCTCTGAAAGATCAACTGGAAGCAAAATTACCGGTATATCAGAAGAGACTACAGATTTACTTACTAAAATATTTGGTTCTGTAGAAAATGCATATCCTCCACTTGCAGCAACTCCAGAGGATGCACAAAAAGCAATATCTGAAGATGGAGCATATTCTATAAATGCAGTAGCAGATCGTATTATGAGTATGGCAAAATTTATAGCAGGAGATAATTCAGACAAACTACAACAGATGAGAGAAGCCGTAGAAAAAGGATTCTCACAGGCAGGATTGGACTTTAATAAAGCAACTGACAGCGATTTACCACAAATTTGTAAAGACACCTGTGCTGAGGTTATGAGAAGATTCGATGAATTACAAGACAGTACTAGTAACGCTGCTAAAGAAGTTATAGATGACCAATAGACCAATAAAGGAAGTTAATTTTTATAACTTCCTTATTTTAAATTCTTATACTATAAAATCTATTTGTTGAACAGTACCCACAGTACCATTTTCCCCTACAAAAATTCCAGAGTTTCTTACTTCTGCTAAACTCTTATTCTCAGTATCTTTCATAGAAAATTCAGTACCTATATTCCCTAAATAAATGGCTCCTATGCCTTTTTCTCCTAGGGCAAAAAGTTTATCATTCCCTTCTTCATCCTTAGTCCATATTCTCAATTTATTAAAAATATCATCGTTTTCATCAATCCAATTGTTGTGATCGCTGTCATATTTGGCTAAATCCTCAAATCCATTTCCAGAATTAGGGCCAAATAATTCTCTTCCATCATTTATGACTCCATCCCCATTTAAATCTAGCGAAAGAAATCCGCTTCCATTTTTTAAAGAAGAGATTTGATCTTCCTTCCCATCTGAATCTAAATCAAAACTAAATTTCGTAGAATTAAGTTCTGCGGCCTTCCCATCAAAATTAATTACCAAAGGATCAATTGGTTTATCCCCTGCCTGAAGGGATAAATTGGTCTCTGTATAAAAAGATCTGCTCATATTGAGCTCTATGTCAAAATTTATCTCTTTTCCATCTGCAGTATGAATTAAACCAGAAGATTTAAAAGAAGTTTTCTCCTTTTCCAAATAGGATTCATTAAGATTATACTGAAAGCCCCAACCTAACTGAGGGCCCCTATTAGAATTTGTGCTTAAATTTTGAAAATTAACAGGTGAATTCAATTTAATGCTTTCTGGCATTTGAATGTTCAATTCTGCAGCAGATTTAAGTCTGATTTTCCTCTTAAAAACCGCACTTAAAAAATCTTCTAAAATTTTAAGTTTCAAGTCACCTTCTGTTGTAACTGCACAGCCTATATCTATACTATTAGTTACCCTGCTGAACTCTAAAGTTTTTTCCGCATACCCCTCTATTCCTTTTAGAGATTCTTTTTCCTTTTCCATAAAGTCCTGTGCTTCATCTGACAGTTCTAGTTTATCTCCATCTACTAAGTCTTCAGTAAACTCTTTAAGCTGCTGCGGCATGCTGCTCCCATAATCTTCCCATGCATTTAAATTCTCTACTTTCTGATAAGCTTTTACCAAACTATGTTGACTAGACATTTGAATACTTGAATCTTGAATCTTCATAATTTTACCTCCCTGTTATTAATTCATTCTTAAATCCAGATAAAGTTTACTACCAAAACCTTGTCCATCTGAATCTCAGAATAACCTATCTAAGAGGCTATTAGTGCATATTCTCCACTTTCAAAAAACTATGGAGATTAAAAGTGATAGCCTCTTAGATAGATATTAAAGCCACTTCCCTGTTAGCTTTTGAATTATTGCATATAATATGTTAAAATACGCCATAAATAATTCTATATATTTTATCGTATTTTTAAGATTCATCTTAAATCTACATAATAATTTTACGTATATTAAATGCTTCTAATATTCTCATTGATATATTATTCATATTGTTCTCATTTAATTAATAATATATCAAAAAAACACTTGATTTTATAATTTTTTTATATTAAAATATAAAAAATTCACCATTATAAATTTTTATTTAAGGGGAGAACTATTTTATGGAACATGTTGTAATAGAAGTTATAGAATCTAAATGTAATTGTTATAGAAAAGGGGACAAGATATCTATAAAAAATGCACTTATAGATATGGAAAATACAGATAATATATGTGTAATGGCATTACAATCTTTTTTTCCCTTTGTATTTGCCGCTAGAAAAGGTGTTACCCCTGAACAGATGGGCTTTGGAGAAAAACTTATAGTTCAATGTCCTGATTACTGTGATGAAGTTATATTCCAAATTAAAAAAATTTAATTAGCATATCTACAGTAAAATTCAATAAATAAATTTATATATTAATCTTACTATAAATATACAAAATTAAACGCTTCAACATAACCTATAAAATCTAACTGACTAAGGTCTTCTAAGGTTCAGATAGAAAAACATTCTTCATGAAAAGTTTATGGCTGAACCTTAAAATCACTTGGTTATCTAATCTATGTATTTAACAAGAGAATATTTTGACATTTTTTATCTCTTTTTTCAAAATTATTACGTATATAACCTTTTACTTTTTATTATATGTACACAAGAATAATTTAATATTCAAATATCCCCATATTTTCACATAAATAAATCATAAGTTTTTTATCCTTCAGTATTTTCTTATAAGAACATAAAAATTCATTTAACTCGGTATCCTGTAAATTTATTTTTCCAGTACTTTCCAAAATTACTTTTTCTTCACTTATGAATATGGATAAGTTATTTACAGAATTATTTATAGTATATGTAGTCATTAGTACATTTCCTATGTCTTTTTTATATTTTTCTTGAAAACTCAAAGTTTTTCTAATGGTTTCATAATCATTTCCCTTTTCTAAAGATGATATGTCAATTCCCATACTCTTCATTTGTTTTTCTATGTCTTCTATGTTAAATCCATACCTTTTCATAAGTTCTTTTTGAATGTTAAACAGCTTTTCATGAGATATATTATTTTTTTCCATATACTTTTGAATCTTTTCAGAAAAATCGGCCATAGTTAATTTACCTTGAGACATATCATAGCTGAGTCCATATACATAATCTTCAAACTTCTCCACATCTTTTTCTCTGGCTTTGTTTTTAAGAACATTAAAATCTACAATCCTATCATCATCCATAAAAAATTCCTCCTTAACAATATAATAAAGGCATAATTATGAATACCTTCATACCTTCATACCTTCAATACTATAATACTATAAATCACAGCAAAATTCCTGCTTTATCGTAAATTAGACGCCATAGGTAAAATATACTTGATATTTTCATCACAATCTTTATTTTAATCATTTTATTCAACAGTTTCTTTATTTTAATTATACGTAAAAGATATATTATTATTCTTTATAAAAAAATTAAAGTCAACTATATTGGTTATTGTCATATTTAAATATTCAAAATCATATATTTTCTCAAATGTAACTGTTTATCCGACCACTACCATTAAGGAGATGATTTAAATTTGGAATCCACTATTATATTAATAATAATACTAACTGCTTCTGTACTTGGGAGAGCTAATTCTGTGGCAATAGCTACCTGCTTTCTTTTGATCTTGAAGCTTTTAAATGCAGATAAATTTATATTTCCCTATTTACAAGAAAACGGATTATTTCTAGGTTTAGTAATACTTATAGCATCCATTTTAATACCTATTGCCGATGGAAATGTAAGCTATATAAACATTAGAAATGTATTTACCTCATGGCTTGGAGTATTTGCTCTTTTGGTTTCCCTTTTTACAACTTATTTAAGTGGACTTGGTATGAACTACTTAACTATTCAAGGTCACAGTGAAATTATGCCTGCTTTAATTTTAGGAGCAGTAATTGCCGCTGCTTTTTTAGGTGGTGTTCCTGTAGGCCCTATGATAACCTCTGGATTGATTGCTTTAGGCTTGAAATTATTTAATAAAATAGGCTCTTAAATATAGCCACATCATTATTTCATACTAGAGCATTTTGTTGAAAATATAAAGATAATTACTTGTATTATAAAATTGAAAGGATTATACTTTTATATAGAAAACGTTATAATGGACATACGTTTGCAATTGCTATAAACTTAAAATAAATAATTGAAAAGGATGTGTTTCACATGACAAAAAGAAAAATTTTAATACCAGTAGACGGTACTGACCGAAGTATGCACTCTCTTGATTGGATAAAAAAATTATTTGAAAAAGATGAAATACAAGTGACTCTCATGAATGTTGTAGAAATGTTTATGGCAAAAGATACCATGATAAAAGATAAAATGTACAGGGCAAAGCAAATAAGCCATAGAGTTTTAGATAAGGCTGAAAAAGAGCTTGATGGTTATGAAGTAGAAAAATACCTTACTTTTGGATATGCTGATGATAAAATATTAAAAAAAGCAGAACAGGATAAATTTGATATGATAGTTATGACAAGATCCACAAAGACAGCTTTAGATAGAATGATTGGTTCTGTAACCAGCAAAATTATAAAAAATGCAGATACATTAGTTGCTATCATTCCAGAATAAACTTAATTATAAAATTTTGATAAGGAAATATATTTATATCACAGTAGATATAAATATATAAGAACTCTTATATAACATATTATTGAAAAGGATGTGTTTTACATGACAAAGAAAAAAATTTTAGTGCCTTTAGACGGAACTGATCGAAGTATGCACTCTCTTGACTGGCTAAAAAAATTATTCAAGGAAGATAAAGTAACAATAACCCTTATGACTATCAGAGAGATCGTCATGGCAAATGATATGACTATAACAAATTCTACTATAGAGCAAGCTCAAAAAGACATGGATGAAGTATTGGACAAAGCCGAGAAAAAGCTTCAAGGCTATGAAGTAGAAAAATATAGTGATTTTGGCTCTGCTCCTGACAAAATATTACTAAAATCAAAGTTAGATAATTACGATGTAATAATTATGACTAAATCCAATAAAAAGGGACTGGCTAGAATTATTGGTTCTGTAACTAACAAGGTCTTGAAAAATGCAGATACATTAGTTATTGTCGTTCCAGAATAAGGTATATGTTTGTTTTCAGGGTCATAAGCCTTTAAAGTATTATGACCCACATACATTTTTAAATTTATTTCACTTTAAACTTCTTAACCTGTTCTCTCATAAGTTCTGCCTGATTTGAAAGTTCTTCACTGGCAGAAGCACTTTCTTCGGATGCAGTTGAATTTTGCTGTACTACTTCTGATACCTGCATTATCCCTCCTTTAATCTGCTCAATGCCTGCAGCTTGTTCACTGGAAGCAGAAGCTATTTCTCTTACTATATTGTCTACTTTTATAACACCTTTTACAATTTTATCAAAAGCTTCCGCCGTTTCATGTACAATTTTAGTACCTCTTTCTGATTTTTTAATTGAATTTTCTATCATAGAAGTGGTTTCTTTTGCTGCATCTGCTGATTTGGCAGCCAAATTTCTTACCTCTTCTGCCACTACTGCAAAACCTTTTCCGTACTGCCCTGCCCTTGCAGCTTCTACAGCTGCATTCAATGCCAAGATATTTGTCTGAAATGCAATTTCATCTATAACTTTTATGATTTTATGTATATTTTCCGATGCCGCATTTATCTCATCCATACTTTGGAGCATTTCTTTCATGTGTGAACTTCCTTCATTTGCACTGTTTTTAACTTCTTCTGTAAGTTTATTTGATTCATTTGAATTATCTGCATTAAATTTCGTGCTTGAAGAAATTTCTTCTAAGGAGGCTGTAAGCTGTTCTATGGAACTAGCTTGCTCAGAGGCCCCTTGAGAAAGAACTATACCTGAATCAGCTATCTGTTTGGATCCCATGGCTACCTGATCTGCCGCAGAATTAATACTTTTTATAACTTCATTTAGATGAGCCGCCATTTTTTTAAAACTATTCTCAAGTATTCCTATTTCATCCCTGGAATCAACCTTGATCTCAATATTTAAATCTCCTTCTGCAATTTTATTTGCAGAATACATAATTTCCGTTATAGGTTTACTTACAGATGATGATATAAATATTCCAAGCACTAATGCAGCAATTACCCCTATAGCCATTAAAACTATAACTAATATCTTTACTGTATGGGCAGTTTGACCATTGCTATCTGAAAAACTTTTAGCATTACTCTCCTTAAGACTTGCAATAGCTTTTAAATCACTTTCCATATTTTCTTGAACTTTTGTAAGTTCGCTATAAATCAAATTGGCAGCTTCATCATTTTTACTATTTTTCGATAATTCAATAACTTTATTGGCTATGTCCATATATTTAGATTTGTTTTCCTTAAGATTTTGGATTTTTTGTTTTCCCTGATCAGTTATAAGCGTTTTTGAAAATTCTTCTAATTCATCATCAAAGTTATTACTATTTACCTTTACATTATCTGAATATTTCACAATGTTAGTCTCATCCTTTGATAAAACCACGTCTCTTAAAGCAGTTCTTATATTATTATAAGAGCTGGTCATTGTAACTAATTCTCCCAAAGGTACTGTCATCTTTTCATATAACTCAGTATCTAACTCGTTTACCTTGCTTATACCATTTATTCCCACAAGACCAATAACAAGCATAATTATTACCATCATACCAAAACCAGTTAATAACCTAATTCCTATTTTAAAATTATTAAACCACTTCATATCTTATCTCCTTTAATGTTAAATATTATCTGACAAAACATCTATTTCTTCATCACTTAATAACTTATTGCAATTCAAAATCAGCCTTATGCTGTTTTGTGATTTTCCTATACCTCTTACAAACCTATTTTTATGGTTTCCTATTTCTGGCGGATCTACAATCTCTGAATCAGATATATCCGCTACTTCCAATACACTATCCACAATTAGGCCTATGGTTATATCCTCCATTTCTATCACTATAATGCATGTCCTATCATTGTATTCCCTATACTCCTCTTTAAATCTCAATCTTACATCCATTACCGGTATAATCTTACCTCTCAAATTTATTATACCTTTTATATATTCAGGTAACTCTGGCACCTTGCTTATAGATTGAATTCCTATTATTTCAATAACATATTTAATATCTATACCATAGAATTCATTTGCCAGTGCAAATATAAGATACTTATCCTTTTGGGTATCTTCTCCATCTTCCACAAAAATATCATATACAGGTTTAGTCATATTTACAGATCCCTTCACTACAAATTATTTTATTCAAACGCGGAAATTAGCTGATACTCCCATTCAATTCCCCTATGTTAAGTATTAAACTCATACTTCCATCCCCCAGTACTGTACAGCCGGATATACCCTTTATATTTTTGATTTTTTTTACATAATCAGGGAGAGGTTTTACCACCACCTGTTGTTGGCCCAATAACTCATCTGCAAATATGCACACAAACTTATCTTCATTCTCTGCCATGACAATTATCCCATCTGCTAATTCTTTAACACTAGTTTCAATTCCGTATAATTTATGTATACGAATTACAGGACAGCATTTTTCTCTTACCATTATCATTTCATCTTTTTCAATGTGAAAAATGTCATCAGCTTTTGGTCTGAAAAATTTCGTTATTATGGTAACAGGAATGGTATAATAATAATCTCCTACCCTCACATTTATTCCATCTATAATAGCAAGGGTACTGGGTATTTTTATGGTTATGAGGGTTCCTTCATTATCTTTACTTTGAACTGTCACTATTCCTCCAATCTCTTTAATGTTTTTTATTACTACATCCATTCCCACTCCACGCCCACTGAATTCTGTTATATTTTCCTTTATAGAGAATCCTGGAATGAATATTAAATCATAAATTTCCTTATCACTCATCTCATCTGCAGGTTTTTTTAAAAGCCCTTTTTCATGCGCCTTTTTTAGAATTCTTTCTTTATTAAATCCTGCTCCATCATCTTTTATCATTACCACAACATAATTATCCTGATTTTTTGCCTCTAAAATAATAGTACCTATTTCACTTTTACCTAGAGATCTTCTGTATTCTGCAGATTCTATTCCATGATCAATTGAATTACGCACCAGATGCATAATAGGATCTGATATGTGCTCTATTATATTTTTATCTACTTCCGTATCTTCTCCAATAAATTTTAACTTAACCTTCTTATTTAATTTTTTATTCATATCATGCACTATGCGATTCATCTTATGAAAAATTCCATATACGGGCACCATCCTTACAGACATTACTGTATCTTGAATTTCTTTTGTAATTTTACGAAGTTGTCTTGCGGATTTTCGAAAATTATCCAACTTTAGCCCTTTTAAATCTGGATTTTCAGTTACCATGGATTCTGCAATAACCATTTCTTCTACTAAATCCATAAGCTTATCAAGCTTTTCAACCTTTACATTTATAAAATTTTGTACATTTGATTTATCTTGTACTTTTTCTCGTTTCCCTAGTAAAGGCTGATAGGGAACATGTCCATTTAAATCCACATTTTCTTTTGGCCTAGAAACAGGATAAACTTCTTCATGTTCTTCCATTCTCATGAGTTTAACACTTTTTAAGAAAACCGTATGCTTTAAGATTTCCTCCACTTCATCATAAGATTTATCACATTTTATAAATAGTTTGAATCCTTCTTCACGTATTAAACTACAGGTATTGTCATTATCAATTATATCTTCAGGCACATAATATAATTCATGGCAAAATTTTTTAAAAGTTTCCACTACCGTATAGGCTCTTAAATTTTCCATCTGGCAGCTGTCTTCGAAGAATATTACAGCTTTATATAGAGTATCCTTCTTATCGATATCGGATTTATCTACCTCCTGGCTATCTACAATTTTATTTTCTTCAGGTAAATCACATTTACTTAGCTTTTCAAGAAACTTTATATTTTCATTTATCATGTCATCACATATACCCTGTACTCCATTCCCTGCCTTTATTTTATCAATTTCTCCCTTTATAAAATCTACAGATTTCAATATTAAATCAGATAATTCTTTATAATCCAGATATTCAGAATTATTCTCTCTGATAAAATATAACAGATCTTCTATAGAGTGAGCCAACATTGAAATATAATCATAGGACATCATAGCTGAAGAACCTTTGATTGTATGTACAATACGAAAAATTTCATCAATACATTCCTGGCAGTAACAACTTGAATTTTCATTATCCAGCACCAAAGTTTCAAGCTTATTTATTAAATCAGAAGTTTCAAATATATAGGATTCAAGTATAGGATCATTTGAGTATTTATTTGTCATAACTCTCTACCTCTTAATAATATCTAAATGAACATCACTTTATTAAGTGTTTCAATTAACTGTTCTTCTTTAAACGGTTTAACGATGAATGACCTAGCACCACTTAATATAGATTTCTTCACCATGGTTTTTTGTCCCATGGCAGTTATCATTACAATTTTTGCTTCACTATCATATTTTTTAATTTCTTTAAGTACTTCAATACCATCCATGTCAGGCATTGTAATATCTAAAGTAACAATATCGGGATTAAACTGTTTATATTTCAAAATTGCAGATATTCCATTTTCAGCTTCTCCCACAACTTCAAAACCATTTTTCTGCAGCATAGTCCTTAAAGAAATCCTCATAAAAGATGCGTCATCAACAATAAGTATCTTTCTCATAAAACTCCTCCTCATATTACATTTTCCTATTTAATTTATCATAAATATTTATTTTTATGATAAAAATAAATTTAATTATAAAATAAATTAAATTTATTTATAGTGAATATAATATATGTTCTACATCTCTCACGTTTTTCCTTCATTTTTATAAATATTTATAGAAATATAGAGTCATTTACAAAAATATTCATTTTTTTAAATAATTACTCATATACTATAAAATTTTAGATAAAAAATAAGAGTCCTGCCCTTTAAAGTGCACTTTAGACTCTTCTTATCATTTTTATAAATTATATTTTTCTTATAATCTTCTGAATTTCTCGGGCTTATATCCATATTTTCCACTTAAAACATCATCAATGAGAGCAATAAGCCTTTCACTGTCTTCAGATAAAGTCCCACTTAAAGCTACATAATTTGATGCATGGTTGCTTCTAAAAACACAATTGGTGGTATGAATATTCTTAATTAATTCTCTAGTTTCTAGCATAATTTCCTCTGGACTTAGAAGTTTGAACTTTTCACTATTAATATCATCATACATTTTTGTTCCAGGTTCCACCATAAGAGTTAAAAGTCCTACATAATCAGGATTAATTTCAGTTATAACCCTTGCAGATTCCCTGGCATTTTCCTGCCATTTATCCTTTCCACCTATACCTGAAATAAATGTTACAGAAATCTTGATACCACTTTTTTTAATCTTTTGTCCTGCCTCTATTATTTCCTCTGAAGTAACTCCTTTTCGTATTTCTTTTAATATTAAATCACTTCCACTTTCTATTCCCATGTAAAATATACCTATACCCAATTCTTTTAATTCTTTAAGCTCCTCTGGAGATTTTCTTAAAATATCTCCAGGTGTGGCATAAGCAGATACCCTTTTGCATTCTGGAAATAATTCTTTTATTTTAAGCAATATCTGTGTTAATTTTTCCGTGGGCAGCACAAGCGAATCTCCATCTGCCAAAAATATACGTTCTACATGTCCATACATTTGTCTTGCCTCATATAAATCCCCATATACCTCTTCCAAACTTTTTATTCTGAATTTTTTAGCCTTATACATGTTACAAAAAGTACACTTGTTATGTGCACATCCCACGCTAATCTGAATTATCAAGCTATAGGCTTCACTAGGCGGTCTATAGATAATGCCTTCATATCTCATATATAATTACCTCCCTTTTTACAAAATTATTATTTGAATTAAATATTTGATAATTCTCTACACCTGAAATTATACTGCTAATTATAACACTATTGTTACATAATATGAACCAGAAAAACTTAAACTTGCTACTGAATATCTAAGGCACTATAAACTTTCCAGCTATCTATAGTATAACGTGAATACTCATATACATTTGATACACTATTAATATTATAATAAATGGATACCTGTGCAACTATACCGCAGCCTTGAGAAGCATAATTACCTGAAGAGGTGATTTTAAAGGTGTATTTTTTTGGTGAATCATTATCCCCATTAGAATTAGGCCTTTCTATACATTGAAATGAGGCCTTATAAACTTCTATAATATCCTTATAGGTTATTTTATTTGAAGCACTGCCATCGGTTCCAATATTTTCATCAACTTCTTTACCATCAATTTTTTTGTTAATCTCATTTATGCAATCATAAACACCTGCTTCGGCACTATAATATTCTCTAGTTCTATTTAGTGTATCTGAAGCTGTCCTATTGCTTTTAATACTGGTATCCACCATATATGCAGCTAACGTAAAAACTATCATCATAATAATAACAACTATTAAAAGGGCAGAACCTTTTTTTTTCATAATATTTCCCTTCTTCCCTCTGTATAGTACAAAAATAAAAAATACTTCATTTCTTTACATTAACAGCTGTGGAACTTTCAATGTGTACATTTCCTTTTAAAACGGAAACTGTAATTACAATTATTCCATTTTTATTTTCAGTTGAAAAATCAACAGAATCTATATTAAAGCACTTATTCTGACTGTCATTTTTAAAATATAAGGTTTTATTAATACTATCATATTGTATATCAGCAGGAGGAGATGAACTCGGCTCTGGGAAATTTGAAAGCACATTAACTATATTACCACTATCATTTACACTATTTACCTGAATTCCTCCATTTTGATTTATGGAAATTGATTTACTCCCATCTGAAGATTTTAAAACTTTAGTTTCATTAGTTGAACTATAGCTTCTTATATTATCCGTAAGCATATTTAAAGCTTTATTTACATTATACTGAACATCTATATTATTGTTCAAACTAAAAGATTGTCTTATCTGTGAAAAAAAAGTTTGATAAAGATATACTGAAAATATAGCAAAAATAGTCAAGGTTATCATCAATTCAATTAAAGTAAATCCTTTTTTTTTCATGCTCTCACCTTATTTTTCAAAAAAATATGATTTTAATATTTCTTCTCCGCTGGAATTATCAGTTATTATAATTTCAAAAAGATCATTTTCAATAGGATTTTTTTTAAAAGTAAGCTGTGAATTTGTATTTTGATAATTTTCTGGATTATTTTTATACTCTTCCAGACACTTTTGTGCCTCCATCATCACATTTTGCTTTTGAATCTGCATATTCATATTTTTATTTGCTGTAATATTAAGTCTAACTGCCAAAGCAGACAGTACTAAAAATATGGTAATAGCCATCATAACTTCTATATAGGTAAAACCTGTACTCTTCATTTAAACTACCTGCCTTTAAAATTATCCATCATTCTTACTTATACTTTTACCAATATCTTAATTGAGATATTGATCACATATATCATTAATTTCATTTTTAATACTTGCTGTATATTGAGTACTGCTTGGCTGTGTTATTGTAAAAGCTGAACTTGGTTTTATATTAGCATTTTTAGTAATTATGGTAGAATTACTAAAACTTAAATCAATATAATTCAAATTTATAGTACCTGTACAGTAAATTATAAAATTGCTAAAGTTATTACTTCCTATATTCCAATCCAGTGTACAATCCCCGTCTATAATTAAAAATTTATAGATATTAGAATCAACATTAGAAGCCTGCAGTGCCTGTTTTAACGCATTGGTATCCGACCCCTTAACTATAGAAAAAGCTATGCCTGGATAAGTAGTAGTATCATAACCACTGGTATAGTTAGTATTTTTAAGTGTTTTTACTTGCCTGGTAGTGGTTATCTCACTAATAGATGTACTAGGTGCAACTGCTTCCGGTACAGTAGGATTACGTTCTGACACTGCTGTATAATCTGGAGTTAATGTTGCCCCATTTCCATGAGAAAAGTTATTTACACAGGTACTTAAGCTAGATGTCCTTATGTGTGCATATCCATAATTAAAAGTATCGGCATCTATATAAGTATATCCTAATGTTACACTCCTTAAAATGCTGATAATATTTTCTGCTTTAAGATATGTTTTACCATTTATATTTACACTTTGGCCATTGTTTCCAAAATCCAAATTATTTCCTGCAATCATCGTTACTGGAGCTGTAGAATCTACTTTGTAGTAAAATTGTGTATTTTCCCCAGATTGAATATATGCAGAGCTTTCATTATCTAAAGTTAAATTGCCACTGGTATTATTAAAGTAATTATTTCCACCAGCTACTGCATAAAATTTACTGTTTGCCGCATTAACACCGCTGTAAAAATTTATATCTTTATTGCTTTGTATTTGAACATTTCCATTATTAAACTCAGCATCAATACTTGCATTATCAAAAGTAACACTATTGGTACCTAAAATAGATACATTGCTATAGGTTTGTAAATTACTCTTAAATGTCATATTATATGCTTGAAAATTAGTTTGCCCTGTAACTTTTATTGTATTGTTACCGCCATTTCCAGTGACAACACTACTTCCAGAACCTACACCCAATATATTCAAATCTCCATTAACTGTGGTATTTTGCTGGAAAGTAACCTTCTTACCCTGAAGGTACGCAGAACCTGTAATATTCATGTTAGTACTGCCATTTCCTAAATTGATTTCGTCACTGCTGTCTCCAAATACATTAAGACAGTTAGCTCCAAAAAAATCTCCTATGGTATTTCCTGAATCATCTCCACCACCTTCAGAAGACCCTCCACCACCAGAACTACTGGTAGATGCAGAAGGAAACTTAATAATATATGGAGGATTAATTATTTCACCACTGTCATCTAAACCATACAATACATAACCTGTACTATAAATTACTGCTATCACATTTCCCACAAAGTCTGTCCCCTTGGGTAAAATAGTACTGCCGCTTATTTCATCATTACTTGAAGGTAAAGTATCTGTACAGTAATATATAATAATTGAAGAAACCACATGAGAACGGTTTGTCACATTTCCTTGAGAATATACAATGGAACTGCTGCCATTAAAAGGGTTGGTAAGTGCATTACTGCCATAAAATTTTGAGCTCATCTCCGATGCCACATTATTTACAAGAGAAGCAAAAGCTTCTGCAGAAGTTTTATTTTCACCTATAGATTTATGATAGGAAATACCGTCCTTTCCAGCTCTATTTTCAAGATAAGTCCTAACAAGCAGTGCATTGGTAGATACACTTTTATTTTTTGACTGCAGTTTAATTGCCCCTACTTTTGGCACTAAAACCATTGAAAGTATGCCTATAACTGCTATAACTATCATAATTTCTATTAATGTAAATCCTCTTTTTCTGCACACCTGACTAATCCTCCTTACCACCGGATTTAAAATTAACTTTCATTTTTATTTAAACATATCAGAGATACTGTTAAAACCTTCTCTTTCACTATCATAGAAGCCATAGTTCTCCTGTGAATTCCCCTCACCATTTCCGCTGTCTTGTATATATTCATAAAAAACAATTTCTGATAAAAGCTTTTGGGATGTCTGAGTGCTGCTCTCATCTGCCTGATTATTATTTACATTCTCCTCTAAACCACTGCTATTACTTTCGGGAAAAAGATTTTGAGTATCTGTATCATTATTAGAACTTCCTGATGTGATACCGTTAGGAGTATAAATAATGATGCTTTTTACATTAAGTTTTCTTTCAGTGATAGTTTTTAATCCTTTTATAAAATTTTCTATGTTGCTCTTATTTCCCGTTACCTTTAAATTTATTGAAAGTGTGTAAAATTTTCCAGAAACCTGGTTATTCTGTGAAGTTGTGCTGTCTTCATTATCAGTGATATTACTGGTGTTATCCGTATTTTCACCACTATTGTCTTCCCCATTTAATAATTGAAAAGAAATACTTTGTCCTGTAATTCCAGATAGCTTACATCCATTATAAAAATCATATATAAGCTTAGGAGTATCCACTTTAACAGGAACCATACTGTCAAAGTCTGCCGTTTCCTGTTTAAGCTTTTCTATCTCCTTCTCTTTGGTATGAATAGACTGCTGTTTTAATTTAATGCTGCTTAATTCTTTTTTTCGGGTAATATATTTATTTTTAGCCTGTTCTACACTATTTAACTGCGGCTTTATAAAATAAGTATAACTGGCATAATTAACTCCAACAAACAGCAGTGCTATCAAAATCATCAAATCTCTTTTATTTTTTTCCACTTATATTCACGCCTTTATATGAATTTATTATCTTAAGGTTAAGTGTAATTTCTTTTACATTATCATCAAGCTCTATCTGAGAAAGTTCCACCGGTTCAAATACATTCATTTTGTTCAAGGCCACAATAACTCTGGCGCCATCTAGGGTACTGTTGTTTATATTAAATGTAACATTTACATTATCTCTATCCATAGCAATATTTTTTATCGATACTTCTTTTGGAAGCCCCTGTCTTAAAATATCCAATATACCTATATAATCGAACTCATCATTATTGATTTTTTCCATGTTATTGGCCTTTTCTTCATATTCTTTCTTCTGCTGTTCCAGCTTATCTATATTCTTTTGCACATCACCTAGGGCAGCTATTTGTAAATTTAAAGCAGTTGTATCATACTTTGGTAAACTTATTTTACTATATATAAACACTCCCACTGCTGTAATCAACGTTATCAATATACATATTATTGCTTCTGTTATAATTATTCTATCAGCAGATATTTTTGCTTTCTTTTTCCTATATAATTTATCAATAAAATCTATTTTTTTATTATAAACATTTTTTACTGGTATAAAATATCCCAGTATATCACCATATATATTAATATCTACAGGACTATTTTTAATTAGTTTTGATAGTTTTAAGGGGATTCCCACTACAGGTTCCACAGAGGTTTGATTATTAATAAGGTTATATAAATTAGGATTATTATAAAATTCACCCATAATATATAGTTTTTCAACCCTATTTCCAAAATGTCTTGTGGAATAAAAATTTAAAAAATAATCAATATTTTCCAATACATCACTAAAATCTTCTTCATCTTTTTGGTAATTCTCATTGGAGATATGTGAATAAAGAAATATTTTCTCCTTATCCAATATAGTTAAGGTGGCTTTTCCACTATTTACATCTATAACTGCTGTACTACTGTCTGTACCTAAGAATAAATTTGATATGTAATCTGGATATATTCCCACAGACACTGGGTTCAGTCCACAATATTTTATAAAATCCAATATTTTTTTTAATTTTATTCTGGGTACAACAGTTAACATAATAGACATCTTACCTTTTTTATGCTGTTTTTTATCCACAGATACAATTTCATAATCACTGCAATATTCATTCATACTGACGGCAAAATATCCTTCAATATTGTTTTCTATAAAATTCTTTAAATCTTTTTTATTCATTAGAGGTACATCTATAATCCTAGTTACAATATTATCCCAATTCAAAATTATTCCCACATTCCTGTTTATAATTTTAAATTTTTCTCTAATATTTTTAATTTTATTCAAATTATATTCATTGGCATAGGGTTCTCCTCCAGAAATGTCTCCACTATTTTCTTCTATCCTCGCTGCTTTTTTTATTTTTATTTTATTTATTAGTTTTGATACAACAGCCACATCTGCATAATTTTCCTTAAAACTAAATACCATTTTGGAAGACATCTAGTTACCTCCACATTATTTTTATTGCATTCCCTGAGTAATCTGCATTACAGGCAGCGCCATGCCAAGTATTGCCACTCCCACAACTATACCTATAATTAAAGTTAGAACAGGTTCCACTAAAGACATAAGTCTTGTAATTCCTATCTCTACTTTTTCATCATATATATCTGCCAATTTAAACATCATCTCATCAAGCCTTCCTGTTTCTTCACCTACTTTTATCATTTGAGTTACCAGGGGTTCAAAGATTTTTTCATTTTCAATGGAATCTGCAAATTTTGTACCGGTCATAAGCTCTCTTTCAGCATTTTCTATTTTTTTCATTATAAACTGATTATCCACTATAAACTTTATATTTTCCATTATAGTTATAATAGGAACTGCGGATTTTAAAAATATCCCCATGCTCCTGGTAAACCTGGATGTAATAACATCCTCTTTTACAGGACCAAAAACAGGAATTTTCAAAACAACCTTCCCCCAAAAATATGCTGCCTTTGGAATAGTACATATATATTTAAACACACCTATGAAGATAAGTGTACCGGCAACTATATATAAATAATTGTTATTTAAAAAATTCATGATAGCCAGCACAATTATTGTTACAGCCGGTAAATTCTCTCCTGTAAATAAATCTCTTATTTCAGGATATACAAAAAAATTAAAAAAGAGCATCATACCTACTGCAACAACCAAGATCAATGTGGGATATAAAGAAGCATTTTTAATTTTACTATTCATACTTGCTTCCCTTTTATAAAAACTTTCCATATTATAAAGTACAGTATCCACATTTCCACTGACTTCTCCTGTCATAACCATATCAATTAACAATTTGGGGAATTTTTCACAGGCTATCATAGATTCAGCTAAATTATTTCCTTTTTTTATACTTTCAATTATCCTTAAGATTACTTTTTTCATATTTTGATTCTTAGTCTGCTGCTGTATTATTTCAAGTCCTGATAAAAGATTTACTCCTGAATTCAAAATCATGGCTGTCTGACCGCAAAAATTAGCCAGCATTTCCTCGCTAAATTTTCTATTTAAAAATCCAAACCGGGATAAAGTAAACTTTTCTTTCACATATATTATTCTCAATCCTCTGGCTTTTAGAATGTCACTTACTGCACTGGCACTTTCTTCTTCCATCTCTTCTTTTATTATTTCAAATTCATCATTCCAAAATTTACATATAAATTTTTTCATAATTTATTTTCCCCTAAAACTATTTCCACAATGTATTTTAGACCTAAATACTTCTCAAATTCAGAAAATTTGACTTTGACAAATACTCTTTTACCCTTATCCCTTTGAAGGTTCTGAAAATTAGACAAGTTCTCCATAAGTAGCCTTTAACATTTCATCAATGGTGGTTATCCCGTTTATAACCTTATTTATACAAGATTCTCTCAGGGTATTCATACCTTTTTTAAAGGCTATCTTTCTAATTTCACTTTCAGTAGAATTTATATCTATGAGATTTTTAATATCTCCATCCACTTCAAGTATTTCAAAGATGCCTATTCTTCCCTTATATCCCGTATCATTACATAAACTGCACCCCATACCCTTTTTAAGCTTCACAGGACTTTCTACACCCAAAAGTCTCATTTCCCTTTCATCACTTGTGTACTCTTCTCCACAATTTGGACATATTTTTCTAACCAACCTCTGGGCTATTACTCCTGCCAGAGTGGAAGATATTAAAAAAGGCTTTATATCCATATCCAAAAGTCTTCCTATAGTGCCCACTGCATTATTGGTGTGAATAGTTGACAGCACCATATGGCCTGTCAGTGCCGCCCTTATGGATATTTCCGCCGTTTCATTGTCCCTTATTTCCCCTACAAGGATTATATCCGGGTCCTGTCTTAGTATACTTCTTAAGCCATTTGCAAAATCAAATCCTATTTTGGTATTTACCTGCATCTGGTTAATGCCTTTTAAATTGTACTCTACAGGATCTTCTATTGTTATTATGTTTTTAGACACATCATTTAACGCATTCAGCATAGAATACAGAGTTGTGGTTTTGCCGCTTCCAGTGGGTCCTGATACCAGTATTATACCATAAGGATTAGAAATCATCCTCATTATTTTTGCCAGTTCACCCTGTTCCACCCCAATTTTTCTAAACTCTATAGAAAAATTACTCTTATCCAATAATCTCATTACAATTTTTTCTCCTAAAACTGTTGGAACTGTAGAAATTCTGATGGCTATATCCCTTTCCTTAACTTTAAAATTAATTTTACCATCCTGGGGTATTCTGTTCTCCGCTATATTAAGACCTGCCATTATCTTTATTCTGCTTGTCACAGGGGAAATCATATCTATATCCGTCCTCATAATCTCCCTTAGAATACCATCTACCCTGAATCTAACTCTCATTTCTTCTTCCTCAGGCTCTATGTGAATATCTGAAGCATTGTATAAAACCGCATTTTCAATTATGGTATTTAAGAATTTTATAATTGGTGCAGAAGCTTCATCTATTATCTCTTCTTCTCTAATTTTTCTACTCGCAAAGTTTTTTTTGTAATTTTGTGCCGCTTCCTGGGCCTTGCTTTTTCCATAATACTTTTCAATATTATCTAATATACTGTCCTTCAGCGCTATGGCAGTTTTAACATTATAGCCTGTGGCTATTTTTATATCTTCAATAGCAAAATAATTTAAAGGATCACTCATGGCTACAAATAAAAAACCATTCATAATATCCACAGGAATAACTTCATATTTTTTGGCAATGGCCACAGGTATAATATCTATAATATCCTGTCTTACATTAATGTTATTTAAATTTACTACAGGTATTCCAAGCTGTTCCTTTATAGCATTCACTATCTGCTGATTAGTAATAAAACCCTTTCCTACAAGTATTTCACCAAGCTTTTCACCTGTGTCCTTCTGTAAAATAAGGGCTTTTTGTAACATTTTTTCTGTTATAACTCCTGCATCTATAAGTATTTCTCCCAGACGTTTTTTTATTTTTGACATGAATCTGCTCCTTTCTTAAATTTAATAATCTTAATTATACAAGAAAGAACACGACAAAGCATGTTCCCTCTTAAAATAATATTATTGAACTATAAAAGCTTGAGTAGCACTTCCGCCACCATCAATGCCAAATATTCCATATCCATTTTTATACACGACTATTATTACTTCTCCCTTTTTATTAGTGTTAGGAAAAGTAATCCCTGTATCATTTTTTACACTTCCTTCACTACTTGGAACATCTTTAGCACTTGCACCTGCTGAAGAACTTTTATCAATAACCTCATATGCTTTAGTTTGTCCTTCACCTTTATTATTAGTAAAAGGATTAAATAACTGACTTGCTGTATTACCTGTACTAAAAGCACCATTAAGCTGATTTAATAAGTCCCATCTATTTAAATAGGTAGATACTCCTCCATTATTAGTTACTTTAGTCTCCAAATAAGCCCTTACAGTATTTACATTAGTAGTTACCCCTGCACTTTTAGAATTGTTTTTAAATATCTGTGATTTAGGTACTAAAACCACAGCCAGTATAGCCACAATAGCAAGAACTATCATAAGTTCAATCAGTGTAAAACCCTTCTTCTTTTTTAAAATTTCCATAATATTCTTGTCCCCCTTAATTAAAAATTTAGAGATTAATCAATTGATTTTTACAAATTTCAGCAATAAAAGTTATTAATTCATTCTTATATTCTATTATTTCTCTCCTTATCCCCCCTAACAAGTCAATTTTAGATATTTAAAACAAGTACCAATTTATAATACTTTGTCCTAAAAATACCGTAATGAAAGAAGCTATAACAATAAACGGTCCAAAGGGAATATAATCCTTTCTGGATTTTTTCCCAAGTAAAATAAGCACAAGCCCTATAACCGCTCCTATAATAAAGGCTAGAAATACCATTAACACCGTGTACTTAAATCCTAAAAATAGTCCGCATATAAGTGCAATCTCCACATCTCCCCAACCCATGCCTCCTTTTGTTATAAGGATAATTAAAGCTAGAAATATCCCTGCTGATACTCCTCCATAAACATAGGTCTTTATAGGAAGTCCCATATAAAAATATAGGGCTAAAAACATTATGCCAGCAATGATGCCTGTACCTGTAGTTTTAAAGTAAACATCTGTAGTATCAAAATCTATCATTCCTATTACAATCATAATGCTAATGAATACTATATATTTTATAAACTCTATACCCACTCCAAAGTTAATGTAAGTAAGTGCATATAATAAACCCGTTATAAATTCTAAGATAGGATACCTTAAATGTATCTTTTTCCCACAATATCTGCAGCTTCCTCTCAAAATCATATAACTTACTACAGGAATCATGTCATAAGCCTTAATTTTTTTATTACAATTCGTACAATGGGAAGGTGGATATAAAATAGACTCACCTTTAGGTATTCTATATATACAAACATTTAAAAAACTTCCTATGATAGTTCCAAAAATAAAAACCAAAATACCATAATAAATATCCATAGTTATTCTCCATTTTTAAAAAGCAAAACCCTGTATCCATAAAATATTTATGAATACAGGGTCGGTTGCATCACTAACTCCAATACACACAAGGATGCCCAAATTAAAGTGTGTACCTCATCGTTCCCCTCAATTTGTTTAATTTTAGCATAAAAACACTCCAATTTCAATAAACTTTGGGAAATAATTTAATTGCAAAATATTAAAACTTTCACTCAAATCACTCTAATAACCGTAAAAATTATACTTGCATAATATGACATTTTATTATACAGTATATTCAAATTTTATTATTTATACTATAATTAATCTACATATAAATATCAATCTAAAAATGAATATACTGGCCTTTAGATATCCTTATAAAATAGGAGGTTAATATGGAAATTTATAATGGAAGCAATGAACAAATATACAAAAGAGCCTTAACTGGAGCCAATATTTCACTTTGGGAATGGAATTTGGAAAAATGTTGTATATTTTTTTCAGATAATTTTAAAAATATCCTAGGATACGACACTGATGATTTTAAGAATCTATTTGATTTTATTGAAGAAATTGTTATCCCCCAGGATAAACTAAGTGCCAAAAACGATTTGACTTTTTTCATAAAAGGCAATACAGAAACTTACAGGAGTGAATTCAAAATATCAACCAAGGAAAAACATATTAGAGCATTACTTGTTAAAGGTGCCGCCACCAGAAATTCAGCAGGTGAAATAATTTTACTTTCCGGTTCAATAAATGATGTGACACAAAAAAAGAGATTAGAAGAATATATTAATTACTCCGCTTACTACGATTCTCTCACAGGATTGCCAAATAGAATCTTATTTAGAAACGACTTAAAAACAATCTTAGATAATTATAAAAACGGCGCTCTGATATTTATAAACATTGATGACTTTAAATCAGTTAACGATACCTTTGGTCATGATTACGGGGATCTGCTTCTTATAATCTTCTCCCAGCTGATAGCCATGTGTATAGAACCTTATGGAACTTTATATCGACTTGGAGGAGATGAATTTATGCTCCTTATTGACAAACTTAATTCCTATAATGAATTAGAAAAACTCTGTATGGAAATATCCCATTATCTAAGAAATCCTTTTGAGGTCAAAGAAAAACAAATATATATAACCATAAGTATAGGTATTGCTCTATTCCCAGAGGATAGCCGTGATGTAGCAGAACTGTATAAATATGCGGATTTAGCAGTATTTGAATCAAAACAAAAGGGCAAAAATACTACTACTTTTTTTAAAAAAGAATTATTTTATTTTTATCGAAGAAAACTCATTATTGAACAGGAACTCAAAACAGCAATTGAAAATAATGAACTTTATATACTATATCAACCTCAAATAGATGCTGTAGAAAATAAAGTAATAGGCTTTGAATCTCTACTAAGATGGAAAAATAGAAAACTTGGCTTTATTTCACCACAAGAATTCATACCAATATGCGAAAGCACAGGAATTATTATAGACATAGGTGAATGGGTTCTAAATTCCGTATGTAAAATGATCTATGAATTACAACTAAAAGGTTTTAAGGTAGAAACCATATCAGTAAATGTTTCTCCTATTCAACTGAGAAACAGCGATTTTGTTACCAGACTTATTAATATATGTGAAAAAAATGAAATTTCCCCTTCTCTGCTGGAAATTGAAATAACAGAGGGTACATTGATAGATTTATATACATGTAAAATAAAAACCTTAGATGAACTGCTAAAAAAAGGGGTCAGAGTTGCAATAGATGATTTTGGTACAGGATATTCATCTTTAAACTATTTAACTATATTGCCTGTAAATACACTAAAAATTGACAAATCTTTTATTGATAATATCGAAAGCAAAAAAAATAAAGCTGTAATAAAATCCATAATTAATCTATGTAAATCGTTAAATTATAACATTATTGCAGAAGGTGTAGAAACTAAAAAACAGCTAGACTGCCTTCTCCATATTGGCTGTAACACAATTCAGGGATATTATTTTAGTAAACCTTTGCCTGTAAATAAAATTGAAGATATCTTAAAAAAAAGTAAATTTGGAGGATTTCAATTTGAATAATTCAAACAAAAAAATGTTAAAAAACTCTAAATATATTACATTAATATTGGATATGCAGTGGAAAATAATATATGGCAATAAAAAGGCTTTATCATCTTTAAAGTATACAAATGAAGAACTCCTATCAATGACTGTATTTGATCTAATCTCACCGGATGAAAAAAGCTCTGTAATGAACCAGTTAAAAAATTTTAACAGTGAGGAGTTTCATTTTAATACCTTCTATTGCACAAAAGATAGTCTAAAATTTCCTGTAGAGGTATCTTTTATCCCTATGGAATTAAATTCAAATAAAATAATTTTAAATCTTACAAGAGATATTACATTAGAATTACAGCGAGAAGAAGAAATAGAAACTCTTGCTTCTATTGTGGAATATTCAGAGGATGCCATTTTAAGTAAAGATTTAAATGATATTATTACAAGTTGGAACAAAGGCGCTGAAAAGCTCTATGGTTATAAGAAAGATGAAATTATAGGGATGCATATATCTAAACTTATACCTGATGAGATCATTGGAGATGTGGAGATAATTCTAGATAAAACAAAAAAAGGTATGGAAATATGCCACCATGAAACTACTCGATTAACCAAAAGCGGAAAAAAGATATTTGTATCAATATGCATTTCCCCAATTTACAATAGAGAAAAAAAAATTATAGGGGCATCAGCAATTGCCAGGGATATGTCAGATAAAAAATCAAAGGAAAAGCAATTAAAAGAAAAATATGAAGAACTTTCAGCTATATATGAAGAACTTGCTTCTACAGAAGAGGAATTAAGAAGTAATTATATAGAACTAGAAAAAGCAAAAATAGAAGCTGAAGATGCAAATATAGCAAAAGCTAACTTTCTTGCAAATATGAGTCATGAAATTAGAACTCCACTAAATGGTATTATAGGAACCATTGACTTAATTTCATTAATGGAGATAAAAGAATGTACAAAACCATACCTAGAAATATTAAGAAACTCCTCAACTCACCTATTGGATATAACAAATAACATTTTAGATATATCCAAAATAGAATCAGGAAAAATTGAATTACATATGAAAGTATTTGATTTAAAAAATATGCTGGATACTTTCATAAGGGAAATTTCATATGCTTGCTCAAACAAAAATATAAAATTCACATATTTCATAGATCCTTTGGTTCCTTCTGAATTGATAGGAGATGAATTAAAATTAAAACAGATTCTTATAAATCTATTTAATAATTCACTTAAATTTACAAAGAAAGGGTATATATCATTTAAAGTGAAAAAAATATCTCAAGTAAACGAAAAGGTAGTTTTGGAGTTCTGCATAGAAGACACAGGTACAGGTATTAAAGAGAAATTTAAAAAACAGATCTTCAAAAAATTTGTTTATCAACAAGCACCCCAAAATGAATATTATTCTACCACAGGTCTTGGACTTTTAATATCTAAAGAACTAGTAAAAATCATGAATGGAGACATATGGTTTGAAAGTGCTGAAAATATAGGAAGTATTTTTAGTTTTACAGCAGAATTTTTACTGTATTTCGATAAATCTGTAGATAGCAAATTAATACCTGCGGATACCATTCCCCACACTTTAAACAAAAATATTTTAATAGTAGAAGATAATGAAATAAATATGCAAATAGCCTGTGGTATGTTAAAAAGACTAGGTTATAATTTTTCAAGTGCCTATAATGGAAACCAGGCATTAAAAATTCTGGAAACTATGCCGGTACATTTAATACTTATGGATATACAAATGCCAGAATTAAATGGTCTTGAAACCACAAAGATAATTAGGAAAAATGAACTTCACGAAAAATATCATATGCCTATAATTGCAATGACTGCATATGCCATGCCCGGTGATAGAGAACTTTGTATTGAAGGAGGAATGGATGATTATATTTCAAAACCTTTCGATATATATATATTAAAAAATATTTTACAGCGATTTCTATGATTAAAGAATTTAAAAATCTTCCCTATTTATATTGACACAATAATATAAATATGATATTTTAGTGTTGCACAAAATTGATTTAAAGGAATCGTATAACCGGCGGCAGTGGAATTAACCACAAGGAGTACGATTTTTAAAAGCCGACCGCCTGGGCAATCAAAAAGTCCAGGTGGTCTTTTTGATTAATATCAAGAATTAAGATAATTTTCAATTGAATTCATCACAAATTACCAAAATATTATTGAAAAGAGGGGCTTTTATGAAAAAAGAATGGAAAAATTTTAACACAGGAAATTGGACAGAAAATATTGACGTAAGAAATTTCATACAAAAAAATTACACTCCTTACACTGGAGATGAGAGTTTTTTAACCTCCCCTACAGAAAAAACTAAAAAAGTATGGAAAAAATCTGAAGAACTTATTTTAGAAGAAATTAAAAAAGGTGGAGTGTTGGATGTAGATACAAATACTGTATCTGGAATCGATAATTTTAAGCCTGGTTATATAGACAAGGACAATGAAGTTATTGTGGGACTGCAGACAGATGCACCACTTAAAAGAATAGTAAATCCTTTTGGCGGAATAAAGATGGCTAAAGATGCCCTTACGGATTATGGATACAAAATTGATGAAAATATGAACAATATATTTACAAAATACAGAAAAACCCACAACGAAGGTGTATTTGATGCATACACAGAGGAAATAAGAGCTGCAAGACATGTAGGTCTTATAACAGGACTTCCAGATGCCTATGGAAGAGGAAGAATAATAGGAGATTTTAGAAGAGTTGCACTCTATGGAATAGATTATTTAATTGAAGAAAAGAAAAAAGATTTAAAGACCCTTAAAGGCCCTGATATGCTGGAGGACATACTAAGACAGAGAGAAGAAGTATCAGAGCAGATAAAAGCTCTTTATAAGATTAAAAATATGGCTGCAAGTTATGGAATAGACATATCAAATCCAGCTGAAAATGCAAAGGAAGCCGTGCAATTTACTTATCTTGGCTATCTTGCAGGCATAAAAGAAAATAATGGAGCAGCAATGTCTCTTGGAAGGGTTTCTACATTTCTGGATATATATATTGAAAGGGATTTAAAAGAAGGGACTTTAACTGAACAAGAAGCCCAGGAACTTATAGATCAATTTGTAATAAAATTAAGACTTGAAAGGCATTTGAGAACCCCAGACTATAATGAACTATTTGCAGGAGACCCTAACTGGGTAACTGAATGCATAGGCGGTATGTCCATAGATGGAAGGACACTGGTTACTAAAAACTCCTATAGATTCTTAAATACCCTTACAAACTTAGGACCTGCTCCTGAACCAAATATAACAATACTATGGTCACAAAATCTGCCTGAACCTTTTAAAAAATACTGCAGCAGAATGTCTATTGAAACAGATGCACTGCAGTATGAAAATGATGATCTTATGAAACCTGTATATGGAGATGACTATGGCATAGCCTGCTGTGTATCTGCCATGGCTCTAGGAAAAGAAATGCAATTTTTCGGTGCCAGATGCAATATTGCAAAATCCCTTTTATATGCCATAAACCAGGGCTCAGATGAAAAAACTTCTGAAAAAATAGTACCCCATATAGAAAAAATGGAAGATGAAATTCTCGATTATGAAAAAGTGAAGAAAAATTATTTTAAAGTACTTGAATATGTTGCAAAATTATATGTAAATGCCCTCAATACAATTCACTACATGCACGATAAATATGCCTATGAAGCAGGACTTATGGCCCTTCACGATACCAAGGTTCACAGATTCCTTGCCTGCGGTATAGCTGGTCTTTCAGTGGCAGCGGACTCACTAAGTGCTATAAAATATGGAAAAGTTACCGCAATTAGAAACCAGAAAGGCACAGCAGTGGCTTTTAAAACAGAAGGTGATTTTCCAAAGTACGGTAATGATGATGATAGAGTAGATGATATAGCTGTTGAAATTGTAAATAAATTCATAAGTGAACTTAGAAAAACTGAAACCTATAGAAATGCAGAGCATACCCTCTCTGTACTTACCATAACTTCAAATGTAATGTATGGTAAAAAGACAGGAGCCACACCAGATGGAAGAAAATCAGGAGAACCTTTTGCCCCAGGTGCAAACCCAATGCACGGGAGAGACAAAGAAGGTGCTCTGGCATCTTTAAATTCAGTGGCTAAAATACCTTATCGCTCTGTGTGTCAGGATGGTGTTTCAAATACCTTTTCCATTGTACCAGATGCCCTGGGAAAAGATTTAAATACAAGAACAAATAACCTGGCCTCCATTTTGGATGGATATTTCTCAAAGGGAGCACATCATTTAAATGTAAATGTGATGCACCGTAAAACCCTGTTAGATGCTGTAGAAAATCCTGAAAAATATCCAACTTTGACTATACGTGTTTCAGGATATGCAGTTCATTTTATAAAACTTACAAGACAGCAGCAGGAAGAAGTAATCAAAAGAACTTTCCACCAAAGAGTTTAAAGGTGATTTTATGGGGAAAATTCATTCCATAGAAACTATGGGGCTTGTGGACGGTCCCGGAATAAGAGTAGTTGTATTTTTTCAAGGGTGCAGATTAAGATGTGCCTTCTGCCATAATCCAGATACCTGGATTATGGATGAGGGTATGGAGATAACAGCTAGCAATCTGGTAAAAAAAATATCAAAATTCAAGGTGTATTTTGAAAAATCCGGTGGAGGCGTTACCTGCTCTGGAGGAGAACCACTTATGCAGCCTGAATTCCTACTTGAATTTTTAAAATTATGCAGAGAAAACAATATAAATACAGCTTTAGATACTTCAGGTTTCGGAAAGGGAAACTATGAAGAAATTTTAAAATATACAGATCTTGTAATCCTTGATATAAAGCATGTAGATAAAGAAGGCTATAAAAATTTAACCGGAAGTTCCATAGAAGAATTCTATAGCTTTTCACAGGCTGTTAATAGTTCAAATTGCAGGTTATGGTTAAGACACGTAATGGTGCCCGGAATTACAGATAATTATGAAGCTATGAACAAATTATTGAATATAATCCGCAGTCATATACCCTTAGACAAAATAGACAATTTTGAAATTCTTCCATACCATATACTGGGAATAAATAAATATGATAAGTTAAAAATACCTTATAAACTAAATAATGTCAGCACCATGGATGTAGAACAGGCAAAAATATTTGAAAATTATATTATTAAAAAGTTAAGGATTAAGAATTAAAGGTTAAGAGGTAAGGAGAGTTTTTCTTCACTTTGTTTCGAAAAACTTTAAAAATAAATCCCATTAAAGCATAACTTTAATGGGATTTGTTGGATTTTATAAAGTTTCACTGAAGAAAATCATGCTTAACTCTTCACTATTAACCCTTAACTATTAATTTTTAAAGTCTTCTATTCTTATAACATTATCTATTGTAATTACTGATTTTAAATTCATAAGCTCCTCAATTGCACTACTTACATCTGCTTCACTGGTCTTGTGGGTAAATAACACTATTGTTACTTGACCTTTAGAGTTTTCTTCCCCTTTTTGTATTACAGAACGGAGACTTACGTTGTATTTTCCTAAAATTGTTGTTATCTCTCCAAGCACTCCCGGTTGATCTATTACAGTAATTCTGATATAAAATTTACTATAGCTTTCACTGATATTTTGTATTTCCCTGTGCCATAAGTCATTCTGTGCTATATGACTGTAATTTGCCACATCTACATTGCTCCTCAATATGGCAACAATATCACTTACCACAGCACTGCCCGTTGGAAGACTTCCAGCTCCCCTTCCGTAAAACATCAGATCTCCTACTGCATTTCCCTTTATAAATATGGCGTTAAAGGAATCATACACATTTGCAAGAGGATGATCTTTCGGGATCATTGTAGGCTGTACTTTAAGCTCAAGCTTTCCCTTACTCTCTTTTGCAATGGCAAGCAGCTTGATTACCATATCAAATTTTTTGGCATATTTCATGTCTATGGATTCGATCTTTGTAATACCCTCTCTATATACATTATTTACATCCACCTTTGTTCCAAATGCCAGGGATGAAAGTATGGCAAGCTTATACTGGGCATCAAATCCCTCAATATCGGAGGTAGGATCAGCTTCAGCATATCCCATATCCTGGGCCTGCTTTAGAGCCACATCAAAATTCAGCCTTTCAAGCTGCATTTTGCTTAAGATATAATTCGTGGTACCATTTACTATTCCATAAAATTCTTCGATTTTATTGGCAGTCAAACTCTCTTCTATTCCCTTTATTATAGGAATACCTCCTGCCACACTGGCCTCATAGTTAAATACCACACCTTTATCATGGGCTTTTTCAAAAAGCTCATCTCCCTCGGTTGCAATAAGCATTTTATTTGCAGTTACTATATGTTTATTTCTATCCATGCACTTTAACATATATTCTTTGGCAGGTTCTATTCCACCCATAACTTCAATTACAATTTTAATTGAATCATCTTCCAATATATCATTAAAATCTGTAGTTATAATTTCCTCTGGAACTTCCACATCTCTTTTTTTATCTTTATTTCTCACAAGAATTTTTGCCACTTCCACGTCATAGCCGGATCTTTTCATTATCTCTTTTTTATTAGAATCTAATATCATCCAGACTCCGGTTCCCACATTTCCAAGCCCCATTAACGCTATTTTCACCTTTTTCATAATTGCATTCTCCTTCCTGTATTTAATATCTATATTTACAAAACATTTTATACTCCTTTTAAAAATCACTTGATTGAAGTATTTCCATTTGCTTCATTAATTAGCAGTATACCAAATAAGTCAGGATTATTATAGCATATTTCCAACTTATTAGCCATATAAAAACATATAAATGACAAGTTAAGATTAACCTTGTCACTTATATGCCTTTTTTGCTCTATTTACAATAGTTTTTCTTTTCTCGCTTATTATAACATTTAATCTGCCAAAGTTATATCCGTGCTGATATTATTTTTAGTGGCACTTACATCCAGTGCGGAAGTACCCAGCAAATTCTGTTTATTATCATATAGATAGACTTTTACTGTGTCTTGGGCAGCAAATAAAAATACCGATTTACCTATATCACATAAGTTATTACTGCCTTCTATCTTATATTTTGATACACCAGGTAAATTTGTAGCAGATATAGTTATTGTCTTTGCTATATCAACAATTGGAGAAACCTCCACATTTGCCGAAATAGTATAGCCATTATTCTCTTTAGAAGTTACATTAAAATACAATACAACAGACTTTGGCAGATTTTCTTGTTTTTTAGATTTAGAACTTTTATCTATGACTAATTTATAATTATGGGACAATTTATATCCTCCAGAAGGCGGATTAATTTCTACTGAATTTTCATCCTCTCCCTGAGAAGCACTTAAATTAGAAATACTTCCATCTGTAAGATCTTCAATTCTAATATTATTATTCAAAGAATCAATATCTGCCGGAGATGTAAATTCTACCGTCCAGATTTTATTCACATTACTTATAACCTTGGTTCCCATATTTTTAAAATCTTCTTCTGCTGAAATACTAAAAGTATTATAAGAAACACATAAGATTACTACCAGGGTTAAAGTCAAAGCAACTTTCTTCATAATTCTTTTCAAAACTTTCCTCTCCCTTGAACAGTACTTACTACTGTAATTTTAAACTTATATTGTTCTTGGTGGTGGAAACATCCATATCAGCTGTTCCAAGTACATTTCCACTAGAATCACATATATAGACTTTCACAGTATCTTCTGATATCAATGAAGCCATGGTCTCCCCTATATCAAATAACTTATTGTTCTCATCAATCTTATACTTTGATGCACCAGGCAAATTTGTAGAAGTTACAGTTATCTGTTTAAATACACTGATAATCGGTGACACAGTAATATCTGCAGATAGAGTATACTCATTATCCTCCTTTGAGGCAACTATGAAATTAAGTGTAGTAGTTTTAGATAATGGAGTTCCACTTTCCAGTTTTATATTCTTATTTACAGTGATTAGATAATTATGGCCTACTGTATACCCTTCAGAAGGTGCTTTTACTATAACAACAGATCTATTGTCTCCCTGTACAGGACTTATTGGAACATTATTCCCTGTGGTGACATCCCTAATTTCTACGTTGCCAGCTACAGAGTCAAACTCTATAGGATTATTAAAAGTTATTGTCCACGTTTTATTTACATCAGTTATTGTTCTGGTTCCAAGATTTACAGTGTCACTGTCCTCTGCTAAAACAGCCCCTTTGCTGAGACATAAAAACATAAATAGGGTTAATGCTATTAAACTGTATTTTTTCATCCTTTTTATCAATTTAGCTCCTCCTTTCAACACCTGAGAAGTGGATATGTTATTTTGTTTAAAGGAGGAAGATGTTTACTTCCTCCTATTTTTTATTGTAATAATCCTTATAGATTATTACTGTAAAATATTAAATTTAAACAGTTAAAACATCCCAAGATGATCCAGATTCATTCCAAGTAGCTGTAAATGACTTAGTGTTTCCTGCATTATCTGTTATAGTAAATATTACTGTTTGACCATCGCTTGCTACAATTCCATTTATGGTACAAGTATTTCCTCCTGATACAGAAGAAGCCACTTTTGTTCCTGATGCCGTACCACCACTAGTTACTGCAACTGAAGCCCAGTCAGTTTCAGTACCTCCTGCCTTTAACACCAATGAACTTGATGTTGATGAACCGTCAGTTGTTGGCAGAGTGATTGTTTTATCAACAATATATACAAATGGTGTTGAAGTATTAATTATACTTCCGTCATCTGTAGCTTTAACTGTCAGTGTATGTGAACTTACTGATAGAGCACTAGTAGTAATTGTTATTGTGGTACTTCCTACTGCTACTGTTCCACTTCCTACATCATTACTGCCATCATAAACAGTTACCGTATTCCCTGCTGATACACCTTTGACCACTACATCTGGAGTTTCATCATTTAAAGTTGCTGGTGATGTTGTTTTGCCTGCTACTGAAAATATTACTGGTAATGGTGCATTAGTAAGAGTGAAATTAGATTTGGCTGTTGATAATGCATTTAAATTAGCATTTGTTCCATTTGCTACACTTAAAACATAAATATCATAAGCTGTTCCATTTGCAATAACCGCTCCATCAGTATCCTTAGCTGTTGCACTTAATGTTGTTGTTATATTTCCTCCTGTCTTTCCAACAGTAGTATAGTTTGCTGATGATACAGCATTTGCATCTGCCAAATTAAATGTTTTTCCATGTTTTACTACAAATATCCTATAAGATCCCACCTTTGTTGATTCATCTGATGCTGCATTAAACTTAACTTGTAAATCACTACCTTTATTATCATTTCCAATGTCAGCAGCTTCCACATTAGTTACAGCTGCTGGAGCACTATTAAAGTTTATAGTAACTGGTGTTGTTTGAATATCTGCACTAGTTCCACCTGTTGTTGGTGATATTGCTGATTCATCTATAGTAAATACTAAATTACTTATACTGTCTGTCTTTTCACTTGAACTTGCAGTACCTTCAATAACTATTCCAATATGGGTATCATCCAATTTTACTGCCTTATAAGTTAACCCTGTTGGCAAAGCTCCAGTAGTTACTGTTACCTTAGCTGTTATAATATCATTTACAGCTCCATTTACCGTTCCATTCTGTATTTCCACTGCTATAGTATCTGTTGGGGTTCCTGACACGGTTCCCTTTACAGCACCAGTATTATCCACTTCATTGAATACTGTTGGAGAAATTGATTTTACACTTGGTGACAGGGTCAGTGCATATTGAGTTCTATTACTTTCTTGCTTTCCGCTGTCAGTTCTTGTAACATAAATGCTAGTTTCATTAGCCGGTATTCCTCCTGCTATAGTCACTGATACAGAACCTGATACACTATAATTAGTGGCTGAACCTAACAAACTTCCTGAAGAACTATACACCTTGATTGTAGAACCATATGATATATTGTTTACTTTCACAGTATTGTTATCTGGAACTGAAATATCACCTAAAGCTACAGGATCTGAAACACTAGCTGTATTATCCACATAGAAATTATAAGCTTTATGGTCTTTTTTACCATTTACAACATTTACGGTATTTAAATCCAATTGATAAGTACCTTTTAAAGTTATAGCTCCACTTGTAACTGCAGCACTGCCAGGTTCTGTGGGATTTATAATATCGCCATTCGTATCTAAAAGCTGTGTTACATATCCATCACGTATAAGTGTTGGTATGGTTAAACTTTCCCCTTTGGTTGTATCCTCAGTTATTGTAATTCCGGCTGTTATGCCAGCACTATATGTGCCATTATCAGTTATTCCATCAATCTTAGGTAAAACTGGAATTCTAGTAGTATCTACTATAAAATACTTAACTGTATCTGTAGTGGCTTTGTTGTCATCTGCCTTAGATGTTACTGTTAATTTGTAATATCCATCCTGAGTAACAGGGGTATTAGGTGCAAAAGAAACTTTGGCTGCGCTATTCCAATCTTTGACCTTTATATTAGTATTTAAGTCTACTTGTGACAAATTCCTGCTAGGCTCCAATTCAAGTCTTTGAATTACCGCTGTACTTGAAGTACTTGGATAATCAGTCCATCTAGGTGTAGCATTATAGTAAGTTAAGGCATCTGTAGTTGGATTTACTGATACCCAATTACTCGTTGCATCCTTTTTCATTGTTCCTGGATTCTCCACCATACTTATGTCTACAGTCTGTGGTTTTCCAGCAGTAACGGCAAAACTTATAGTTGTTTGAGATTGTCCTTTTAGACCTGATGGAGTTTCTTTAACAGCGGTTACTACAAGCTTGTAGTTCTTTCCAGTTCCTGTTATATCTGTTGTTTTAATAATACTATCAGCGGTTGTTGCTGTTTTATCAGCATTTAGTTTTATTAAATCACTACTATAATTATTACCTGTAACATTTGTGATACTGGTATTAGTAGTATTATCCGTTAAATTATAAAGTACTGCTGTATAAGTGATCTTCCCATTACTATCATCTACATTAGCTGGCCAAACTACAGTTAAATCACTTCCAATTGAATAAGTTCCTCCATCTGTAATTCCTGTAACCACTGGTGCCGGGAATAATCCATATGTGGCAATATCACTTTGGAGATAAGGTCCTTTTGCCTTTTTCCTTACAGAAACTTGAAGAGATCTCGTCATTGATACAGGAGTACTTATGGCTGAACAAGCAGTCCAATCAGATGGGTTTTGACTAGTAACACTATCATATGCATAACTGTATTCCATATCTACAGTAGTTCCCAAAATTCTGCTGTTAGTTAAATCTACTGATACACCATCTAACTTAGGCTTTCCTACTTCTACAGCCGCAGATGGAGCACTGTCATTTCCATTAGTTGCAACTATTCTTAATTGCTTTAAGTCAGTCATAATACTTAGTGCTGGCACTGATATACTTCCATCAGAAGTTGCTTGTCCGTTATTAGCTACAGTTACTTGTGCACTGGAATCTGGAACATCTGGCAAGCTTCCAGTATTAGGATCAACTATTTCTAAAAATACCTTGTAATTCATTCCTGATTTCAATCCTGTAATTTTTCCATTTGCAGCATCTACAGAAAAATTCACTGGAACTTCCGGTCCATACATGTAAGCTGATTTTTCTCCTTCTGATTTATTTGTCCTGGTTACAGTAATATACAAGTAGTCTCCATTGGGATTCAGATTCAACCCACTTACAACAGCTGTACCATTAGCTCCAGCAGTAGTTGTCTTAACTGGTTTGGTATCTGTGTAACTTGTATATATACTTATAACGTCCCCTTGACTCAGTTTTGTTACCGTAACTGTATCTTTGCTTCCAACTCCATTTACAACTGTAACATTGTTTATATCTATAATTCCAGAGTCTAAAATTACACTAAGAGAAACTTTATTTCCATAGCCTAAAATTGTTCCTGTAAAAGTATATACTCCCTTTGAAGGCTTTGGTATGGTCTTGTCCCAGTTCACCACAAGTTGTGCTGTTGAATTATCACTCATTGTAGCAGCCACCCTGTCTGGAAAGTTAATTTTATTTATATCATCTGTTCTAATAGTATCTATAGTTCCCAGTTTACTTATCTTTAAAGTTGACTTAGGTTTTGTCACTGCCGTCCCCTTTACTGTACCATCAGAGTCCTTAGGGACATAATACAATTTTCCACTTTTAGTGTAATAAATATAATCTCCAATTATATTTACATACTCAACTGAATCATCCACAACTTTATAGCCATTTCCTGACTTCTTGTCTAATTTATATAATTTTCCCCCATCCACATAGCTTTTATAGTAAATATTATTGTCATCTTCGGCACATATGACAGTCAGTACATCATTTACCGCCTTTAATGTACTGCTGTTTCCTTTGCCTGTAGGAACATTTGTAACAGCTGTCACACCATTTGGATTTGAATAATAGGAACCGCTGGATGCATATAATAATCCATTTTTTCCAGTATAGAATACGGAACTGTCTCCCAAGACATTTAAAAATTGCACAGAAACATCACTAACTGTGGATTTCGTACTGTTGGTGAGAAGATATTTATACAATTTATTATCATCTAAAGTATTTACATAGTATAAGAAATTATTACTTCCAGCACTTAACATACTAGCTGAATCACTACAAAGCTGCCTTCTTCCCTGGGAATCTATTACATATATTCTAGCCCTGTCACTGTGATTGATATAATAAATTTTCCCTGACAATATGTTTAAACAGGAAGCCATATCATCAGCTACTTTTTGTTTCTGAGTACCATCTGTCCTTACTTTATAAATCTTTGAACCATCAGTATAGTTAATATAATATACCCAGTCTCCCAATAAATTTATATACCCTACCTTATCGTCACTTATAGGTGAATTATCTGCCCCTGATACACTTTTTTTATAAAGTTTATTTTTATCAGCAGTATTAACATAATACATCCATTCATTATCTGAGTCTACAACAGAAAAACCTGTATTTACCAAGTTAACAGAAGAATTTCCATTTCCTGTTGGAGTTTGTTGACTGCCATCATAATGTAAAGATACAGGTACATCAATGGTACCGCTGTCACCACCAAGAGATACTCCCATTACTGACCCGCTGGCTATATCTTTTTGCTTTGTATCATATATAGTTAATTTAGGTGTACTAGTTAAAGCTGTTCCTATATAAGTATTAACTTGAGTCAAAGGAACCGTAGAACTAGTATCTATACTAAAGTAAGCAGCATCCTGCAATCCTAAAACTTGAGTTACTTTTACAGTATAGGCATATAAGGTTTGACTTCCAACTGTAATCTTTTTATAAGTTATATTTATTACAGCGGATAAATCTCCTACACTTATTCCATTTGGATCAAACTCATTGTTGGAATCAGCTACTAATTTTTGAACAGTTCCACTTGAGGTGTAATAATTTAATGTATTTCCAACTCTGTTTACTATTTGTGAATCATCAAGAGTAGACCCTGTAAATATATCTTTAGTTACATTATTACTATCAACATAAAAAATAGAACCTAAATTATTCATTACCTCATCATTTATTTTTGAGATATTGCTGGTCAAGTAACTTATATCATAAACATTGTTACCAACTACTATAGCATTGGCGGGCAGCTTTGCTTCTACTACTGCACCAAGTCCTAGTACTATGGATGCAGTTATGACCAGCATTTTAGTTTTCTTCATTAAATAACCTCCCTTTATATAATTTACAGAAAAGGGCAAATCTTTGCCCCTTCCTAATTGCCTAATCAGTCACTGTTATTGTAATCCTAACAGGATTATTACCATAATGACTTATAGTTGCATTTACATAATAAATATTAGCTTTAGTTGGATCTATAGTAGGTGGATTCCATAAAAGAACATGCACTTTCTTTGATGTCCTGTTGCCATCTTTTCCAATTATAGCTGCACTTATTAAATCTGACAAATCCGACATATTTACACCATTTGGATAATCTGCTCTGCTTATGGTTATTTCTGAGTTAAGAGAAATAATCTTTGGCATTATTCCTATAGTTGCTTTTACTTTAACATTGCCCTTGATAACACCATATAAAGTAAACTCTGCAACTCTGCATCCATCTACATAATCGTCATCTTTAAATTGAGAACTTATACTAACAGCTTCTGTCCAAGTAACCGCCACTTGTTTTCCTGTGGAAGGATCAGCTACTGTAGTTGGATAATTTTCCCCTTGCATTATAGCATCCAACTCCCCTAAATCTTTTGAATCATCTGGGTTATCAGGATTATCTGGATAGTCTGGATCATTTGGATCAGTTCCTCCTTCTCCTGTAACTATAAGCATAAGTCCTACTTTTTTGCTGTATCCACTTACAGTTCCTTCATAGGTATATACTCCAGTATCATACTTCTTCTCATTTCCCCAGGTTACAGCTACATCCTCAGTAGAGCCATCACTCATTACAGCTTCTACCGTAGTTGGGCGAGTATAATCAGACTTTTTAGCTACAGTTGCCTTTATATTTGCAATGCTCTTTATGGTTTTTGTAGAACCTGCAGTAATTGTCAAAGTAAGCTTAACCTTTTTACTGTACTTGTCCACTGTACCGTTAAATATATAAACTCCCGGCTTGTTTCCAGATTGCGTTCCATAATCCCAGTTTACAGCCACCTCGTCAGTAGTACCGTCTGTCATCTGGGCAGTGACAGTAGTTGGCAATTTATAACTTGCTTTACTACTTGCAGTTTCAGTTAAATTGTCAATTTTATAGGGAAGTGGTTTTACCGTAAGAGTAGTATATACAGTCTTGTCACTGCCGCTTAAAGTTCCCGTAAAAGTATAAATACCAGGTTTTGTGGTGTTTATATTGGTTAAATTCCATTCCACGGGAACTTCCTTTTTAGTACCGTCTGTGGCAGTTACCACTACAGTTGACCTTGGAGTGTATTTTTCATCCTGCCATATGGTATCTGTAAAATTATTTGTGCTTCCTATATTCAAAGGTAAATTTTTAGCAGTGGTTTCTAAATCATAACTTATGGAACCTGATCCACCTAATACTTTTAAGTTGTTTACTATATGTGTTTTAAGGAAAGTTGAAGTAGACTCATCCAGGGGACTGTCCACAAATAATACCGGTGATGAAGTTTTAGGTGCCAGAGCTGATGCCCCAAGAGAATCAGGGAAATCCTTAGCAGAGGCTATGTAAAGGGTACTTGTATCTATTTCCCCTGCAAAGGCTTCTATAACACTTACATTTTTATTGTAGGCATTGCCTGTACCTATTCTTTTCACATTGGAAAGACTGCTTATAGCCTCATCACTTATGGTATTTGCATCTCCTACTACATACACCTGATCCATTTTGGAGGTATTATTTAAATATTTTTTAACATCCGCTGGCATATACGCTCCATCTGTCAATATTATAGGTATTTCTTTTAAGGCAGCTATTGAAGCTATGGTCATCCCATCTCTAAAATCATTTCCATTTACAAGAACTACTTCCTTAGGCTTGCCTACTTTTTTAGCTACTGCCAGGGCTGTTTCATATCTGTCATCTCCTGAAAGTCTTGTAACTTTTACACCTTTAGACTTTAGTGAGTCCTCTACACTTTGAGACACTACACCTTTTCCTCCCACTATAAAAACATTTTTTACATTTAATCTGCTTATTTCAGAGGATGTATAGGCATTCAATGTATCTGCCCCGGTCAAAAGTATAGGTGCATCATATTTTGCTGCAAGTGGAGCCGCTGCAAGGGCATCGGGATAATTTTCTCCATTTACTATTACAGCATAATCCGCAGTATCCCACCCCGCATCACAGACCTTGGCTGCTGTTTCATATCTATTTATGCCGCTGTACCTCTCAACTTCTGGTGCTGCATATACTTTTGCAGTTCCTAGAGCACCTGAAATTGCCAGAGATGTGACAAACAAAGCTATTTTTTTACTTTTAAGTACGTGCTTATGTTTTAAATTATACATAAATATGTAGGTTCCTCCTTCCTTTAATTTTGTTCCAACACTGAATTTACAGCATTGAAAAAATTTCTGTATCTATCATACATATTTATCTTCTCTTCTGCAAAATCTTTATTTTTTTGTTTTTCCTCCAGCATATTTTGGAGACTGTCAATGGTGTTGGTGCTGCTGTAACCGGAACCCTGAAGTCCAATTAATTGAATTTGAGCTTTTATATTTTGTATGTCACTTGTACACCTATCTACCAAAGTTCTATAATAATCATATCTATAATCTGAATATTTATAATTAATTTTATTAATTATTTTTTCCATGTCTTTTGCATTATAAGATGAAGAAAGCTGATTTTCCAAATTTGCCACTTCTGAATTCATGGCATCCTTTTTGGTAATATCCGATATTTCATTTTCAACACTGGTTAAATCATCATTTACATTTTTAAGCTCCAAAGAAGACATTCCTCCTGAAGCTATTTCCTGCTGGAGCCAGTCCATATCCTGTTTAATACCTTTAAGGGTATCACTATAGGCTCCTGTATCATAAGGACGATAGAGTACTCTGAACCTCAGCTTGTCATAGTCACCATATTCATAAACATTTTCAAAATCACTTATCTGACCTTTTATTAACCCATCTATGGTGGAATCTTTGGAATATGTAACATCTCCACTTATAGAACTTATATCAAAATCCCTGTAATAAAGTGAATTTTCATAAGAAAGTATTGGGGTATAGTCGAGTATTGGATTGTCCTCTAAATATAATGTATTTAAATTTTTAAGTCCCTTTAAATAAGTTAAATCATCAATTCTGTTATTGCTTAAATTTAGGTATTTCAGCTTGGTCAGGTACTGCAGTGGCTCTAAATCATCTCCATCTATGCTGCTATTGCTGCTTAAGTCTAGATAAGTTAAATCCGTTAATTCTTCTAGAGGATCCAGATTACTTACACTTGTATCACTTAAATTCAAGGTGGTCAGGGTTTCAAGCTCTTTTAAATTGGTGAGACTTGCCACATTTGTACCTTTTAAATTCAATGAAGTAAGCCTTATTAAATATTCCAGTTCATCCAAGTCGGAACTGTCTATAGAATTTTTATAACTGTAACTCCCACTTACATTAGAATTGCTTAAATCCAAAAAAGCCAGATGGGTCATATTTTTAAACACACTGTCACTTGTTTTATCATAATCCGAATCATCATCATCTTTGGTATTTTCTCTTGAATGGCTGAGATCACTTATATTATTATCGCTTAAATTCAATTGTTCTAAACTTGTAAGGTTGGACAAATATGAAACGTCCGATATTTTATTATGGCTTAAATTAAGATCCTTAATATCATACAGCTTCAAAAGAGGTTTTACATCTTTTATCTGGTTATAACTTAAATCCAGACTCTTTAAATTCACACAACTTTCAAGTCCACTTATATCTGTTATACCTTCATTGCTTAAATTTAAAGATGTAATATCCTTTAAATCCGAATAAGCGAGAGTTCCAGTAGGTTTTCCAACCTTATCCCTTATAAGTTTTTCCAGTTTGGAATCCTGAAAAGTAGTGATAGATGAATCTCCCGTACTTGTATTTTTATCCCCAATTATATATCCAAAGATCTCCCTTACCCTGGAGTTTGGCAGTACCCCCTCTCCCCCTAAAACTGTAATATATTCAGGGTTAGTACTGTCGTTATTATAATTAGGTATTTTAGTTAAAATAAGATCTTTTATAAGGCTTGAATTTGATGTACCTGAAAGTATGACAGGTGCTCTATTTTTAGCTGCTTCTGCTGCTCCTGACAGTGCATCTGCAAACCCATCTCCCGAGGCCACAAATATATTATTTAAACTGAACAAATCATATTTGGTTGAATAATCAGTTTTTGTATAGTCATCGTCATCATCGTCATCGTAATCCACATCTGTTCCAGTAGATTTTTCAAGAAATCTGGCTATTACATTTATATTTCTCTCATACTTATCACTACCTGTTATTCTCTCCACATATCCAAATTGTTCATTAGTGACATCATCTTTAAAGGTGTTTTCAAATTCTCTTGCTACATTATCACTTACTACGCTGTTGTCACCTACCACAAAAACTTTTATATTCCTGAATTCCCCTTCATTGCTGCTGTTTGTGGTCTGCCCTTTTTGTTTATTACTATAATCTGAATTTATTACAGTATTTAATTCTTGTATGTAACTTTTAGTGCCATCTGGCATAATATTTTTAGGTACCAGAAGCACCGGAACTCCCATTGCCCCAGCTGCAGAACCTATGGATATGGCATCTGCATAATCCTCTCCCGAAGCTACTGTAAGTGTGTCTACTTTTCCAAATTTTTGGGCAATTTTCACGGAAGTGTCATATCTGTCCACCCCTCCTATTCTCTCTGTTTGTATATCAAGAGAATTTAACTGATTTAAAATGGTATCACTTATAGAAGCTGTTCCCCCTATTATAAATACTTTTCCCACTTTAAGACTTTTAAGTTCTTCAACTATAGAAGAATCTATATAGGTTCTGTGGGTTAAAAGTATTGGTGCATCGTATTTTTTTGCCAGTGGTACAGAACTTAAGGCATCTGGATAATCTTCACCGCAGGCTAAAACAGCATAATAGGACGAATCCCATCCATCCTGCGCTACTTTCAAGGAAGTTATATATCTATCTTCTCCTGCCAACCTCTTCCGGGTAGGATAGGCAGCATTTACTTTATAACACAAAGTAGAACTGATTACAGAGGCTAATATTAAAGTTAGTATTTGTTTTCTTTTCCTAATCAATGTTTTCCTCCAAAATTTTTTATTAATATTTAATCCATGCATTAAGACTTAAATCCTATGGGGATTCAGCCACATAGGATTGTTAATTTAAGGAATCCAAAAATTTAATACCTTATTAAAATTAAGACATAAATCAAATACTCAAATACTTACATTATTTAATTATCGTAGAACATACTGGCATACTTTACAGCTATGTTTTAATTCAGCTGTGCTTTAAGCCTTTTTACTGCAGGCTCATAATTGCCGCATTTTTTATAATATCCCAGAGCATTTTCTCTAAATCCCAGTACATCATATATAACGCCTATATTATAATAGGAAATATAGTTGTTTACCCCTTCTACCCTGGCACAAGAAAATTCAGTACATTTTAAAAAGCTCTCTACAGCCTGGGTAAACCTGGCATTATTCATATATATTAATCCCATAAGAAAATGAAAATCAGCACAATTTGAGTAAACTTCAACACAATTTTCAAGTATAAGTGCCTCTTGGTACTTTCCGCTGTTAATCAAAGCATATCCATAAGTCTCAACTAAATCTTCCACATACTCCAAACCAAAATCCAGTGAAAAAGATAATGCCTTTTCAAAGTACATCACTGCATTTTTATAATTTTTTAACATATAATAAGATTTACCCAGTTGAAAATAAAGATATGGATCTTCTAAGTTATCTTTCACCGCCATTTTTAATAAATCTATATTTCTTTTAATTTTTCCTGTCTTATTTAATGCTTCCCGGGTATAGCCTACATGTTCTGCTGTTATATCTACCATTTCAGTTTTATAGGGTTTTCCATCCAAAGCCGCAATCTGTTCATGAATTATACCTTCATAATTAAAATAGTTTTTATTGAAAAGTCTATTTATTCTTTCTGTATATTTATTGTTTCCATGAGAATCTTCCATAAAGTTTACTCTCTTGATCCTGCCCACCTTATTTCTATTTGAAGGCTCTTTTATGAATTCCCGTACACTTCTGCTTGAAAAATCCACAATAAATTCATCTGCATCAAGAACCAGCACCCAGTCATTGGATGCCTTTTCTATAGAATAATTTCTGGCCTTTGAAAAATCATTACACCATTTAAAATCATAGATTTTATCTGTAAATTCTAAAGCTATATCTTTTGTATTATCTGTAGACCCGGTATCTACTATAATTATTTCATCTACAAAAGAAGCTGCCCCAATAAGACAATTCTTCAGGGTATTTTCTTCATTTTTTACTATCATACACAAAGTTAACATATGTTCTACCTCGGAAATATTCATTAAAAGTTCAGTTTATTAATTCATATATTTTTTTATACTACCTATTTCTTCCCATTCAAGTCCTGTTATCCTTATGACCGTCAATAAATCCATTCCCATTTTTATAAGATTTTCTGCTTCTTTTATACAGGTTATCTCCATCTCTTCCTCATCTTCGCTTGTTATATCATCAAACATTCTTTCCAGATTATATATCATACATCCTCCTAATTATCTTTTAACTATATTTTCTAACTTAATTATATCAAATACATTTAAATTTTAGTAACAATATTTTTATCTTAATAAACTGATTGATTTACCATATATTGTTTCCGCCACAAAATTGTGATATAATTATTCTAAAATTTAGCAATATGATAATATTTAAAAACTTTAATAAAAAGGGGAGAGCTTATTGATTTATTTTTTTATTGGATTAATATTAGGTATCTTCTTGTCTTTTGTAGCATTTTTACATAGACATAATAAAGATAAAGTATTAATTCAGAAATTTTTAAATAACTTATTAAATGACAATTATTACTTTACAATAGATGAAAAAGACAAATCCTCCTATTTAACTTTAATTGATTCTCTCAGGAAAAAATTACTTAAGACCAACTTTAAATTTCAGGTGCTATTTACTAAAATTTATTCTGTATCACATAATCTATCTTCAACAATTGAGTATACCTCCTCATCTACAGAATTACTCTATGAGGAAGCTAATACTCTGTCAGAAACAAATAACATAAGCTCTTATAAGGTAAATGACACCCTCAATATTATAAGAGAAATATCCTCTTTATTTGAAAACATAAAAGATACTTCTAAAAATATTTCTATAACTTCTGATGAATCTCAACAAATTATTATGAAGGGCTTAAAAGATATCCTGGGCATAGTCAGTTCAATCCAGGAAATAAAGTCATCTACAGATAAAACAATGAAGAATATTAAAGAATTAAAACAAATTTCAATTGAAATATCTTCTATATTAAATACAGTTAATGATATAGCATCCCAGACCCATATGTTATCTTTAAATGCTTCTATTGAAGCCGCACGTGCAGGCGAATATGGCAAAGGATTCAGTGTAGTTGCAAAGGAAATATCAAGTCTTGCAGAAAACAGCAAAAATTCTGTTTTGGAAATATCAAAACTCATTGAAAAAATTGAAAAACAAATTGAAATAGTTATAGAAACCTCTATTCCCAATGAAAAGAATGTGGAAAAAAGTGTTGCCTACTCACAAAATATAGAAAATATTTTAAATGAAATAAAAATGTCAGTGGCAGCTATTGTAAACTCTGTAAATGAAATAATCAATGTTACAGACAAAGAATATGAATCTATAAAAAATATGAATTCTAAATGTAATGAAGTACAGGAAAGCTTTGAGGTAATAAGTTCAAATGTAGAAAACATGTATAGTTCTGTTAAAACTCAAAATGAAAGTATAAAGGAATTAAAAGAAATGCAAAAATTCTTAATTGATACCTCTTCATCTTTAGATTCTTTTTGTGAAAAAATTGAAAAAGACATAGCTAAATTAAACACAGATAAAGTAAAGATAATGTGCAGTGAAATAATTACTCTAATAAAAAAAGATTTATTATCTGAGTATAAGCTCTCTTCCCTGGATGAAAGCATCCATAAAAAATTGCTATGTGAATTTTCGGACAAGCACTCTTATATAGAAGCAATTTGGACAAATGATAATATGGGTAAATTTATTTATTCAAATCCACCAAATGGAATAGCAAATGCCAATGTACGTAAATGGTTTGAAGAAAGCATAAAGGGAAAGGAATATATTTCAGATGTGTATATATCTGCTATTACCGCAAACCCTTGCGTTACTGTATCTATACCTATTGTAGATTCAAACAATATTATAACAGGTGTTATAGGTATTGATTTAAAAATAGATGTATGATTACAGCACACAAATAATATATGCTATAGACCTTCTACTTCTCGAGAACTTGAGTTTTCATACATATTGATGTTATAATAGAAAACATTAGCAAGTTTTTAAGACTTAATAATCATTTTAAGGAGGAATAACATTGAATAAAAAAACCCTATGTGTTATTATGACGCTGGCACTAATTATAATACCCTGTGGTAACATCAATGCCGCATCAAATTCCACATCTGAGGAACTAACTCAAACTCAAAATGACAAAAGTCAATTACAATCGAAAATAGATAGTTTAAATACACAAATTGACAAAGTTATTAATGACATTTCAAATAATAAAGATGCTATGAATAAAATTGCTGAAAATATAAAAAATACCCAAGCTAAATTGGAGGACGCAAAAAACAATTCTGAAATTCAGAACGACTTATTTAAAAATAGGGTAAAAGCCATGTACATAAATGGTAATGATGCATATCTTGAAGTACTTTTATCCTCAGAAAGTTTAAGTGATTTTATCTCTAGAATAGATACCATAACTAGAGTAATACAATTTGATAATAAAATTATTGCTAAGCTGAAACAAAATGAACAAGCTATAGAAAATCAGAAACAAGCCTTATATTATGAAAATAGTAAATTACAAGCCTTAAGAGCAAATAATGAAGTTACTCTATCTAAATTGAATGATGATATAAAAGAGCAAAAAGAATTGCTGGCTAAAACTAATGAAAAAGAACAACAGTTAAAGGAACAACAATTGGAAGAATCCAAGACCCTGTATGTCCAGACTTCTCTGGCCTACAGCAGCAGTGATTTCGATAGACAAACCCTATCCCGTGGAGGAATGCCTTCTTCATTTTCCCAAGTATTAAATGTAGTTGCAACGGCATATAGCGGTGATGGTATTACAGCGTCCGGTGCTCCAACTAAAAGAAATCCAAATGGTTATAGTACTATAGCTGTAGATCCTAGAGTTATTCCTTTAGGCTCTAGAGTTTATGTGGAAGGATACGGCTATGCTATTGCAGAAGATATAGGTGGAGCCATTAAAGGTAATAGAATAGATATTTTTGTAACCTCAGAAGCCGAGGCACAGAGCTGGGGAAGAAGATCTGTAAATGTATATATATTAAATTAACTATATTAACCTCCTGAAAATGGAGGTTATTTTTTTATACTGCTGTAATGCTATATTTTAAGAAATTTTATACAATACTTAAATATACTATCCTATTCAAAGTAAAATAATGGATTGTTAAACTTAAATTATTGTATTATACTTAGCACTATATGAGTAATAGACCAATGCTTGACAGTTTTAGTACATTATATTCATATAAGGAGGTTAAATAAATTGTTTAAAAAGATATCTTATATAGGTTCTTTACTTCTAATTTTTTTTATTTGCACTAATACCTGTGTGGTACAAGCTTCTCAAACTGCAGATAATTACTACGACACAATAAACAATATATCTTATTCAGATCCCTATACTGCACTAGATTTGCTTTCAAAAGCCCACAGTATTTATCCAAATGATGAAAGATTTATAAATGGTTTAAATGAAAAGGCGGAACTTATACTAAATTGGAGCAGGGGAACTAATCTGAAAGGAAACTACGCAGATGCCTGTCAGGGCTATACTACCATAATAAACACCCAGGGAGTATCTGAATATATAAAGGATAAGGCAAATATACTAAATTTAATTGCAAAACAAAAAGATATTTCTATTAAAGATGTGTTAAATCAACCAGAAGACTTCAACTTAATAGAACAATATCAGAAATATTATATGGATTCTGGATATCAATATCAAAGCATAGGATACTATGATACCTTTGACAACTATCTATCTATAGAAAATGCAGTAAGTTACACAGATGACACCATAATAAAATTTGACGTAAAGGGAATACCTATGGTAAATTACAGCGGAAGTTATTATTATAATCCTGTCACCATAGATCAATATGCACTATCTTATTATAATATATATCTAAATTCTAAAAAAATGAATAAAGAAAATCTATATATGAAACAGGAATTTTTAAATGCTGCAGACTGGCTTATAGATAATATGGACAGCACCGGTGCTATTAGATATGATTTTAATTATAAACATTACTTAGATGATAATGAATTCCAGCCTGGCTGGGTATCTGCAATGGCTCAAGGACAAGCCCTTAGTGTATTTTCTAGAGCCTACCACCTTACAGGAAACAAAAAATATATTTCTGCGGGAAATTTAGCTCTTAATTTTTTGACTACCAAAACCTCTCAAGGGGGCCCTATGGACAATTTGAGTTTTTTGGGAAATCAAATGGCTGACTATATATTTTTTCAATTGTATGTAACAGATCCGCCTTCATATACTTTAAATGGACATATGTTTACTTTAATAGGCTTATATGACTGGTCAAATATTCCCAATAATAAAGATTATAGTGATAAAGCATCTGCATACTTTAAAAAAGGTCTGCTTACATTAAAGTACATACTTCCCTATTATGATATAGGAGGTTTTGTATGTTATGACTTGGGATACTTAACCAGGCCAGGTACACCTCCCACAGTTAATTTTGATTACTATGGAATTCATTTAACTTTGCTAGATGCACTCAATATTATAACAGGTGACAATGATTTTAAATATTATAGGAATCTTTGGACTTCCTATATACAAAAATATTAGTAGTAAAAGCTTAGCTTAAATTCAAGCTGAGCTTTTAGTCCATAATTTAAGATAAATTTAAGATATGTAAATATTATATAAAATTTGTTACTAATTCTTGAAATCTTATCTCTATAAATATATAATTTAATCTGTATATTATATATTTATAAAATATTTAATGGCTAAATATTTTATTCATGTACTAATTAGCAAAGGAGGTATTGAAATGAACTGTCAAAAAGATGACTTACTCATTATTGAAGATATAAAAAAAAATTTCGATGATTTTTTTTTACTTATTAAATATATAATGAGTAATAGCTTTAGATATGAAGAAAAGCTTCCTATTGCTCAACTATTTTTCCTGCAGCAGCTTAAAGAACAGGGTGAATATAAAGTAAGCGAGCTTGCAAAAGATCTTGGAATAACTCCTGCCGCTGTTACAAATTTAAGTAATAAATTTGTAAACAAAGGATTTGTACACAGATATAGACCGGATTATAACAGGAGGATTGTTATGCTGTCTCTTACCCTTGATGGAATTAACTATCTGGAAAAATTGAATAAAATAAAATATGACTTCTTAGAAGAAACAGTTTCTATTTTAAGTAAAGAGGATCTGAGAAACATAACTTATGGTTTTTCAAAATTAAATTATGCTCTTAGAAATTATAAAAATAAAACTATTATATCTATGACTAAGGAGGGTAAAAAATGAACTTAACTGAACTATCTGTACGAAAGCCAGCGGCAATAACCATGTTACTGTTGTTCTTGTTAGGTCTTGGAGTATTTGGTTATAGTAATTTAGGGGCAGATCTTATGCCATCTATAAATATACCTGTAATTTCTATATCCACTACATATTCCGGTGCCAGTGCTGAAGACATAAAAAAAGATGTAGTAAAACCTATTGAAGATTCTGTAGCTGGTATAAGTGGTATTGACACCCTGCAATCTACTGCAAGCGAAGGATATGGACAAACCACTATAATGTTTAAAAGTGATGCAAATATGAATACTGCCTTTTTAGATGTACAAAAAGCTGTAGATACTGCTCAAGCTAAACTTCCTAAAAATGCAGACAAACCTCTTTTATTTAAAATGGACACAAATGCCATGCCTGTTTTGATGTTATCCGTGTCTGGAAATGTATCCCACGAAGAATTGTATAATGAATCCAACAATATAACAGACTCTCTCAAAAAAGTTGAGGGTGTAGGAAATGTCTCTCTCCTTGGAACCCAGCAAAAACAGCTTATTATAAAACTGGATAAAGCCGCTGTAGAATTCTATGGAGTAAATACAAGCCTACTAATTTCTAAATTGCAATCAGATAATGTAAGCTTTCCTGCAGGTCAAATAAAACAAGATAACCTAAATGAAACTGTAAGAATCATGAGTCAACTTGAAGATATAGATGAAATAAGAAATTTATTAATACCTACTTCAATTGGGGGTACTGTTCGTTTGTCTGATATAGCTGACATAAATTTAGAATATCCCGATGAAAATCAATACATAAGAATAAACGGTAAAGATACCATAGGAATAAGCATACAAAAACAAAGTGATGCAAATGTAATTGAAACTGTAAATAATATAAATGCAGAACTTGAAAAAGTTAAAAAACGGCTGCCAAAAGGAATAAATTTAGTGGCTGCCTACGATAGTACTAAATTTATAACTTCATCTCTTACTGAGATAAAACGTACTTTAATAGAAGGTATAATAACCACTGCTTTAGTTTTATTTATATTCTTAAAGAGCTGGAAATCTTCATTAATAGTACTTGTAGCCATACCTACCTCCCTTATTGCCACCTTTTTTATGATGTATGTTATGAAATTTACACTAAATATGATGTCTCTTATGGGCTTATCCCTCTGTATAGGTATTTTGGTAGATGATTCAATTGTTGTACTGGATAACATAAAACAACATCTATCCATGAAAAAACATCCCCATCAAGCGGCTATAGATGGACGTAATGAAATAGGTCTCGCGGCTATTGCCATAACACTTTGCGATGTAGTTGTATTTGCTCCAGTTGCATTTATATCAGGCATGGCAGGACAGTTCTTTAAAGAATTTGGATTGACCATAGCTTTTGCAGCATTATTTTCCCTATTTGTTTCCTTTACCATTACTCCTATGCTGGCATCCAGAGTGTTTAAAGGAAATGACGACAACCATAAAAAAGCTTCTGGTAGATTTACCAGAATTAAAAATACTAAAATTTATAAAATGTTTAGTTCTCTTTCAAATTCTCTAGATAACATAACTGTAACCTATAAAAAAGCTCTCATATGGTCATTAAATCACAGGAAAAGAGTGCTAATTATTAGTATAGCTGCATTAATAGGTACTATACTCTTAATACCAGCAGGTGCCATAGGAACAGAACTTATTCCTTCCACGGATCAAAGCTCCTTTAATATAAATATGACCTTTGATTCAGGAGCAACCTTAAATCAGATGGACAAAAGTGTTAAACAAGTAGAAAACTATTTACATGGAGTTAAAGAAATAAAAACTTATTATGCTATGATAGGTTCCAGCGGTGACAGTGTAAATTCCAGCACTTCAAATACTGCAAGCATATATGTAGAACTTTACCCTAAAGCTGAAAGAACCATATCTCAATCTGAAGTGGCTAAAAAAGTTCGAAGCTGGGGAAATGCTTCACTTTCAGGAACAGATTTTTCTGTGGTTGAATCTGATGTAAGCAGCGGCAGCAGTAAACCTATATCAATTCAAATATTAGGTGATGATTCAGATACCATAAGTGAAATATCCAACAAGGTAGAAGAAACAATAAAAACAGTTTCAGGTATTACAGATGTGGATAATTCTACCAAGGCAAGTGACAGTGAATTAAAAGTACAGATGGACAGATTGGCCGCATCCCAGTATGGTGTATCCATATCAGATTTATCTTCAGTACTGAGAACCGCAATTCAAGGTTCATCTGCAGGAATATATACAACCAAAGGAGACGACTATGATATAACAGTAAAATTTAACGATAAATATGTAAAAACCGCTTCAGATATAGGCTCTATAAAAATAATCAGCAGTTCAGGTCAATCTGTTCCTATAAGTGAAGTTGCAAAAATAGTAAAAGCTGACAGTCCAAAATCTATATCAAGACAGGATAGACAAGATGTCGCTACTGTTTCTGCGAATATCCAGGGAAGGGCCCTTGGTGCTGTAAGTAAGGATTTAACTGAAAAGTTAAAGCCATTATCTGTTCCAGAAGGTTATGAAATTAAATTTGGTGGAAATCAGGAGAGTATGTCAACTAACTTTACTTCTCTTATAGAAGTATTGATTATTTCCTTAGTACTTATTTACATGATATTAGTTGTACTCTACGAATCCTTCTTGACTCCATTTATCAGAATGATATCTCTCCCTTGTGCTCTAATAGGAGCCATAGGAATACTTGCAATTACTGGTAAAACCTTGAATATGATGTCTCTTATAGGATTTATAATGCTGGATGGATTAGCTTCTAAAAATGGTACACTTTTAATTGACTATACAAATACCCTCATGAAGCGGGGAAAGAATTTAAGAGAAGCTCTTATTGAATCTGGAGAAAGAAGACTGAGACCTATTATAATGACCTCTGCAACTATGATTGTAGGTATGCTTCCTTCTGCCCTATCTCTTGGAGAAGGCAGTGAAATAAAATCCAGCATGGCTCTTGTAGTTATAGGTGGAATGATAGCTTCTACTATTCTTACTCCTATAATATTACCTGTAGTTTATACATTATTGGATGACTTTAAAAACTATATGCTTAGAAAAATAAAGAAACATCCAAAAATCCAGGAGGTGTAATCATGAGTAATGTTATGAAAAATATTATTTTAAAACTAAAGAATAATGTGGGCAAAATAGTATTAATTGTACTGGCAGTTTTAATCATCTTTAGCATAGTACATAATATAATAAAAAATAAAAGTACAGAAACTACAAATTCCATCAAAAATGTAAAAGTAATCAAAGTAGAACTTTCTTCTTTATCTACAGATGTAAATTATTCGGGAAAATTAACTGCTAAGGAAGAAGTTTCAGTATCTCCTAAATCACCTGGAAAAGTTAAGACTTTAAATGTAAAAGTCGGCAGTACAGTAAAAAGTGGAGAAACATTATTTACTCTTGATTCAGACTCTCTGCAGGCCCAGTTGAAACAACAGCAGGCAAGTATAGACTCTGCCAAAGCTAATTTAAATAAAACAAAGAGTTCAGGAGTGGAACAACAGGTTGTACAAGCCCAGCAGGCAGTAGATAGTGCTAAAATATCCTATGACGATGCCCAAAGCAGTTATAATAGAACAGAGTCATTATACTCTTCCGGTGCTGCATCAAAGCAGGAACTAGATACTGCTAAAACTAAACTTGACAGTGCATCTGTAACCTTATCTTCTGCACAACAGAATCTAAGCTTAATTCAACAGAAAATTGGCCCTGAATCTGTAGATGTAGCTCAAGCTCAGGTAACCCAGGCTGAAGCCGCTGTGGATTCAATACAGTCCCAAATTAACGATACCATGATTAAGGCTCCTATTTCTGGTATTGTATCTGCTGTAAACATACATGAAGGAGAAATTTCTCCTACCGCAACAGCTTCCATAACTATAATTGACTTGAGTTCACTTATAATAGAGGCAACTGTACCGGGAAATATGCTTTCAAAGATTAAAGTAAATCAATCCATACCTGTAACTATTCCTTCTCTATCCAATAAGGAAATAACAGGTTCTATAGAAACTATAAATCCTGATGCGGACAGTACAACTAAAGAATATTTAATTAAAATAAAGGTACCTAACTCAGGAGGAGATTTAAAACCAGGCATGTTTGTTAAGATATCCTTACCTGATGAGACTGAGGATAATGTACTTACTGTAGCCAACCAGGCTGTAAAAATGGAAAATGGAGTTTCCTACCTCTATAAAGTAGAAGACAATAAAATAAAGAAAATATCTGTAAATACAGGACTTTCAAATGATAAGATTACCCAGATAATATCTTCAAAGGTACATGCAGGAGATACTATAGTACCAGAAGGTCAAACCTTTTTAAATGACGGTGATAAAGTTAAAATACTAAAATAAATTTTAATTCAAAAAGCAGAAGCCATAGATGCTAAAAATCTATGGCTTCTGCTTTTTATTTAAAAAATTAAATTGATGTCACAAATTAATTTTAATTCATATTATAGATTAGGAGTAAAGTCCTGCAGCTTACTTTTAAATTTTATCTAAGCCGGCAATTAGCTAATACTCCTATGTTCTTCAGAACAACTTTCCATTATTTTTTATAGAAAGGAGTTGAATACATTGAGCAGACATCATCATAGAAGACATCCTAGAGGCCACCATTCAAATAACGAAGATGAAGCCTATTTTATTCCTAACGAAAAATCACCTATAGATTCTAATTATATAGAAGTAAAAGAAGATTGTAAGGCAGATACTACGCTAGGGGAAAATACAGTCTGTATGAATGAACTGGATGAAAATAAATTAGAATGTAATGATTGTAACAACATTGGTTCCATAAGTTTTATAGATAATTTAAAAAAACATACAGGAAAAAGGGCAACCATATACACATCCGGCGGAGATTCTCGTATGTATAACTTTACGGGAATGTTAATAGAGGTAAATCATTATTTTATAAGGCTTGCACTTAATATAGCAGAAGCTCCGGTTTGTAGACCAGAAAATAACTACAACGATAATTTAAATCCTTATGATGATATTTTACCTTTTGACAACTGTAATTCAGAACAAAATTGCAGAAATGATGACATAAACACCTTTGTGGACATCCCCATTGACAAAATAACCGGCTTTATCCACGGCAATATTTAAAACTTAGGCTGGCATACTAGACTTTATGCCAGCAGAACTTTAACTTTTCAATCCCTTCAACACAGCTAATTTTGACATGTCAAATATGGAATTTCTCTCTTCAATTATAGTTATATTCTCTTTTATATATTTTTTATCTTCACTTAATGTAAATAAGGACGCCACATTTTTATTAAAAGAATTGCTCATTAGATTTTTAAGTACAGGTTTAGTCTCTTCTCTGCTGTGAAGCTTCTCACATAGCTTTTCTATTGTATTATCAGCCTTTGGGATATATTTATCCTTTAATAATTTCTTTTTCTTTATCTTGTTTAACACTAAAATTGATAATTTTAAAATATCACATCTTACATCAAATTCTACTTCATCATAGTTTTCACATATAAAACTTACTGCTTTATTCAGCTGATTCGTATATATATCTATATTCTCTTTTCCTATAATAAAAGCAAGCATAACCATAGCTGTAGTTTCTATTTTATCCTCTACACTGCTGTCTTCGTAATCCACAAAAGCCCCATCTGCAAATTGATTTTTTGCAATTATCCTTAAAAGTTTTTCCCTCGGATACTTTTTATCTAAATATTTGTTATCGCTAAGACTTATTTCCACATCATCCTCATATATAAAGCTTCTGTATAAAAACCCCGTTCCTGTGTCTTCATCCATTTTATTTTGATTTAAAGTATTTTCTTTTACTTTTATAGGAATTATATCTCTAAGCTGAATTCCAAGCACCGGTTCTTCCCTAAGTTCCATTAGTATAAACGTTGTTTCAGAGCTTATAAGTTTATTGTCCTTTGAAAGTTCTATTATTTTTTTTCTCATGCTTTCCCTTACTGTTCCTCTTTCGGCTCTCATATTTATTTCCAGGGATTTTATTCTTTTTTTAGCCCATATTTTTTTTAACAGGTTAGCATTTTCTTCTGTATTAAAATTATCTATATCCACCTTTTGTATATATTCTTTTCCATCTACATTTCCCTTTAATACTATCTGCCCTCCTACTTCTCCCAGTACATTTGCAAATATTGAAAAAGGTTCTCTATCATACATGTATTCTATGGTTCTAGGATAAGAATTTCTAACCTTAAGTTCACCCCAGTCAATTTCTATGTTATGAACTTGGGGATTTTGTATTCTATTAAATTGTCTTAGTACTATATCTTCTATTCTCTCGTCTATATCTATAAACTCTGCTTTTCCGCAGCTTTCATGAGCCAGCTTATTTAGAAAATAGTTATTGGCAGATGAATCTATTCCAAAAGTAAATATTCTATTGTCACCTATATTTTCTTTCACATAGGCAAGTATATTTTCTTCATCATCTACCAAATCATCAGTAAATAAAAGTATTGTATTTTTATCCCCTTCTTTCTCCAGACTATACCTTATTGCCCCAAATATATCTGCATCTTCTTCCGTATCCAAATTATCTATCCATTTAGAAGCTTTTCTTAAAGAATCCTGGTCAAATTCTATCATTCCATCTTTTGAAAAATCTATTAAATTTACTCCCATGGCTATTATATCGAAAGTATCACCTTTAGATAAGTTCCTTATACAAAGCTGAAGTGCATTTTTTGCCTGTTCCAACTTTTCACCTTTCATGGTATCTGAAATATCAATTAAAAATATATAATTTTCCTTAATCTCTTCCTCATAAGGATCAAGCTTTGGAATCATTCTTATATATACTATTCCTTTTTGCCTGTCATTTTCTTTATATTCATAAATCATTCCATCTGCTTCAAGGGTTTCTCTCTCTTTGATAAACAATATAAATTCTTTATCCATTAAATAATAGTCTTCCTCTAAAGTTATCTTGGCTACTGTGTCTCCTTCCCTCTCTACTTTTATTTTATGGTAGGGACATCTAAAGTTAACTTTGCTTAAAGATTCCACTATTATATTTACCTTAAATTCAAAATCTTCATCCTTACCCTTCTTTATTCCAAGTCTATTGACCAAATTACTTCTTAATTCTTCAATTCTAGATTTACTTCTTATTATTTTAGGTTCTGAAATTGCAGGTATGGTAAATTTAAAAGTACTGTCTTTATAATCTAATTCGTCTATATAGGAAAGTTTTATTTTTACAGTTTCCCCGGAAATTATTTTACCTATACTTATTTTGAAGAAATGAGGACTGAATTCTTCCAATGAAAAAATACTATCTCCTCGAATTCTTGCATTCTCATACACCTGCAGAGCCTTATCTTTCTCTTCCACTATTGCTTTTAAGGTTCTTCCACCTATTTCTGCTTCAAATCCAGATATTAATGCTGTAACTGGAATAGGAAAAATATATACTCCTTCTATATCTTCATCACTGCAATTTTCATAAATTTGATTTATAAATACTTCTCCATACCCTGCACAAAGGTTACCTGTAATACTCACTTTTTTCAATAATATCCCATCATCAATCCCCTTATTTGTTTTGTCATAAGGTAACATAAACTCGCCTCCTTCTCAATCTATATAGAATATGTAAAAATAATACGTTAGAAGTGTTAACGTTGTCAATTATTTAATACCATTAATTTTAAGCTGATACTAATATTTAATTATAATATGTATATTATTATACCATATTTATCCTCATTTATTTTTACACAAATCAGAAGTTTAAAATAAAAATTTGGAAGCTTTAAGCTTCCAAATTTAATATGTTAACTCTATAATTATAATTATTTGCTGTTTATCCAGGACATCATAGCCCTAAGTTTTTTTCCAACTACCTCAATAAGATGGTTCTGTTCTTTTTTCCTCTTTGCAATAAATGAAGGTCTTCCTGTCTGGTTTTCCAGTATCCAGTTCTTTGCAAAAGTACCATCTTGAATTTCTCCAAGTACCTTTTTCATCTCTTTTCTTGTATCCTCTGTTATTATTCTCTTGCCTATACTGTAATCTCCATATTCAGCAGTATCACTTATGGAATATCTCATATAGCTTAATCCGCCTTCATTCATCAAATCCACAATCAATTTCATCTCATGCATACACTCAAAGTATGCATTTTCAGGTGCATATCCTGCTTCAACCAAAGTTTCAAATCCTGCTTTTATAAGCTCTGATATTCCTCCGCAAAGTACTACCTGTTCTCCAAACAAATCTGTCTCTGTTTCATCTTTAAAGGTAGTTTCAAGAACTCCTCCTCGTGTGCCTCCTATTCCTTTTGCATATGCCAGTGCATAGTCCTTGGCTTTTCCACTGTAATCCTGGTATACTGCATAAAGGCATGGTACTCCTTTTCCTTCGGTATATTCTCTTCTTACAATGTGTCCTGGTCCTTTAGGTGCAACCATAATTACATCCACATTTTCAGGAGGGGTTATCTGATTGAAGTGTATATTAAATCCATGGGCAAACATAAGCACTTTTCCCTCTGTCAAGTTATCTTTAACACTGTCAATATATAGGCCCTTTTGCTTTTCATCTGGTATAAGTGTCATAACCATATCTGCTTTTTTTACAGCATCTGCAGCTTCCATTACTTCAAAACCATTCTCCTCTGCCTTTTTCCAGGACTTACTCCCTTTATACAGACCGATTACCACGTTAATTCCACTGTCTTTTAAATTCTGTGCATGGGCATGACCCTGACTTCCATAGCCTAAAACTGCCACTGTTTTATCCCTCAATAAATCCAGATTCCCATCTTCATCATAATAAATTTTTAAGTTTTCCATTATACTTCCTCCTATATTGTTATTTCTTAAAAATAACATAAAAAATAGACCTTCTGCCTGGGGCGAAAGTCTACCGCGGTACCACCCAAATTTGTTACTCATATTTTATAACGGCTTCTACCGGCACAGCTTACTATAAGTTCAGCTTACAACTCCAGGGGGAGTTTCAACATGTAACATTTATGGATTCCCAGCTTCAACCACTCTCTTTAAAATGTTAATCACATCTACTTGACCCTGTCTCAGTTTTTAATGTTATTTTTATAATCTATTACATATCTCATTTACGTCAATATCCCAATAAGCTGTCAAAAAATTTATTTCTTTTAATTGTATCATTTATGATATTAGCTGTCAATAATTCCTCCTCCAATTAAAATATTATCTTTGTAAAATACCACAGATTGCCCTTTTGTAATTGCCCTTTGTCTGTCTGTAAATTTTACCTTTACTTTTTCTTTGCCTATGGAACTTATCATTGCCTCTGCAGGTTTCGAGGAATATCTTATTTTAGCTTCTACCTTCATTGGTGAGGTCAAATTCTCAAAAGGAAGAAAATTCACATCCTTTGCCACTAGATCTGTTTTAAATATATCTTCTTCACTTCCAAGCACAACTTCATTAGTATAAGGTTTTATGTCTATTACATACATAGGTACCCCAAAGGATAAACCCAATCCTTTTCTCTGACCCAATGTATAGTATACTATTCCCTTATGTTTTCCAAGCACATTTCCCTCTTTATCTATAAAATTTCCTTCTTTCACTTTATCCTTTGTAATTCTCTTTATATAAGCTCCATGATCATTATCTGGGATGAAACATATTTCTTCACTATCTCTTTTAGAATAGACATTAAGCCCTATTTTTCTGGCTATCTCTCTTATTTCTTCTTTTTTGTATATTCCACAGGGCATTAATGTATGTGCCAGCTGAAATTGAGTTAAATTATAAAGAGCATAAGTTTGATCTTTATTGTGATCCTTTGATTTTCTAAGAGTATATCTATCATTAATTTTTTCTACAGTGGCATAATGTCCTGTAGCCACATAATCCGCCCCTAAATCCATAGCTCTTTTTAAAAGCTCATCAAATTTTATATATTTATTACAGGCTATACACGGATTTGGTGTCTTTCCTTCCATATATTCCTGTATAAAATAATCTATTACATTTTTTTTAAATACCTCTTTAAAATTCATAACATAATGAGGTATATTAAGATGATATGCTACCATTTTGGCATCTTCTACAGCACTTAAAGAACAACATCCACTTTCCATGTCTTCATAATAATCATCTTCCTGCCAGACCTGCATGGTTACTCCAATAACTTCATACCCTTGTTCCTTTAAAAGATGTGCTGCAACAGAACTATCTACTCCTCCACTCATACCCACTACTACTTTTTTTGTCATTTTATCACCTATTCTAATTTAAAATTTTCCAGAACTCCATTTTGCATTATTTTCTCTCAACTTAAATACTGTATCTTTTATAACATCTGCAGTATAGTTAATATCCTCCTCAGTAGTATCTGCTCCTAAACTTAGACGAATAGAAGATTTTGCCCGAGCATCAGAAAGTCCTATAGCTTTTAGTACACGTGAAGGTTCTATAGCTCCTGCAGAGCATGCACTTCCTGCAGATACACATATTCCCTCATTATCTAAAGCCATAACCAAAATTTCTCCATCTACAGAATCAAAAGAAATATTTACATTACCTGGAAGTCTATTTGTTTTATGTCCATTTAGTTTGGTACCTGGTATTTTTAGAAGTTCTTCTATCATCTTATCTCTAAGATAACTTAGTCTTTTATTTTCTCTGTCCATATTTAAAGCTGCAATCTCAAGTGCTTTTCCCATACCAACTATACCTGCAATATTCTCTGTTCCAGCTCTTCTTCCCCTCTCTTGAGAACCTCCGTGAATAAAACTATCTATTTTTACTCCTTTTTTTATATAGAGGGCACCTATACCTTTAGGTCCATAAAATTTGTGAGATGACATGGACAAAAGATCTATATTCATATCTTTAACATTAATAGGAACATTACCTACTGCTTGAACTGCATCTGTATGCAGTAAGACTCCCCTATTTTTACACATATTCCCTATTTCTTTTATAGGCTCTATGGTGCCTATTTCATTATTAGCAAACATTATAGATACAATTAAAGTATCTTTTCCTATAGATTCCTCCAGCTTTTTTATATCTACTGTTCCAAATCTATCCACAGGAAGATATGTAACCTTAAAGCCTTGTTTTTCCATATACCTGCAGGTATTTATTACAGCAGGATGTTCTATTCCTGTAGTTATTATGTGTTTTCCTCTTTCCTTATTTGCAAGAGCCACTCCTTTTATGGCCCAATTATCCGATTCTGATCCTCCACTTGTAAAAAATATTTCATCCCTGTTTGCATTTATAGCTGATGCTATTTTTTCCCTAGCCTTTATTACAGCCATCTTTGTGATTCTGGATATGCCATATACGGAAGAAGGATTACCAAAATATTCATTAAAATATAATTTCATTTCCTCTATAACTTCTGGTTTTACAAAAGTTGTAGCTGCATAGTCCATATAAATTTCTCTATTCACTGATTACATCTCCTATACAAATTATGTTTAAACAGCTGATAATTATTATACTAATTTTATTTTTAAATATACTTTTTGTCAATATAACACATTTTTAATTGCGTAAAATTATCTCTTTATGATATTATAATTGTTATTATTAGAGAAAGGATTTTAAATTATATGAACTTAAAAATTAAAATTAATATATATGGAAATAAAAATGCTGTGCTATCCTTAAAAAGCTGCTGCAATAGCAGCCATGATTCCGCTTCTAACAGCTGCCAGAATAGAACAAAATGTGGCAGCTGTACAAACTGCAGAAACAACTGTAAAAATTCTATTTCATCTGAATCAAATGTAACACTTATAAAAACAGAAGAACTTTATAACAATTTAAAAAAATTTTTTAATAATAGTGATGTTTCACAAAATATAATATTAGATTTTATAGAACTTGATAAAATAAATTTATCAGATAAGGAGGGAATTGAAGTAAATAATATTATCCGTAAGGGATTTACCCCTCCAATAACTGTGATTGATGGAATAATAAGATACTATGCAGGTATATCCAATATATTGATTTATAGGGATGTAAAAGAACTGCTTGAATAATCAAGACAATCCATAAAAACAAAGAACATGACCTTATGATAAAGTCTTTATCATTTCCCTTGTCCACTCGATATAGATCAATTCAAAATTTGGCTATTGTGGATTTTTTTAATAATCATCTACAAAAGAATTGATAATGAATATCAATTGCAGTATAATAAATTATAATGGTTGAAATATACATAAGAAGTAAAATTGTGATCATATACTTACTTTTTCTTTTCTATATTTTATTCCAAGGTTAGAATCAGCTAACACTGTAAGATATAGACTTAAAATGAGATACTATATCAATAGAAAGGAGAAAAACTAATGCAAACAATAAAGTGGCAAAATATATTTAGTTCAGATTTAAAAGCTATAAAACAGCACCGCTATTGCACGGAATACTATATCGAAAATCAGAGCGGTACAGGAAAACTTATAAAATATGAAGTACTTCCAGGAATTCAATTGACATATAATTTGTTCCAACTAAATATAAACCCAAATAATAATATAACAAATACAAATATTATAGAAATCAATCATTGCATGGAAGGCAGATATGAATGCGAGTTTAAAAAAAATGATTATATATATTTAAATAAAGGTGATTTATCTATTAGTAATTTTTCATGTAAGAAAATTTCATCTAGTTTCCCATTAGGATATTTTAAGGGTATATCTATTATCATTTATTTAGATGAGGCAGTGATATCCATCAAAAAAATGAAATTGCCAGATTCTATTGATTTATATAAACTTATGAAAAAACTATGTGTACAGAATCACTGCTTTATCCTGAGGGGCAGAAATGAGATAAAACATATTTTTTCACAACTTTATCCAATAAAAGAAGAACTCTGCCGCACATATCATCAAATAAAAGTGATTGAACTATTACTTTTTTTGAGCAGTAACAATATTTCAGAACAAAATCAAGAAAGGCCCTATTATTCAAGAAAACAAGTAACCATTACAAGACAAATAAGAGACCATTTAATTACACATATGAATAAACGCATTACAATTGAAGAAATGTCAAAAAAATATGGAATTGGCGTAACCACATTGAAAAATTGCTTCAAAGGCATTTATGGAACAACAATCCGAAATTATATGCACCATTACAGAATCAAAACCGCCGCATTTATGCTGCAGAACTCCTATGACAGCGTCGCCGTCATATCAGCCAAAGTAGGGTATGAAAATCAAAGCAAATTTGCAGCAGCATTCAAAAAAATAACTGGTATGTGTCCCTCAGAATATCGAAAATTCAAGGACCGAGCTTGAAGTTAGACAAGCTGCAAGTAGTATCAGTCCAAAATATCTTTATACTCTATCTTCAATAAATCTTCCTTCATCCATCACTGATATTTGATCTTAAATTACGCGTATTTTTAATTAAAGGAGTCTATATGATAAATTTAGAGAAATATTACATTGAGATAAATAGGAACCTTTTTAATTTTAATTCAGATGAAGAATTTCTGAATAACACAGTTCAAAATGAACAGAATTCCAATAATATAATTCATCTGTCTTTTGATTATGGTTTTGAAATCCTTATTGTGAAAAACCTCAACTTTGAAACAGATTTAAATATGGCTAAATTATCTCTTGATGATGTTGTAGAAATCAACTACTGCTTGTTCGGTGAAGTTCATATCAAATTTAAACATACACACGAAAATTTATATATGAAAAGTGGACAACTTTGTTTTAATTCTTTAAATACTGAAGTGTGTGATATCATAAAGAAATCACTCCATTATACTGGAATATCCCTATTTATTCATAAAAATGTTATGGAACACTTCTTAATAAATCCAAATAATCACAATCTATCTCAATATTTTTCTAAATTAGTTAAAACAACCTTTTACGAGAATACCTTTACTCTAACAGCAGGTAATATTATTATTAAAACTTTAGCAGAAAAACTGATAAATATGAACCATCTTACCTATACTCCTATAGAAGAACTTTCTTTCCGAAAGACAATTGTATCACTTTTGTATGAAACTGCTGAATACATTATCTAAAGTAATTCCATAATTATCAAAATGCGGCTTACTAGTCCTATAGGGTAAAGGCTTTTCATCTAATACAGAAATAATATCAGCAGATGCCTTATTTAAAAACTTTTTATCAAAACTTCCCGCTGCAAGACTTACTAAAGTCATAAGAACCATTCCAAGCATTGCCATACTTAAAATTGTATCTATTGCAGTTAAAATTATAGAAGAAATTAACTTCCGTATATCCCTGCCACATATCTTACAAATACAACGCATCATATCTAACATTTACTTTCTCTCCCTCCACTCCATGACGTCTTATTTTTATCCCTAAAAGTTAAATATATTATACTCAATCTTTTTATATTAATTTAATTTATTTTCCAAATATAAGGTATTAAAGTCAACAGAGTATATTAAAATAGACATCTTTGAACTCATAAAACCATTATCAAATGGTGAAACAATTGAATTCAAAGACGTCTACATTGGTTCCAAAAAGGAACTAAAAAGCAGATTGATTATAACTAGATTATGTGAAGGAAACAAGAGAAATTGAACATTTAAAATCAGTAAACAAACAATTCATTTCCAATTTATAACGCAAAATCTGAATCATCTCTTCTTAAATCACAATATTTTTTATAAAAACTATTCTCTTTAATTAAACTCTCATGTGTTCCTTTTCCAACAATGCTCCCTCTCTCGATTACTAATATTTGATCTGCTGATTGAATGGTGTTTAATCGATGTGCAATAACCAGAAGTGTTTTACCCTTTACTAATTCTCCAATGGCTTCCTGAATATAGCTTTCGTTATCTGCATCCACACTTGCAGTAGCTTCATCTAAAATAACAATAGGAGCATCTTTTAATATACATCTTGCAATAGAAATCCTCTGTTTTTCTCCCCCGGATAATGTGGCTCCACCTTCCCCAATTACTGTTTGAAATCCATCCGGCAGCGCCATAATAAAATCGTAGCATCTAGCTTTTTTAGATGCTTCTATGACTTTTGTTTTGGTCGCATCCGATTTTCCCATCAGAATATTGTTATAGATGGTATCTTGAAATAAATATACCTTCTGAAAAACCATACTGATTTGATCCATCAGTTTTTCCATCGCAATATCTCGAATATCCGTACCATAAAGTAGTATTTTTCCTTTATCTACATCCCAAAATCTTGCTAATAAATTAGCGATTGTTGATTTTCCAGAGCCTGAATGTCCAACCAACGCAGTCATCATATTCTTTCTCATGTCAAAATTAACATCATGTAAAATCTCATTTTCGTCATAGCCAAAGCTGACATGTTCAAAGACCATGATTGGTTTTTCTGAATTTAATTCAGATAAATGTTTCATATCACATTCGGGAAGTGGTTGTTCTTGAAATACTTCTTCTATTCTATCCAAGCAATTATCCATAATGGTCAGCTTTGCAGCCTCTCCATACAGTGCTTTCAATGGTCCAAATAAGTCAAATACAAATAACAAAACACCAATTAAATAGGATAAACTTAATACATTACTTTCTTTCAACCATACAGCCAATCCAAAAATGCAAGCTACTCCTATAGCTAAAATAATATTTAATCCAATAATCCACGATGTCATTTTCTTTTCAAATTCAATAGATTTATCCTTGGAATCCGAAAATTCTTTCTGTAGTTCCTTGGATTTATGTCCAACAAGATTGAAACTCTTAATGACTCCTATACCTCCAATAAAAGAAAATACTGCCTTCGTTAAAGATTCACTTTGTTCTTGCTTGGTTTTTCCTTCTTTTATCGATATTTGATTCATTTTATCAGACAATATTTTAGCGAATAAGTTTACTACTACAGCAATTAATCCTAATCGAAAATCCAAATAAAACATAAATAGAATTAAAAGAATGGATGTTAAGATATAGCTCATCATATTCGCTATGGTAATCATGGCAACTTCTTCGATAAAAATCATATCTGTTGTAAGAACAGAACTAATCTTACCTATATTTCCTTCCGTATAATAACCCATAGGAAGCTTTCTTAAATGATTTCCCAATTCCATTCTTTTATCGGCAAAAATCATAAATCCAGATGCACTTTGTAATTTATCCATGGAATGTCGGATTAACATTTGGATTAAAACCGTAATAACTAAAGCAAGCCCTATCCATAAACAATCCTTTTCTTCTAAAGTTTTTTCATAAAACTTTGTTAAAATCACAAGAGTATAAAAAATTGGCATCTTGGAAAGAATCGATTCAAAGATAGCCAGTACAAAAGCACCTTTTATTTTTCCTTTATAAACTTCTGACAAATTAAGAATTCTACCAATCATTTGAATAATCATAATCTTCCCTCCCTAGTACACCAATTTTCCATTGAGAACTTCTATTTTGTGCATCCCAAAGCTTTTGGTAAGAGGAGGAACTTTCCAACAACTTAGCATGTTTTCCTTTCACCTCTAATTTTCCTTTATTTAAAACGCAAATCATATCCACATCTTTTATAAAATTTAGCTTATGAGCAATCACTAAAAGAGTTTTATTCTGTACTAGCTTTGAAATTGCTTTTTGAATTTTATCTTCATTCTCAGGATCGATAAAAGCAGTGGCTTCATCTAAAATAATAATAGGAGCATCTTTTAAAATAGCTCTTGCTAAAGAAATTCTCTGTCTTTGTCCTCCTGAAAGAGCACCTCCACTTTCTCCTGCCATGGTATAAATACCATCTGGAAGTAGATTAATAAACTCCATACACTCTGCTTTTTCTGCAGCAGATATAACTTCTTCATCACTTGCTTTTGGATTCCCTAATCGAATGTTTTCTAAAACACTGGTATTAAAAAGGTATACATCCTGAGAAACGTAGGAAATTAAATTATTTAAACTTATCAAGCTCATTTGAGTAATGTCCTGTCTTCCTATTAAAATTTGACCTTCTTTTATATCATAATAATGTACTAAAAGTTTTGCTAAAGTACTTTTCCCAGAACCGGATTCACCAACCAATGCAACAGTATTATTGGGATGAATAATAAAAGATATATTGGAAATAACATCTTTTTCATCATATCCAAAGGTTACATTCTTATACTCAATGGTATAATCTTTACCAATAAATTCATTACCTGTATGTTTTAAAGGTTCACTCTCCAAGACCCCTTCTATCGCCATAATTTTGTAATTTATCTGAGGCATTGTTGGTAAAAATCCTAATGCCCTCAAAAGCGGAATTCCTATACTTAAAGATAAACATAAAATTAAGATTAAATCAGTCAATATAGAATAACCTCTTAACACAAACCATGAGCCTAATGGTAATGTCAAAATAATAGTACAAGGCAGAAGACTATTATAAACAGCCATCCACGGCCAACAAGCCTTATACCACCCCAATGTCAGATCCCTATAGTTTTTCACATCTCTTTCAAAGCGTTCATAGGATTGTCCTTCTTTATTAAAAACTTTAATAACTTCCATACCATTAATGTATTCAATAATGGTATTATTCATGATTTGACCAGCCTGATAATAGGATCCCATTTTTTTCATTCCAATAGAATACATAGTCTTCATAGCAATAACACTGAAAGGTACAGATGCCAAAGACAGAAAGGCTAATTTCCAATCCACAGTGAACATCATAATATAAATCACAACAGGAACCATAAGATTTGCAATTCCCTCCGGTAATGTATGGGCTAACAAAACCTCCAAACCGTCTACATCATCTACAAACAGTTTTTTCAGAAGCCCAGTTCCTTTTTCTTGAATTACACCCAAAGGTAAGCTTTCCAACTTTTCCTGCAGTGAAACTCTTAAACGGTATAGTGTTCCATAAGCCGCTTTATGTGATATAGATAGTCCCCATCCATAAAGTAACGCTTGTAAAATCAAAAGCATTAAAATCATAAACACCCGAACACTTACATAAAAAACACTCAGCTTTTCTCCGCTAACAAGAGGAGCAATAATCTGATATGCCATAAAGAAAGGAAACACACCGGATATAACACTGAATAAAACAAGAACCGTTGCCTGAATCATTCCTTTTCTATGAGGTCCTGCATACTGAAAAACCTTATCAAACATTCATTTCACCTCCAAATATTTTTACCTATTAAAAAATATGCTTTTTAAATTCTTAACCCGCTTAGTTAGTTTTATCTAACTTTTACAGTATAAATGATAAACCCTATAAAAATCTTTTTCTACCAATTTTCATTTTTATTTTATCAATTTTCATTTTATTTTTTTCTATACTCTTTAGGAAGTAGCCCAAACTGTTTTTTAAAGGCGTAAGAAAAATGACTCATACTGGTATACCCCAATAAAGTGGCTATTTCTCCAATATTTTTATTCGTTGTGTCTAATAAATAAGCAGCATATTCAAGTCTTTGTTTTATTCCATAAGTATATACTGGTACACCAAATATCATTCGAAATCCTTGGGACAACTTAGATGTATTAATATTAACCAGTTTTGCCAATTCATTTACAGTAGGTAAATTGGTTAAATTATTGTCTATAATATTTTTTGCTTTATTTATAGCATCAACGTCTTCTGAAATTAACTTAATGGAATAATAACATTCCCTGTCCTTTTCTATTATATTGGATAAATAAACTGCTATTAATTCATAAAGCTTACCCTCTAAATACATGCTTGCTAATCCTTTGTTTTTAGGAATTTCTCTTAGGGAATATAAGATTCTATTTATATGGTGATTCGCAGAAAACTTCAAACCTTTATTTATGTGATAAATCACGTTTTTAAATTCTCTTTTATCTAAATATTGCATTATAATTTCCATAAAAATGGATTCAGGCATTTTTATACTTATAAATTCATAGTTTTTTTCTTTCTCATAATATCCAACTTCTAATTCTCCTTTACTCCGATATAAATACATATCCCCTTCTTCTATCTCATTTCTATCCTTTTCACGTTCCCAACACATTTCTCCCTTTACACAAAAATATAAATTGACAAAATAGAGACTAGAATTTTCTCTTACTAATGTTTCTCTATTATAATTCATTTTCCAATCAGTAATTGTAATACCTTGCTTTATTCTCCATTGTAATACTAAACCTTTTCCTATTTCAGCAGGAAAACTCACTTTCACATGTTCCCTATTTAAAGATAAAATAGTATTATATAAATTCATTAAATTAGAGTTTTGTCTCAATCCATCTTACTCCTTTCTCTTCCATTACTCCTTTTTATAAGAAATTATCATGTTTCTCTGTATCTTCTTAGAAATTAACCCCACCTCTTTTAACTCTTCTGTACCCTCTCGAAAACTCAAAGAGCTTGATTTTTATATATTACAAAGTTCAATATTTTTGCTCCACCCCTAATATTTTAACTAAACTATTATGACTTTTCCCATGAAATTTACCTTCATATTCTTAATAGGAAACTATTTCACTTGATGAACTTTTACCCTTCTTCTTTAAAATTGTATTATAATTTAAAAATACTACTTTCTTAGGAGGTACACTATGTTACGAGATTGGAATCCACATTCAAAATATCAAGAACAGCTTTGCCTTAAAATGATACTTCATTATGAAATGCAAAGAAGCAGGGTGGTTGCTCTAGATAAAAGTATTAAATGATGAGGACTTAAAATTCTTTAAATCAAGTGATTCTTAGGTATAGACAAATAAATTACGGCGGCTTTGATTTCTATTTCAAAGCCGCCTCTTAACATCTAATTTTTCCACACTCTCTAGATGACTATTTGTCACTAAAATAGCAGTTTTTTGTTCCCTTTAAGAAATAACTTATGATATTTCATCTAAAATATCAACTTTATTCTGCACTTTCAAAAAGCCTGTCTGTAGTTCCAATTTCCGGCCCATCAGATGAACCATCTATAGTTACATTTGCTGTACAACTTTCAATAGTACTTCCCTCAGCTCGTCCAACCACTGTTCCTGGAGTAATGGCGCCCTTGATCTCTGCTGTAACTTCACAATTTGAAATTACAAATACACTCTCCATATCGTACATATTCATATACAATCCAGTGCCAACCAGACCGCCAATATGTGTAGCATCATTAGCATTAATGGTAGCAGTAACAGTGCAGTTAGAAATCTTAGCTGGATTTTCCTTATCAAACATTCCTGTAAATCCGCAAAGTCCACCTACCCCATGAGCTGATTCTCCAGCATCAATAATGACATTTGCCGTGCAGTTAGTGATACTTTCCATATTTTCGAGGCAACCACCTACACCACCAAGACCCATAGCATTACTTCCTTTTGAGTTTACTGTACCTTCAGCCGAGCAACCATCAATTGTTCCTCCAAAAGATCCTCCTACGATGATACCACCGCATTCTGCATTGTCAGGTAAAATATATCTGCCATTTTCAAATACATTGTCGCCTAATATATTTATTGTTGCAGCAGAAATACAATTTTTAATGGCTCCGCCTTCATTGCCGCCTAAAATACCACCAATGCAGTTATAACCGCTTATGCTATTGTCTCCAGATAATATAAGGTTTTCAACTATACCTTGGTTATAACCCACCACAGCACCAACTGCCATTGTACCTTCAGCTTTTACATTTTCCACTTTAAGATTTTTTACTACAGAAGAACTTGTGGAAACACCTATTAAACCTACTCCTACAGAATCTTTTCTATTGGTAGTCAAATTAGAAATAATATGATTGTCTCCATCAAAGCTGCCAGTAAATGCATTTGCAAAATATCCTGACTCATCCTCAGCCTGTGAATTAAATGTACCAATAGGTTCCCAATTTTCATAACTTGATAAATCTATATCTGCCGTTAGTATATAATGCTTGTCTAAATATTTTCTTACATCATTCAACTGGCTAGCAGTAGCAATCTGATATGGATCAGCTTCTGTACCGCTTCCCCCTGCAAATAATGAAGGTTCTGCTGTTTCTGATTTTCCAATCTGCTGTGCATTCGCACTTCCGTTAACAGTCATGGTGCTGGTGCAGTTTTCCACTGTAGAATTATAAGCCTGGCCTGCAATAGTACCCACAATCTTGCCGCCCTCAATACTACCTGAAGTTTTACAATCTACTGCCTTGTAAACAGTAGGAACTGGTCTGTACTCTTTATATGCATCAAGATAGAAACCTCCTCCTACTATGCCGCCTATTCGTTCAGCACTATCTGCTGCTTTAATAGAAGCATTGACAGAGCAATTCTTAATAAGTGTTGGATTTTCAATATCATAAGTACCTGCATTTCCTACAAGTCCACCGGTCATACTGCTGTTTTCTCCAACAATTATCTTTACATCTGCTGTACAATTCTCCACAGTTGGACTTTCTTGTGCTGCTCCAGATAAACCGCCAATACTAAAGCTTCCATTTCCCACTGCTGTCACAGTACCAGTTGCACTGGAACCAATCAAGGAGCAAGCTTCCATGCCTCCGGCCAATACACCCACGCCCTGTGCATTATCTCCAACTAAAGTCACATTTGCATTTGCATTGGAATTTTTAATATCGCAGAATCCGCCTCCTACAATACCACCTACAAGAAAACCTCCTGTAATGCTGTTCTCTCCAACAAGTGAAATTGATTCTGCAGCATTTTTAAATGAAGCATATCCTATAACCCCTCCAACCAATTGCTTGCCGGAAACTGTAGTATTTTCAACTACAAGATTCTTAATTGAGGCATTGTCTCCTGCAACGCAGCCAAATAATCCTACTCCTACAGAATCAGCTTTAGAAATATGAATATTAGAAATTTTATGGTTATCTCCATTAAAGGTACCTGAAAAAGTAAGACTTATGACAGGGTTTTCTTCATCCTCTGGTTTATCAGACAAAGGTTTGAAAGTTCCAATAGGTTCCCAATTTTCATAACTTGCTAAATCTATATCTGCTGTTAATATATAGTTCTTATTTAAGTATCTTCTCACTCTATTCAACTGACTAGCAGTAGCAATCTGATATGGATCGGCTTCTGTACCGCTGCCTCCTGCAAATAGCGAAGCTTCAGTATCCGATTTTCCAACCTGAGTTCCATCTGCATTACCATCAATAGTCATAGTGCTTGTACAATTTTTCACTGTAGAATTATAAGCATAACCTGCAACAGTACCAACTTCTGTACCGCCAGTAATACTGCCTTCAATACTGCAATTTTCTACTGTATACACAGAAGGAGCAGGATAGTACTCAAAGCCCTCTATATAAAAACCACTACCTACCTACACCACCTATGCGGGAAGCACTTTCAGGTGCCTTGATATCTGCTTTTACAGTGCAGTTTGAAATTACAGTAGGATTATTTTCATCAAAGGTTCCAGCATGTCCTATCAGACCACCAATCATAAAGTCTTTTTCAGCTACAGAAATAGTAACATCTGAGCTGCAGTTTTTCACATATGCCCCTTCGTGAACGCATCCTGCTAATCCACCTATAGAATAAACTTCCTTTCCATTAACAGTAATGCTTCCTTTTGCACTACAGCCGCTTAAGGAACAATTTCCAAGTCCTCCTGCCAATATTCCCACTAGATTGTTTCCATCACCATTAATAACTATATCTGCCTCTGCTTTACAATCGGTGATATTAGAATCCATTGTACCGCCAACAATTCCACCTACGTTGGCACTTTTGTCATTTCCAGTGATTTTGTTGTCACCAATAAGTTCAATTTTTTCTATTGGAGATCCTGCTGCCTGATGTCCTATTACGCCGCCAACTAAATCACTGTATCCAGTTACATTCACATTTTTCACAGTCAAGTCATGAATGACATTAGATTTATTTTCATTTTGAGTAATGCAGCCAAATAAGCCTATTGCCATATCTTTACGATCAATCTTTACATTGGAAATTGTATGTCCATTACCATTAAAGCTGCCCCTAAATGCCACCTTAGGATCTGGTGTTTCTGCATCCTCTGGTTTGTCAGACAAAGGTTTAAAAGCACCAATAGGTTCCCAATTTGCATAGCTGGATAAATCAATATCTGCTGTAAGAATGAAGTTTTTATTTAAATAGCTTCGCACCTTATTGAGTTGTGCTGCAGTAGCAATTTTATATGGAGAAGCCACAGTACCACTGCCTCCTGCAAATGGATTACTACTAGAAGAGCCTCCACCACCACCGCCGCCAGAGCTTCCTGGATTTCCTTGATTATCATTCTCATTAGAAGAGTTTACATTAACCAAAGCAGTTACTATATTTTCAGATACAAGTTGAGTCCCACCTATTGCTATTACTTTGCTGTTTTTATCAACTTTGGATTTTATTATACTAACTGCATCCTTATTCATAGTGCCGCTTACTAATATTATAGGATTGCAATCTTTAGATGCCAGAGCTGAAACAGATAATGCATCTGCAAATTGGTCTACTCCGTTATACTGGGCAGATGCCAGATATATACTGCCAAAATTTATATCATCTTTAAATTTATCAAGTATTTTTTGGTTGCTTTCGTATCTATCCTTTCCATATATTCTCTCGGTATTTTTAAATATACTTTCTATATCTTTTGATACCAGGGATTCTCCCCCTATTATGTAAGTCTTTTCTACACTGTTATCTTTTGAATACTCTGATACATCTTCCTTTCTATCTGCCAATAAAATAGGCATGCCCTTGTTGGCAGCTATATAACTTATAGAGAGTGCGTCTGATGAAGCCTTTCCTGAAACCAACACTATTGAAGAACTTTTTCCAACTTTATCCGCAATCATTTTTGAAGTATCGTATCTTGTAGTTCCTCCTAGTCTTGTTACATCGCTAGCCTTAGGTGCTGCAGTTTTTATTTCAGATATTACCTTGTCAGGTATAACTCCATTTCCACCTATAATTATCACTTTATCAGGATTTAGCCTTGATAATTCTTCCTTTGTACTTTCACTTAAACCCGATTTGCTGGTAAGTAAAATTGGTGCATTATACTTCTTTGCAAGAGGTGCAGCGCAAAGTGCATCTGGAAAATTTTCTCCATTGCATATTACTACACTAGAAGCACTTTCCCAACCACTTTTGCTTATGAGTGATGAAGTTTCATACCTGTCTTTTCCAAAAATCCTTTTTTGGTCCAAAGAATATGAAGACTCTGCAAAAACAGTGGTTGAAAATAACATTACCACACCCACTATTAATCCTAAGATTTTCTTTAATCTCAAATAGATCCCCCCTTAATGTTTTATTTGAATACAATTTGTTAATATGAAATTTTCATTCAGAACCATACTTGTTTTCGAATGAAAATGCATATCGAATGTTACTCATTATCATTTACCTTCACAACTTACCAAATCTTAATTTAATGGTTAAATGCTTTCTTAAAATATTGAGAAAAACATATGTTAGAGTGGGCCTGAAAGGAATTTGATATTTGGGCACATCAAATATAATAGCATCAGTTAGATATAACTAACTAATGCTATTATATAAAAATTTATTTTTTATTACTACTCTGTTTAGACTTTTTTTAATCCAAATGGTCTTTAAATTTTTTATTGACGATAAATGTTGAAATTTATGTAAAATCGTATAAGGTAAATTACCATCCTCGGAAAATGGGTTAAGACAGGTACTGAGCCTTATGGTCTATCTCCTGCCAGTCCCCATTGGAAATCACCTGCTCATCTTACCTGCTGCTTTTTTTATCGCTTCAAAGCTTTCCTCACTGATTACATGTTCAATCCTACATGCATCCTCTACCGCCTTTTTTTCATCCACTCCTAGTTTAACTAACAACTTCGAAATAATAGTATGACGTTCATACATTTTAGCAGCTATTTCAAATCCTTCTGAAGTGAGTTCGATATATCCTTCATCATCCATAACTATGTAATTATTCTGCCTCAAATTTTTCATAGCCACACTTATGCTGGGCTTTGAAAAACCTAATTCTCTTACAATATCAATTGACCTCACAGTACCATTCCGTTTATTTAACACCAATATAGTTTCCAAATAATTTTCTGCTGATTCGTGAACTTTCATTCAATCACTTCCTAGCACTTAATCTCTTTTAATTAATTATAACCAATTCTTTAAAACATTCCAATTGAAAATACAAAAGAGTAGTCTAAAAATAAAGAGAAAATCAACATAGTATTATACTACATAGATTTTCTCAGAAATATTTTCTTAATTTAATATAGTTTAGTCTTGCTTCTTTCTATTCTATAAATTCCGATATGGCCGCACCCGGTGGAACCATAGGATGTACCTTTATCTTAGTATCAATAACACATTCTATAATAACAGGTTCATTTAAACTCAAAGCTTCTTTCAAACATTCCTCTACTTCACTGTTGGATTCTATTTTAAATGTCTTTATTCCATAAGCTCCACCCAGTTTCATGAAGTCTACCTCAGAGCCAAATTCTGTCTGTGAGAACCTTCTATCATAAAACATGTCCTGCCACTGGTGAACCATACCAAGAGCATGGTTATTGAAAAGCAATTGAACTATTGGCAATCTATACCTGGATATAGTAACCAACTCAGTGGAATTCATTTTAAAACTTCCATCTCCAGCCACATTTATTACCTTCTTATTGGAATTGCCCATAAATGCTCCTATAGAAGCTCCAAGTCCGTATCCCATGGTTCCAAGTCCACCAGATGATATAAAAGTTCTAGGTTTTAGGTATTTAAAGTATTGTGCAGCCCACATCTGATGCTGTCCTACTTCTGTGGTCACTATACAATCTCCCTTAGTAATATTATAAAGTGTTTCCATTATAAACTTAGGACTTAATTCACATCTATCTTTAAAAGGATCTCTTTCACTTTGTTTCCACTGCTTTATTTGATTCATCCATGTTGCATGATTTAATTTATTTAACTTTTTGTTAAGTCTTTGGAGTACATCTTTAATGTCTCCCGTTACAGGCATATCCACATCCACAATTTTTCCAAATTCCTTCGGGTCTATATCTATGTGAATAATCTTTGCCTTTGGTGCAAAAGATGATACCTTACTTGTAACCCTGTCACTAAAACGAGCTCCTACAGCTATAAGTAAATCACAATTACTTACAGCACGATTGGAACACGGGGTACCGTGCATACCCACCATACCCATATAGTACTCATTATCTCCTGGAAAAGCTCCTATTCCCATAAGAGAACAGGTAATAGGTGAATCTATTTTTTGGATAAACTCCATAAGCTCTTCTTGTGCTCCAGCTATTATTGTTCCTCCCCCAGAATATACTACAGGTCTCTCACTACTGGTTACCATATCTGCCACTTTATCTAAATCATTTTCATAGGATTTTTGTTGTAAATTGACTTCTAAAGATAACTTCTCCTGTACTTCATAATCAATTTCTGCTGTCTGCATATCTTTAGGTATATCTACCACTACAGGTCCTGGTCTTCCACTAGCTGCCACCTTAAAAGCTTCTCTTACTATACTTGGTAAATCCTCTGGTTTATCTACAATATAATTTTTCTTAGTTATGGAATCTGTGATGCTTCTAGTATTTACTTCTTGAAAAGAATTCTTTCCCAAGAGATTTAAAGGTACCTGCCCTGTAAACACCACTATAGGAATGGAATCCGCATAAGCTGTGGCAATTCCCGTTATTGTGTTAGTCGTTCCCGGTCCTGAAGTTACAATGGCAACTCCAACTTTTCCCGTTGATCTTGCATATCCATCTGCTGCATGAGTAGCCCCTTGCTCATGGGCAGTCAATATATGCTTTATTTCTTTTGTACTATATAATGCATCATAAATAGGTATTACAGTTCCTCCCGGATAACCAAATATTGTATCCACACCTTGTTCTATCATACATTTTAATAGTACTTCGGCTCCTTTCATCTTCATAATAATATCCCCCTTTAATTTATATATCCCTTCATATACTTTTGCTAATCTACAATTATTTGCTGTTTATCCAGGACATCATAGCCCTAAGTTTTTTTCCAACTATTTCAATAGGATGGTTCTGTTCTTTTTTCCTCTTTGCAATAAATGAAGGTCTTCCTGTCTGATTTTCCAGTATCCAGTTCTTTGCAAAAGTACCATCTTGAATTTCTCCAAGTACCTTTTTCATCTCTTTTCTTGTATCCTCTGTTATTATTCTCTTGCCTATACTGTAATCTCCATATTCAGCAGTATCACTTATGGAATATCTCATATAGCTTAATCCGCCTTCATTCATCAAATCCACAATCAATTTCATCTCATGCATACACTCAAAGTATGCATTTTCAGGTGCATATCCTGCTTCAACCAAAGTTTCAAATCCTGCTTTTATAAGCTCTGATATCCCTCCGCAAAGTACTACCTGTTCTCCAAACAAATCTGTCTCTGTTTCATCTTTAAAGGTAGTTTCAAGAACTCCTCCTCTTGTGCCTCCTATTCCTTTTGCATATGCCAGTGCATAATCCTTGGCTTTTCCACTGTAATCCTGGTATACTGCATAAAGGCATGGTACTCCTTTTCCTTCGGTATATTCTCTTCTTACAATGTGTCCTGGTCCTTTAGGTGCAACCATAATTACATCCACATTTTCAGGAGGGGTTATCTGATTGAAGTGTATATTAAATCCATGGGCAAACATAAGCACTTTTCCCTCTGTCAAGTTATCTTTAACACTGTCAATATATAGGCCCTTTTGCTTTTCATCTGGTATAAGTGTCATAACCATATCTGCTTTTTTTACAGCATCTGCAGCTTCCATTACTTCAAAACCATTCTCCTCTGCCTTTTTCCAGGACTTACTCCCTTTATACAGACCGATTACCACGTTAATTCCACTGTCTTTTAAATTCTGTGCATGGGCATGACCCTGACTTCCATAGCCTAAAACTGCCACTGTTTTATCCCTCAATAAATCCAGATTCCCATCTTCATCATAATAAATTTTTAAGTTTTCCATCAGTATTTCCTCCTACATTGTTATTTATCTTATATTCAACGTTTTTCGTTAAACTTATTTACCCTCTTAATCTAAAAATATGCATATAAAAAGACCAAACTTTCTGCCCTATGGGGCGAGAAGTTTGGTCCGCGGTACCACCCAATTTTTTTACTTAATCTAATTAACGGCTCTGCCGGCAAAACTTACTATAAGTTCAGTTTAACAACTCCAGGGTGATTTTCAATAGTATCCAATTTATGGGCTTTCACCTATCCCCACTCTCTTTAAAATATTTTACCATTTACTCTTCCCTATCACAGTCTTTATATTTAAATACACCAATTATGGAAATTTCCATTTATTTAAAATCAATTAATATTTAGTATATGTGACGATAATAATACCTTATGTTTCAAATGTCAATACTTTTTTGAATTTTACAATTAAAAAATTTTTATAGGGCCATTTTTTATTATTATATTAAATAATCTGCCGTTTAGATATTAAATTGATTTTATCTTTATTATTCTTCATTAATAGCACTATTTTTATATCCGTATACAAAATAAAGTACTAAACCTATAACAAGCCATACTGCAAATCTAATCAGAGTTACACCTTGAAGGTTTATTATTAAAAAGATACAAGCTGCCATGGAAAGAATAGGAGTATAAGGAGAAAATGGAACTTTAAAAGATCTCGGCCTGTCCGGTTCTTTCTTCCTTAAAACTATAACTGAGGCAGATACTATAACAAAAGCTGCCAATGTACCTATATTAGTAAGCTCTGAAACCACTGCAATTGGAGTAAATCCAGCTATAACCATAGTTACAATTCCAACTAGTAATGTGCTTCTTAAAGGTGTATGGAATTTTGAATCAACATGACCAAATACTTTTGGAAGAAGTCCATCTCTCGACATTGCAAAGAGTACACGAGTTTGTCCAAACATCATAACAAGTAAAACTGAAGTCAAACCACAAATTGCACCTACTGCTACTAAAGCAGATCCCCAGGTTATTCCCACTTGCTGAAGTGCAAAAGCTACAGGAGCTGCTGTTTCTTTAAAGTTCAGATATGGAACCATACCTGTTAAAATTGCTGATACTACAATATATAATACCGTACAAATAATTAGAGATGCTATAATGCCTCTTGGTAAATCCTTTTGAGGATTTTTAACTTCTTCTGCCGCTGTAGAAACTGCATCAAATCCTATATAAGCAAAGAATATTATAGATGCCCCCGAGAAAACACCTTTCCAGCCATAAGGCATAAATGGATGCCAATTTGCAGGATTTACGTGTCCTACGCCTAATATTATAAATAGAATTATTACTGCCAGTTTAATTCCAACTATTACATTATTAGCTGTGGCGCTTTGTTTTACACCAATTATAAGTATAGCTGTTATGACTAAAAGTATTAACACTGCAGGTAAATTTACTACTCCACCCTCAAAAGGTGCTTTTGTAATAGCCTTCGGAAGCTGTATACCTAAATCTGTAAGAATATTAGTAAAATAACCGCTCCATCCAATTGCCACTGTACCAACGGCAAATGCATATTCAAGGATTAAATCCCATCCTATAATCCATGCCCAAAATTCTCCTAATGCAGCATAACCATAGGTATATGCACTTCCTGCTACAGGAACCATAGCTGCAATTTCTGCATAACATAGTGCTGCAAAACCACAAGCAAGTCCTGCTAGTATAAATGAAATTACAAGTGCCGGTCCGGAATAATTAGCTGCTGCAAGTCCAGTTAATACAAATATACCCGTACCTATAATTGCACCTATACCTAACATAGTAAGTTCAAAAGAACCTAATACTTTTTGTAAGGACTCCTTCCCACTGGCCTCTTCTAAAAGGCTTTCAATGGGTTTTGTCCTAAAAATGTTTTTCATACGTCACTGCCTCCTTAAAAAATAAATATAAAGTAATATTACTTTTACATAATGAATACCCTAATTATAATACCACCATTTTTCATACAATTCAATATGATTTAAAGAACTTTTATCATCTTTTTTAATATTTTTGCCATGATAACAATTCAATAATTTAATTCATTAAATTGTTATGAAATTAATTAATTGAAATTATTTACTGAAGTTTTAATGTAAAACACTTATTTAAACGTATAGAATTTATAAAATTTATAAAATAATATCTCCATATATGCTTATACTAGAAAGATGGATATGAAATCACCCCTTATCAGACTATTCAGTATATTAAAATATATGTAATATTTTATATCTTATAATATATTTATAATATGCTTCATTCTTTTTACTGTCTTCTTACTTTACTTTTATCACAAATGATAAAACATGAATTAAAAAAATTATTCTTCATCCAATCACTAAATGCCGTGATAAATTTGAAAGCAAATCTATCACGGCATCATATTTAAATGTATTTAATAATTTATATTCTAGCCACCAAAAGCTTCTTTAAATACTGCAACTAAATCTTCTTTAGTAGGAACTCTTGGATTGTTAGGTGTACATCTGTCTTGAAGAGCAATTCCTCCCATAGAATCTACCTTAGCTAAGAAATCTTCTCTGCTTATTCCAGTTTCGCTTATGTTCATAGGAGTATTAGTCTCTTTCTTAAGTACATTTATTGCAGCTATAAGACTTGTTACTCCTTCTTTTACAGTTGAAGCAGGTAATCCTAAGAATTCTGCTATTTCTCTGTATCTCTTTGCTGCTCTTGTTTCTACTCCACTTTCTAAGTTTGCATTATATTTTATAACATAAGGCATAACTATTGCGTTTGCTCTACCATGTGGCACATGGAAAGTTGCTCCTAGTATGTGTGCCAAACTGTGGTTGATTCCAAGTCCTGCATTTGTAAATGCCATACCTGCCATACAGGATGCATTGTGCAATTTTTCTCTTGCTTCCATATCTCCGCCATTTGCATATGCCTTCAATAAATACTGGAATACTGTCTTTATAGCTTTTTCTGCAAATGCATCAGTGAAGTCCGAAGCAATAGTTGAAACATAAGCTTCCACTCCATGAGTTATAACGTCTATTGCAGTATCTGCTGTTATTCTGCTTGGTACTGTCTTAACAAAGTCTGCATCTAATATTGCTACATCTGGTATTAATGCCTGGTCAATTAAAGCTACTTTTTTCACTCCTGTTGTGATTATTGAGAAAGATGTAACTTCTGAACCTGTACCACTTGTAGTTGGTACTGCTATAAACAATGGTTTTGTATATCCTGATGCATCACCTTTGTTCTTTAATATCTTTAAGCAAAATGCCATTATAGCCTTTGTTGCATCTATGGATGAACCTCCACCTAATGCTATTAATGCATCTGGTTTAAGTGCCATCATACGGCCTACTCCGTTTGCAACTATGTCAACTGGTGGATCTGGTACTATTTCTGCAAATATTTCATATTCTACATTTATTCTCTTGAATATATCTGTTATCTTATTTACAGCTCCTGATTTAACCATAAATGGGTCTGTTACTATAAGAGCTTTTTTCCCAGCCAAGTTATTTAAGTAATCTATGGAACCTTGATCACAACATATGATAAGCCCCTCATTTTGTTCCTTTAAATTATTAAGATATTCTACTGAACCTTCATCAAAACATACAGTAGGTTTGATGCTAAATGTACTCATAAAAACCCTTCTTTCCTAACTATTTAATTGTATTTTTATTTATCTTTCCATTCAACCGTGCCGTACCAGTACTTCTTTATCTATAACATTAATATATTCTTATATATTAAAGATTTAATTTAGACATTATAGCCTTTATTATAGCCTGTACATCTTCATTATCTTCTGGTTCTGCTGGTGCACTTGATGAACTTGCTTCTATTCCACCAAAAGCTTCTTTAAATACTGCAACTAAGTCTTCTTTAGTAGGAACTCTTGGATTGTTAGGTGTACATCTGTCTTGAAGAGCAATTCCTCCCATAGAATCTACCTTAGCTAGGAAATCTTCTCTGCTTATTCCAGTTTCACTTATGTTCATAGGAGTATTAGTCTCTTTCTTAAGTTTATTTATTGCATCTATAAGACTTGTTACTCCTTCTTTTACAGTTGAAGCAGGTAATCCTAAGAATTCTGCTATTTCTCTGTATCTCTTTGCTGCTCTTGTTTCTACTCCACTTTCTAAGTTTGCATTATATTTTATAACATAAGGCATAACTATTGCGTTTGCTCTACCATGTGGTACATGGAAAGTTGCTCCTAGTATGTGTGCCAAACTGTGGTTGATTCCAAGTCCTGCATTTGTAAATGCCATACCTGCCATACAGGATGCATTGTGCAATTTTTCTCTTGCTTCCATGTCTCCGCCATTTGCATATGCCTTTGGCAAATACTGGAACACTGCCTTTATAGCTTTTTCTGCAAATGCATCAGTGAAGTCTGAAGCAATAGTTGAAACATAAGCTTCTACTCCGTGAGTTATAACGTCTATTGCAGTATCTGCTGTTATTCTGCTTGGTACTGTCTTAACAAAGTCTGCATCTAATATTGCTACATCTGGTATTAATGCCTGGTCAATTAAAGCTACTTTTTTCACTCCTGTTGTGATTATTGAGAAAGATGTAACTTCTGAACCTGTACCACTTGTAGTTGGTACTGCTATAAACAATGGTTTTGTATATCCTGATGCATCGCCTTTGTTCTTTAATATCTTTAAGCAAAATGCCATTATAGCTTTTGTTGCATCAATTGAAGAACCTCCACCTAATGCTATTAATGCATCTGGTCTAAGTGCCATCATTCTGCCTACTCCGTTTGCAACTATGTCAACTGGTGGATCTGGTACTATTTCTGCAAATATTTCATATTCCACATTAATTCTCTTGAATATATCTGTTATCTTATTTACAGCTCCTGATTTAACCATAAATGGGTCTGTTACTATAAGAGCTCTTTTTCCAGCCAAGTTATTTAAGTAATCTATGGAACCTGAATCACAGCATATGATAAGCCCCTCATTTTGTTCCTTTAAATTATTAAGATATTCTACTGAACCTTCTTCAAAGCATACAGTAGGCTTAATGCTAAATGTACTCATTAAAAACCCCTCTTTCATAACTATTCAGTTATATTTTATTTATTTTTCTATTCAGCCGTGTCGTACTAGTACTTTTTCAATCTATAACCCCATAATAAATATTCTTATATATTAAAGATTTAATTTAGCCATTATAGCTTTTACTATAGCCTGTACATCTTCATTGTCTTCTGGTTCTGCTGGTGCACTTGATGAACCTGCTGCTACTCCAAAAGCTTCTCTTACTTCTTCTACTGTCATAGTTCCATAAGCTACCTTTCTTATATTGAATAAGTTTTCTGGTCCTACGTTGTCTGAAGTTGCACTTCCACCTACTGCTCCACAGCCTAATGTAAGTGATGGTACAAGATTTGTAGTTCCACCTATTCCTCCAAGTGATCCTGGTGAATTTACAAGTATTCTTGATACTGGTTTCTTCAATGCGAATTCTCTTATGATTTCTTCATTCTGTGAGTGAATTATTAATGTATGTCCACTTCCTTGGTTATGAAGAAGTGCTAAGGATTTTTCGCATGCTTCATGCCAGTCTTCTACTGTAAAGAATGCAAGTACTGGAGCTAATTTTTCTTTTGCATAAGGGTTCTTTGGACTTACATCTGTCTGCTCTGAAAGTAATATTACTGCATCGCTTGGTATGCTTATTCCTGCTAATTTTGCTAATGCCTGAACATCTTTTCCTACTATTGCTGGGTTTGGTGTTCCATTAGCTCTTAATAAAATCTTGCCTATCTTTTCTGATTCTTCTGCATTTAAGAAATATCCCTTTTGTCTCTTGAATTCTTCAATTATCTCTGCTTTTTTTACTGTTTCTGCTATTATTGATTGTTCTGAAGCACATATTACTCCATTATCAAAAGTATCACTGCCTATTACTTTTCTTACTGCTGTTGGAATATCTGCTGTTCTTTCGATAAAACATGGGCCGTTTCCAGGTCCAACGCCTATTGCTGGTGTTCCTGAACTGTAAGCTGCTCTTACCATTCCTTCTCCACCTGTTGCAAGGATAAGTGCCGTATCCTTATTCTTCATTAATTCAGCAGTACCTTCTACTGTTAATATTGACATACATTGGATTAATCCATCTGGTGCTCCTGCTTCTACTGCAGCTTTCTGCATTATCTTTACAGTTTCTGTAATACTTCTTACTGCTGTTGGATGTGGTGAGAATACTATTGCATTTCCTGCCTTTAATGCTATTAATACCTTGAATATTGCTGTTGAAGTTGGGTTAGTTGAAGGTATAAGTCCTGCAATAACTCCAAGTGGAACAGCTATATCTATTAATTTCTTTTCTTTGTCTTCTTTTAATATTCCAACCGTTTTCAAATCTTTAATATAGTTATAAACTACTATACTTGAAAACTTATTTTTTATTACTTTATCTTCCCATTTTCCATATCCTGTATCTTCATATGCCAATTTTGCAAGTTTTACAGCTTCAACTTCTGTAGCTTTAGCTATTTTTTCTATTACCTTGTTTACAGCTTCCTGAGAAAAATTCTTAAATTCTGCTTGAGCTTTCTTTGCTTTTGCTATAAGAGTTCTTACTTCCTGTATTGACTGTAAGTCCTTATCCATTATCTCCATTTTTATTCTCCCTTTCGAATAATATTTAGTGTAAAATAACAACTGAAAATTTAATGTATATAAATTTAGCCATCTTTTGACTATGTCATTCCCATAAAATTACACACTAAACCTTACCCACATAAAACATCCTTTTAAAAATCCGATAACCATAGTTATCTATAAAAGGATGTTTCATTATACAATAATCATTTCATAATGTATGTATAATAAACATAAGGTTTAGTGATAGAACCAGGAGGATGGCTAATATACCACATAATTATCTTCAACAAATTTAAAACTTTATATTTTTAAGTGTATTTATATTATTCTTTTGTCAAACATTTTCCAATGATGTAGCCAGATAATTAATAACTCATATTCAAATACTCAAAACTTTTATGCCTTGTAGATTTCTCCGCTCTATATAGCCATATAAGCCTCTCCTGTTCTATACACTTCATACCCATCATTTACCAAATTATATTTTAGTCACCAAAAGCTTCTTTAAATACTGCAATTAAATCTTCTTTAGTAGGAACTCGTGGATTGTTAGGTGTACACCTGTCTGCAAGTGCAATTTCTCCCATAAAGTCCACTTTACTCATGAATTCTTCTCTGCTTACTCCAGCTTCACTTATGTTCATAGGAGTATTAGTTTCTTTCTTAAGTACATTTATTGCACATATAAGACTTGTTACTCCTTCTTTTACAGTTGAAGCAGGTAATCCTAAGAATTCTGCTATTTCTCTGTATCTCTTTGCTGCTCTTGTTTCTACTCCACTTTCTAAGTTTGCATTATATTTTATAACATAAGGCATAACTATTGCGTTTGCTCTACCATGTGGCACATGGAAAGTTGCTCCTAGTATGTGTGCCAAACTGTGGTTGATTCCAAGTCCTGCATTTGTAAATGCCATACCTGCCATACAGGATGCATTGTGCAATTTTTCTCTTGCTTCTAGGTCTCCGCCATTTGCATATGCCTTTAATAAATACTGGAATACTGTTTTTATAGCTTTTTCTGCAAATGCATCAGTGAAGTCTGAAGCAATAGTTGAAACATAAGCTTCTACTCCGTGAGTTATAACGTCTATTGCAGTATCTGCTGTTATTCTGCTTGGTACTGTCTTAACAAAGTCTGCATCCAATATTGCTACATCTGGTATTAATGCCTGGTCAATTAAAGCTACTTTTTTCTTTCCTGTTGTGATTATTGAGAAAGCTGTAACTTCTGAACCTGTACCACTTGTAGTTGGTATTGCTATAAACAATGGTTTTGTATATCCTGATGCATCACCTTTGTTCTTCAATATCTTTAAACAAAATGCCATTATACTCTTTGTTGCATCTATGGATGAACCTCCACCTAATGCAATTAATGCATCTGGTTTGAAAGCTATCATACGGCCTACTCCGTCTGCAACTATACTAACTGGTGGATCTGGTACTATTTCTGCAAATATTTCATAGTCTACATTTATTCTCTTGAATATATCTGTTATCTTATTTACAGCTCCTGATTTAACCATAAATGGGTCTGTTACTATAAGAGCTCTTTTTCCAGCCAAGTTATTTAAGTAATCTATGGAACCTTCATCACAACATATGATAAGCCCCTCATTTTGTTCCTTTAAATTATTAAGGTATTCTACTGAACCTTCATCAAAGAATACAGTAGGCTTAATGCTAAATGTACTCATAAAAACCCCTCTTTCCTAACTATTCAGTTATATTTTATTTATTTTTCTATTCAGCCGTGCCGTGCCAGTACTTTCTTATCTATAACCCCATAATAAATATTCTTATATATTAAAGATTTAATTTAGCCATTATAGCTTTTACTATAGCCTGTACATCTTCATTGTCTTCTGGTTCTGCTGGTGCACTTGATGAACCTGCTGCTACTCCAAAAGCTTCTCTTACTTCTTCTACTGTCATAGTTCCATAAGCTACTTTTCTTATATTGAATAAGTTTTCTGGTCCTACGTTGTCTGAAGTTGCACTTCCACCTACTGCTCCACAGCCTAATGTAAGTGATGGTACAAGATTTGTAGTTCCACCTATTCCTCCAAGTGATCCTGGTGAATTTACAAGTATTCTTGATACTGGTTTCTTCAATGCGAATTCTCTTATGATTTCTTCATTCTGTGAGTGAATTATTAATGTATGTCCACTTCCTTGGTTATGAAGAAGTGCTAAGGATTTTTCGCATGCTTCATGCCAGTCTTCTACTGTAAAGAATGCAAGTACTGGAGCTAATTTTTCTTTTGCATAAGGGTTCTTTGGACTTACATCTGTCTGCTCTGAAAGTAATATTACTGCATCGCTTGGTATGCTTATTCCTGCTAATTTTGCTAATGCTTGAACATCTTTTCCTACTATTGCTGGGTTTGGTGTTCCATTAGCTCTTAATAAAATCTTGCCTATCTTTTCTGATTCTTCTGCATTTAAGAAATATCCCTTTTGTCTCTTGAATTCTTCAATTATCTCTGCTTTCTTTACTGTCTCTGCTATTATTGATTGTTCTGAAGCACATATTACTCCATTATCAAAAGTATCACTGCCTATTACTTTTCTTACTGCTGTTGGAATATCTGCTGTTCTTTCGATAAAACATGGGCCGTTTCCAGGTCCAACGCCTATTGCTGGTGTTCCTGAACTGTAAGCTGCTCTTACCATTCCTTCTCCACCTGTTGCAAGGATAAGTGCTGTATCCTTATTCTTCATTAATTCAGCAGTACCTTCTACTGTTAATATTGACATACATTGGATTAATCCATCTGGTGCTCCTGCTTCTACTGCAGCTTTCTGCATTATCTTTACAGTTTCTGTAATACTTCTTACTGCTGTTGGATGTGGTGAGAATACTATTGCATTTCCTGCCTTTAATGCTATTAATACCTTGAATATTGCTGTTGAAGTTGGGTTAGTTGAAGGTATAAGTCCTGCAATAACTCCAAGTGGAACAGCTATATCTATTAATTTCTTTTCTTTGTCTTCTTTTAATATTCCAACCGTTTTCAAATCTTTAATATAGTTATAAACTACTATACTTGAAAACTTATTCTTTATTACTTTATCTTCCCATTTTCCATATCCTGTATCTTCATATGCCAATTTTGCAAGTTTTACAGCTTCAACTTCTGTAGCTTTAGCTATTTTTTCTATTACCTTGTTTACAGCTTCCTGAGAAAAATTCTTAAATTCTGCTTGAGCTTTCTTTGCTTTTGCTATAAGAGTTCTTACTTCCTGTATTGACTGTAAGTCCTTATCCATTATCTCCATTTTCATTCTCCCTTTCGAATATCTATTTTAAATTTAGTTCGTATTAAAAATATTCTGGTGTAATCCTTTATATGGACTTCACTGTTAAATACAATATAATTAATATTAAATCAATTGTGTTCAAGTTGCAACTGTATTTTTCTGTTTGATTTTAATAATTTAGTCAAATTATTATTTTAAAAAATCTGGGGAGTTTTTCAAAATTAACAAAATATTTTTTCTAGGTCGTTAACTTCAATTCCTTCAGAATCATCTATTTCTTCAGCTATAGTTACTTTTACCTTATCTACTGTCTTCTCCTGTTTTATATCTCTTTATTTGCAACTTTTACAGGGCCAATTGTTGATTCCACATCTTTAACCAATGCTGAAACACATAATTAATTTCAAGCACTTTTAACAAACCCTCTTTAAAAAAGAACACACAAAACACCTTTTACACGCACTGGTAATTCACTATGCCAAAGATATTTCATCTACAAATTTATGTGGCTTTTAAAAAGTAGGTTTAGACATAGAAACAGGATCTTGTCCCATTGATCTTAAAATGGACAATCCAGCTTTTCTAGCAGCAGTTAAAGATTGCAAGACAGCACCTGAATCCCCACTTATAGTGATGAGAATTTCATTTGTATATGACAGTACGCCATTAGTAGGACTGCCATAAGTAATTAGTTCTACATCAGCTGTTTTTAATGCTGTATCTGCCACTATCATTCCAACCCCTGCTGGAGCTGCATGCATAATACCAAAGGCCTGCCCTGATGGAGCTCCAAAAGCCTTTTCAAATATTAAACTTGCCCTTGCAGTGTATTGAACTTCCAGATGACCAGCATCACACAGATAAACATTTCCCATATATTTATCTGTGTTTTTAAGTGCAACTTCTACTGCCCTTCTAGCATCAGATACATCTGCCGCTTTCAAAACAATAAATATACCATGTCCTGCTCCGCCTTTTGTATCTCTTGGCAGTTCAATAGTTGCCACTTCTGTATTTGTAGCTTTAACTGCATCATCTGCAGCCATCATTTGAGCAGGTGCCCCTACTCTGGCACTTATTATACCTATTGAACGGCATGTATTATCTAAGCCTAGATGCTTATGCAACAGGCTGTCTACATTAGCTATAACCAGGCCTACTGTATCCCCTGAAGCTGTTCCTACAAACTCTGTCATTGATGGAACTTTTTTTACATCATCTGCTGTTTGTTTACTTTCTTCTGGCACTTTTGTATCAGGTTTAGCTTCTTTTATAACTTCTTCTTTTTTTGAATCTGCCAACTTTTCAGTAGTTGATTCTACAACCTTATTTAACTTTTCCTGGTCAAAATTTTTCAAATCTAAACTCTTTCTAACTTCACCTAAAACCTTTTCGATTAACTCATTATTCATACATAACTCCCCTCATTAAAGCCTTAATTAGCCAATGTTAGGCAATATTTTTTCTACATCTGTGTGAGGTCTTGGAATAACGTGTACTGATATAACTTCTCCTACTCTTTTAGCTGAAGCAGCTCCTGCATCTGTTGCAGCCTTTACTGCTCCTACGTCTCCTCTTACCATAACGGTTACAAGTCCTGAACCTATTTTCTCATATCCGATAAGTGCAACATTTGCTGCCTTTACCATTGAGTCAGCAGCTTCAATAGCTCCCACTAGTCCTTTTGTTTCGATCATTCCTAATGCTTCCTGTCCCATAAAATAGTACCTCCATAATTTTTATTTTTTTATTAGTTAGTTTTATTTTTTATTTTGTCTAAATTTTATTACTAAATCCATAAAAAATTTTTGACAAATTCGACTGACTTTTGTATTATATATATATATAATTATTGTATTTTTTTGATATAAAAAAGTAAATATCAAACCAAATAATTAATTTGTGACAAATTAATTATACCAAAATTTTGGAATATATACAACACTAAAAATGTAGGAGGGAAAAAGCATAAGATGAGTTCATTACAAAGCATTGATTTAAAAGATATTATTGATGTAGAAAATATACAGGAAATACAGAATAGATTGACAAAGTTAGTCAAATTTCCTACAATTATAGTAGATACTAATGGTATTCCTGTCTGTAAAGAAACCAATTTTACTCCTTTTTGTTCCCTTATGGGTTCTTTTCCAGAAGGGAATAAAAATTGCAAATTGTGTCATTCTCAAGCTGGGTTTTTAGCTATGAAAGATAAAAATCCTAAAGTATATACATGCCATACTGGTCTTATGGATTCAGCAACCCCTATTATTGTAGATGATTATTATTTAGGTGCAGTTTTAGGTGGACAAGTGTTAATAAAGGATCAGCAGACAAAAGATTCCATTAATTTAAAAAAACTATCCAAAGATTATAAAATACCTATAAAAAAACTAGAAGAAGTAACTAACTCTATTCAGCTAGTTGAAAGCGATTACCTTCATAACTGTGTGGAGTTTTATAATTTTCTTGCAAATTATATAGCAGAAATTGGAATGCATAAAATAACTCAGAAAAAGCTGTTAAAAGAAAGTGAAGAAAAAATAAAATTGGAGCAGCAAGCTAAAAAGATGAAATTACAAACTATACAAGCCCAAACTAACCCTCACTTTTTATTTAATACTTTAAATACCATAGCTAGAATAGCTTTAATAGAAAATGCTCCTAAAACAGAAGATTTGATATATACTCTTTCTGATATTTTAAGATATAGTCTGCGAAATTCCGAAGAATTTCCTAAATTAAAAACTGAAATGGAATATATAGAAAGATATTTATATATTCAGGCTTTAAGATACAGTGATAGAATTAAATACCATATTGAGGTAGATGAAAAAATTCTTGAGTGTAGAATTCCCTCTATGACTATCCAACCTATAGTAGAAAATGCATTGATACATGGTTTAGAAGAGAAGTTAGAGGGGGGTGAAGTTTCTATTAAAGGCAGTTTAACACCTTCAAAAGATATTATAATTGAAGTATTTGATAATGGCAAGGGAATTAATTCCAGCATACTGAATTTACTTAATAATTCAGATAATATACCAGAACAATTTGGAATAGGTATAAGGAATACTAATGATAGACTATGTAATTACTTTGGAAATAACTATGGTCTAAAAATAAAAAGTAAACCTAACTGGGGTACAAAAGTGGACATACATCTTCCTAGAATTATGGCACCTTAGATAATTGCAGAATATAGTAAATTTCAAATATTCGCACCATACTTTAAGTAGTTAAGGAGGAAAATTAACTATGTATAAACTTCTTATAGCAGATGATGAACCTTTAGAGAGAAAAGCTTTAAGAATAATCTTACAGAGAGATTTTTATAATATTGATATAAAGAAAGATTGCAAAAATGGACATGAGGTGGTACTTAATGCAAAAATCTACAAGCCGGATATAATTCTCATGGATATAAAGATGCCGGAGAAAAATGGTCTGGAAGCCCAGAAGGAAATAATACAATTTCTACCCAACGTAAAAACCATTATTTTAACAGCTTATGAAAAATTTGATTATGCCCAGGAAGCTATAAAATACGGTGTGGTTAACTATATGATAAAACCTGTAAGAACCAATGACTTAAAAATTGCTCTAAACAAAGTTATACAATCTATAGAGACTACAGAAAAACATGACAACTTAAAAATGACTGATATAAATTCCAAAAATATATATGAAGATACTATAAAAATTATTTTAAAATATATAGATAGTAATTTTAACCGCAAGATAAATCTTAATTCAGTAGCTAATTATGTTCATTTGAACCCTCAATATTTAAGCAGATATTTCAAGCAAAAAATGGGTATTACATTTACCCAATATATTACAAAATTGAGACTTGAAAAAGCAAAAAAGTTATTGATAAATACAGATAAATCCATAACACAAATAGCTTTAGAGGTAGGCTATGTAGATGCTGCTTATTTTAGCAAAGTATTCTTTAAAAATGAACATCTGTCACCTTATAAATTCAAGGTAAGTAGTTATAGTAAAGTATAATCAACTATGAAGCACAAAAACTAAGAAATTTATATTTAGTTTTTGTGCTTTTATATTTTTACTATATACTATTTGGCTAAATTTAGTATATTTACAACATCCTCTTTATTTAACTTTACAAACTGTCCAACTGTTTGTGTTCCATTATTTGTACACTTATCTGCCATTTCTTCGATTTTACTCTCATCTATATTTCCTTCTTTTAATGTTACAGGCAATCCAATTTTCTGGAAGAATTCTCTTGTTCTCTTTATACCTTCCAATGCTATATCTTCATAAGAAGTGTAAGCTAACTCTACATTCCATACCCTTACAGCAAACTGAACAAATTTGTTAATATCATGTGTATACACATATTTCATCCATGCTGGAAATACAATGGCAAGACCTGCTCCATGGGCAATATCATTCTGTCCACTTAATTCATGTTCAATTTCATGAGAAGCCCAATCCCCTATTCTACCAGTACTTAATAGGTCATTATGAGCTATGGTACCAGTCCACATGATTTCTGCTCTGGCATCATAATTTTCAGGGTCTTTAAGTACTATTTCAACATTATTTATAATAGTTTTCATTGCAGCTTCACAAAGTCTATCTGTAAGATCTACATTTTTTATATTAGTAAAATATCTCTCCATTATATGTGCCATAATATCAGCAGCACCACAAGCAGTTTGGTAGGCAGGTAATGTAAATGTAAGTTCTGGATTCATAATTGAGAAGGTCGGTCTAATATATCCTGTAGCAATACCCTTTTTAAACCATCCTTCTTCATTCATAATAACAGAATTATTACTGGATTCTGTCCCTGTAGCAGGAAGTGTTATTATTACTCCTATATGAAGAGCTTCTTTAACCTTTGCTTTTCCTATAAAAAAATCCCATACGTCTCCCTCATAAGGTACTCCTACTGCAATGGCTTTCGCCGTATCTGCTGCACTTCCTCCCCCTACAGATAACACAAATTTTATATTATTTTCCCTGCACAATTTTATTCCTTCTCTAACTGGCTCTAATCTTGGGTTAGGTTTAATGCCTGAAAGTTCTATAAACTCTACTTCATTTTCTTTTAATGAGTCAACTACTTTGTCATAAAGTCCAGATTTTTTTATACTTCCTCCTCCATAACAGAATAGTATTTTATCCGCATATTTTTTTACCTTACTACCTATAAATCTTTCAGAGTTCTTACCGAAAATTATTTCTGTAGCATTTTTAAAAACAAAATTTTTCATAAGTAACACCTCTTGCTTATAATTTTTCAAATTTAAATGTTTACTTGAACTTTATATTAGCTAATGCTTCGGCTAATGATGAATTTATATTGGCCTTATTTTCTCCATTCATTTTTTTCATATATTTTGACACTTCTTTTTTATTTAGCTTACCCTCATTTTCTTTAAATCTTTTATTAAATGAAGAAAATTTTTCCCTAAAGCTGCAGTGTGAACATACATAAATTCGTTTTTCTCCTTCTCCCTTAAGTTCAAGCTTTTTATGACACTCGGGGCACCTGGCATTGGTCAATCTGGCTAAATTCTCTCTATGACCACACTCCCTATCCTGACATACTAACATTCTTCCCTGTTTGCCTTTAACTTCAAGCATATACTTTCCACAGACAGGACATTTTTTTCCTGTAATATTATCATGTTTAAATTTGTTACTGCTTTCCTTAACATCTTCCACTAATGTTCCGGCATATTCCCTCATCTTTCTTATAAAAACTTCAGGATCCTTTTTTCCCTTACTAATAAGTTCTAAGTCCATTTCCCACTGCGCCGTTAAAAGAGGAGATTTAAGATCTTCTGGTACTAATTCTATAAGTTGTTTTCCCTTTGAAGTTGGAATTATATCTTTACCATTTTTCTCTACATAAAACATGTTAAAGAGTTTCTCTATAATATCAGCCCTTGTAGCCACCGTTCCTATCCCTCCGGTTTCACCAAGAGTTTTTGCATATAGTTTGTCTATAGATATATATTTTTGTGGTTTTTCCATAGCTGACAATAAAGTTCCCTCGTTAAATCTTGCCGGAGGCTTAGTCTTTAATCTACTGGATTCAATTGATATTATATCTATACTATCACCTTTTTTCAACTCAGGTAATATTTGATTTTCATTTTCATCATCTTCAATTACCTGATTTCCAATGTCATATACCTTTTTCCACCCTTTTGACTTTACAACTTTACCTCTTGCTATAAAATTTTCTCCATTAATGTCAGCAATTATACTAGTTTGCACATATTCAAAAGGAGGTAACATAACAGCCAAAAACCTTTTTACTACCAAATCATAAATATTTTTTTCTTCGCTGCTTAAAAGTGACAGTGTTAATATCCCTTCCGTGGGAATTATAGCATGGTGATCACTTACCTTACTGTTATCCACGAAACCTTTATGTGCATTTATCTTGGTTTTTAATAACTCACTTGCATATATTTTGTAACTGCCTACAGAAATTGCTTTTAAGCGTTCTTTCAACGTGTCCACTATGTCCGTAGAAATATATCTAGAATCTGTCCTAGGATAAGTTAAAATTTTATAATTTTCATATAATCTCTGCATTATAGAAAGTGTATGCTTAGCGGAATATCCAAAAATTCTATTGGCATCCCTTTGTAATTCTGTCAAATCATAAAGTGCAGGCGCATACTGTTTTTTATAGCTCTCTCTAACATCAATTATATTGGCTGCTTTTCCTTTAGTAATGGCTAAAATTTTATTTACCCTATTTTCTTCATAAATATTACTATTATTATTTTTATCCTTCCACATCAATGTAAATTTCTTTGTCTTTGCATTAATCACGAAATAATCTTTAGCCTTAAAATTTTTTATCTCCTCTTCACGATTAACTATCATAGCAAGTGTTGCTGATTGAACCCTGCCTGCTGTGAGCTGTGCATTATATTTACAAGTTAGGGCACGTGTAATATTCAATCCAACCACCCAATCCGCTTCTGCTCTACATCTGGCAGCTTTATACAAATTATCATACTTTGAAGAATTTTTTAAATTTGCAAATCCCTCTTTTATGGCTTTATCTGTTTGAGAAGATATCCACAATCTTTTAACTGTTTTTTTAACTCTAGCTTTCTCTATTATCCATCTGGCTACCAATTCTCCTTCTCTTCCTGAATCTGTGGCAATTATTATCTCTCCTATATCTTTTCTATTCATCTGAGATTTTACTATATTAAATTGCTTGCCGCTTTGTTTTATAACTACAAGTTTTAATTTATCAGGAAGCATTGGCAGATCTTCTAATACCCAGTTCTTATATCTTTCATCATAATCTTCAGGATCTGCTAAAGTTACCAAATGACCTAATGCCCAAGTTACAACATATTTATCTCCTTCTATATAGCCTGGGTTTTTTTTGTTACAATGAAGTACCTTTGCTAAATCTCTTCCTACAGACGGTTTTTCAGCCAATACTAATATCTTAATCATATTCATTTCCTTTCATTTTTATTAAATTTATAGTATCCATAATGTTAAAATGCTTTTTTACCCTAGTATACCATATACACTTTATACTTAAATATTTATTTACACAATCCTCTTGGAATAATTATATTAACTATAGTACATACTATACACATATTAAATTTATCAAGTGATCCAGAATCTTAGATAGAGTTTCATCACAAAAAATATTTTCACCATTGGAACCTAAAAAATTATTCCCCACTTCATAGAAGCTGGGGTATCAAGTAATTTGAGACTTAGAATAAAATTCATTTTATATTTTATTTTAAGATATTTAAATATAATTGTCTATCCATTTAATAAGCTTGAGTATGGGAGGGATAAATCTTGGAAAATACTCATAATTTTTTATGTCCATCAATTAATCTTATTGGTACAGGTGCACTAAAAAATTTACCAAACTATTTAATGCCACATAAACTAAGTAAGGCTCTAATCGTTACGGATAAAAACATAATAAGTCTTGGTTACGTGGAAATGGTTGAAAAGATATTGAAACATTTATTTATTTCTTATGACATATTTGATGGTATATTACATCCCAATTCTACAATTTCATTTATAGAAGACGGTTTAACATATTTCAAAAAAAGTTTGAATCCATTAAAGAGAAGTTACCACTTTATCATATCCATAGGTGGCGGTACTTGTCATGATTGTGCCAAAGGTATAGCAATAGTGGCAACTAACGGAGGATCAATAGCAGATTATGAGGGATATAAAAAAATGACAAAACCCTGTCTGCCACTCATAGCAATTAATACTACTTCTGGCTCTGCATCGGAAATATCAAACTTTGCAATTTTAACGGATGAAAGCAGAAAGTTAAAGATAGATATAGGTGATCCTAAAATGATGCCTATAATATCTGTAAACGATCCTACTTTTATGCCCTCTATGCCTCCTGATGTAACTGTTAGTTCAGGAATGGATGCGGCTACCCATGCCATAGAATCCTTTATTTCTACTGAAGCCTTTCCTGCCACAGATGCCTTAGCCATAGATGCTTTAAGACTAGTATTCACCTATATAAAAAGAGCTCGCGATAACGGAAATGATTTAGAGGCCAGAGAACAGATGATGTATGCCAATATAATGGCAGGACTGGCATTTAACAATGCAGGGTTAGGGCTTGTTCATGCCATGACTCATCAAATAGGTGGTTTTTATCAACAAATTCATGGAATATGTAATACAGTACTTTTACCCCATGTAATTGAATTTAATTCTCCCTCCATACCTGAGGAAAGGATTCTTACGCTGTGCAGCGCTATGGGAGAAAACGCATTAAATCGACATGAAGCTCTCTGCAAGATTAAGAATAAAATTCAAACTTTATCTAAAGAGCTGGATGTTCCCATAAATTTAAAAGATTTAGGAGTAAAAGAAGAAGATTTAGAATTTCTTTCAAATAATGCAGTAAAAGATATAGCTATATTTACAAATCCTAGGCAGGCAACTGCAGAAGATGTATTTAATATTTTTAAAATTGCTATGTGAACATTTAACAATATAATTTTACTTTAACAAAAAATATTTATATTTAGGAGGTTATAATTATGTCAAATATTACACAAATACCCTTAGTTTCATCGGAAATAACAGGAATCTGGAATTCCTACATGGCTGAGAGTTTATTGGTATGTAAATTTCAGTATTTTTTAAACTCAGTTGAAGATGTTGAAATAAAAAAACTTTTACAACAAACTTTAGAGCTATGTAACAGCCGTATCAAAATATTATCCGACATATTTACTGGAGAACAATTACCTATACCAGATGGTTTTAATGAAAAAGATGTCAATATAAATGCTCCACGCTTATTCACAGATAGTTTTTATGTACAGTATTTATCTTATGTATCAAAAATTGGTATGCAAAATTATACCTCAACTTTAAATGAAATAGCTCGTAATGACATTAGAGATTATTTTTCAAAATGTATTTTAGACTATGTTGATCTCTATAATAAATCTACAGAATTAAAATTATCAAAAGGCATTTTTATAAGAACACCTCATGTGGAAGTGCCTAAAAGTATTCAATATGTGAAAAGTGAGCAATTCATGTTAAACTGGTTTGGAAAAAAGAGACCCCTACTTACTAGTGAAATAACCCATATTTTTTCTATGGCTCTTGGAACTATAATAAGAAAAACTCTTTTTACAGCCTTTGCTCAAGTCTATAAAGACAAAAAAATTTCTGAGTATATATTAAGAGGGAAAGAATTAGCTTCTAAACAAAATGATATCTTAAATTCTTTATTAGAAAAAGAAGATATTCCTGTGCCATCTTCTTCTGATATGTATATAACTGATTCTACAGTTTCACCTTTTTCAGAAAAATTAATAATGAACAAAATATTGATAATGTGTTCCACCAAAATGGGCAGTATAGGAATAGCCCTATCAGATGCCAAGAGAAATGACTTACAAAATATTTACATTGAATTCACAGAGGAACTTATAAAATATACCAAAGATATTTTAGATATGATGATAAGTAAAAAACTATATGAACAACCACCTCAAGCAATAGATCACAAAAATTTAGCAGGAATTAAATAATCCAATAATATAAAAGCTCCCCAATACAAATAAAAATGTATATGAGGAGTTTTTGTAATTCTACACTTAAGCTTTTTCTACTTCCTTATCCTTTTTAAAATGAATTAAAATTGCTATTGTAGAAATATATATAATATTAAATGCTGCATATACATTGGTTATTCTATCTGTGTAAATTTTTCTTGTTGTAGGATTTCCATATAAACTAGTTATAATAATTATTAAAGGATATAACAGCAGTGTAAATGTCTGAGGGGATATCTTTTTTATAGATTGATTTAAACTATAAGAAATTGAAAAATAATAAGTAGCCATACATTTAAATTGTACTAAAGACCACAGGGCTATAAATACAAATCTAAAGCTATTTACAATGGGAATATGTACACTGTCAGCCAATGTCAGAACAGGCCATAAGTATTTAGGGGAAATTTCAATACCTAAATAGTAAATAGTTGCAGAAACTGTCCATGTATAAATAAATGTTACAATAACAATTGCTTTTAAACCACATTTCAACAAATTCTTCTTATCTTTTAAAAAAGGATAAATAAACAGTATAACTTCCATACCTGAAAAAGGAAAAACTGTCTGTATAGATCCTTTTAATATATTACCTATACTATTATCAAATACAGGCATTAAGTTTAAAAAAGTTCCATAAGCTAATATCCCTATGGGAATAACAAGCAAAGTTATGGTTAAGTAAAAACCCACCTCATTTAACCTACCTAATGGTTTTATGCCGTTATAAACAATATAGGTTACAGGAATCAATGTAGTAAATAGCATCTGATAGTTCTGCAAAAATCCGGTAGCATATACTTTAAATACCTGAATGTATCCTGAAAACTCTGATGTAAGCATGAATAAAAAGTAAGATATAAAAATAAAATTTAAAATACTGCCTAAAATATTTCCAAAGCATTTTTTGCTTAATACTAATATATCCTCATTATAAGATCTTTTACATAAATAGTTTGCTATGAGCAATATATACAAAGGATATACTGCTCCCAATATACAACTGATCCAACTGTCTTGTCTTGCAAATTTTATAATACTATTAGGTATATACATAATTTCAATGCCTACCATAGCTGATTTTAATGTAAATGTAAATTGACTGGGGGTTAAGAATACATCTTTTGACTTATACATTTTTCTCATTCCCAAAGTTGCTTTGTCTGGTGGAATCATTATTTGGGATGGCTTTAGGTCTTCTATTCATCTTCCATATGGGCGCCCTTATAAATATATCTTTCATGTCACTCTTTTGGAATACCATGTATGGTACTCCAAAATTCTCCAAGCAGCAAAGATAAGCCAATATAGAAAACCATCCTATAACTATGCCAAGTACTCCAAGCCAATTTGCCAATATAAGCATGGGATACGTCAAAGCTCTTATACCAATAGACATTTGATAATTAGATATTACAAAAGAGGCCACTGTAGTAATTCCCGCCACAAGCAAAGTAGGTGAACTTATAACCTTTGACTGAATTGCAGCATCTCCGATTATAATACCTCCTACTACACTGATTGTCTGGCCTATTTTCCCCGGCATCCTCAGTCCACCCTCTCTCAAAAATTCTATAGTTAACTGCATAACCAGCAAGGACATAAAAGGAGTTAACACTATACCCTGCCTTGCTTCTATAAGAGACTTAATATATTCAACAGGAATAAGTTCTGGATTAAATTTAATTAATGTTATATATATTCCAGGAACAGATATCACTATAAATACAGCTATAATTCTCACAAATCTTATAAACCATGCCTGTAATGTCCTTCCATAATAATCCTCTGCAGTCTGAAAAAATTCTATAAATATGGACGGATAAGTTGTAACATAAGGTGTACCCTCTAGTAAAAAAGCTATTTTCCCTTCCATCAAGCCTGCTTCTATTACATCAGGTCTTTCAGAACCACTGGTCTGAGGCAAAACACTATAAGGATGTTCTTCTATACACTGTTCAATGATACTATTTGCTGGAATAAAGTCTACATCTATTTTACTTATTTTATCTTTCATCCTTTTAAGGAACTCTTTATCTACTACATCATCTATATACATAATTACTAAATCTGTTTGAGATCTTCTTCCCAATGTAAATTTCTCTGTAGTTAAATTTCTGTCTTTTATTCTCCTCCGTAATATACTTATATTGGTTTCTAAATTCTCCACAAAACCCTCTCTTGGCCCTCTTAAGGAAAGGTCATTTTCCGGTTCAGATATAGCTCTATAATTTCCTCCTGCAGTATTTATTATGATAAAATTACAGCAGTTTTGAATTATTAGCACAGTTTTTCCCCTTTTAACACTGTTTATAACATTACTTATATCTCTTTCAATGCAAGAATCACTGGCAGCAATATATCTTTTTTGTATATAGTCTTCTATATCCTTTTTTCCTGCAAAGTCTTCTTTCACATGTAACATTAATGGATTTAATATATCTCTATCTATAACATCTTTATTTATAAGACCGTTTAAATAAATAATGGCAGCTTCTATACAATTGTTTTTTCCTATAAGTAAGTTTCTTACTACCACTTCAGTTTGTTCTCCTAATAAATTCTTTATATTTTCAATGTTGTGATTTATGTTATATTCTTTATTATCCATTTATATCACCCCAATCTATATAATAAATATATTTCCCCTAATCTGTAAAAAATATTTATTTAAACATTCTATCCAGCGGTCTTTACCTATGTAAAAAACTGCTGACAAACATATCTTGTCAGCAGTTCAAGGGTACCCTTTTCTTCAATGTGAAAGTGATTTAATTATAGTAGTAATATTATTTACTTATCATTACATTTCCAGTATCTTTCCCTAATGTATGGGATGCTCTATTAAATTTTTCCGTCTTTGGCAATCTTATTTCAACAACTCCACTTTGCAGCGTAGCTTCCACAGCTTCTGCCCTTACACTTGTTGAAAGTGGAATTGTTCTGTTTAATACAAATTGATTGGAGCCATTTAATAAAGTACCTGATATTGTTAATGAATCGTCAGTAACATTAAGTTTTAAATCATTTATTGCAGAATTCGATACATAAGCAGATACCATAATGTCACTGGATGTTTCTGAAATATCTACAGTAGGCTGAATCATAAGGTTTCTTCCCATAGGAATTTGAGTGTTATAAGTTATGCCGTTAAAAGTTCCACTTCCCATTTGACCAAATTGAGATGCTGAAATGCAAGGTGTAGTATTAGTAATTTGAGAAGCATTGACATACCCCACCTGTGGGCTAATAGCCCAACCAGTCATAGGCTGAGAATTATTGGAAAAAGCATTTATCCCCGCTCCTGAATGTGTACCAATTCCATAGTTAACAGTAGTACCCATGCATGAAACATTTGAAGATATTGGAACAAACCTCAACTGTTGTATATTAGTTCCCTGCTGTTCTAAATTATTAGTATTAATTTGCATAATAATGTACCTCCTAATTTTTTATTTTTTACAGTACTTATTATTGTATATTAAAGGAAAAATTATTCAAAAAATTTTTTAAAATATTTAAAAATAAAACTCCATTAATCTGAATATATATAAGACCAAATTCAAACAATAATCTTAACTAAATTTCAATTTTCAATTTTGGGATGTGATTAAAATGAATGAAACTAGATATAAATTAATTAAAGATATATCAGAAGAACGTAATTCCAAAGTAATATGCTACTTCTGCGGTGACAGACAAAATGTCAACATAAGGGTAGCCCCGGATATTATTCCAATTTTTCACAAACTTCTTGAGCATTCAGGAAAAACAGATAAAATAGATCTTTTTATTTTTACTAAAGGAGGAGATGTACTGACATCTCTCCGTTTAGTTGAACTCATATACGAATACTGCAGCAAATTTTCAGTATTAGTGCCCTATAAAGCTTATAGTGCAGGTACTTTAATATGCCTTGGTGCCTCTGAAATAATCATGACTAAGATGGGGGAACTAAGTCCTGTAGATCCTAACATAACCAGCGTTTTTAATCCTGAAGATGCCAATAATATGAAGCTCCCTATTAATGTGGAGGATGTATATTCTTTCTTTTCTATTGCCAAAGATGTAATAGGTCTTAAAACTGATGAAACTTTAATTAAAGTCTTTACTAACTTAACAGAACATATTCATCCTTTAGCTGTTGGAAGTATATTCAGAAGTCATGCACTAATAAGAACTGTTGCAAAAGAACTGCTTCTTATGCATATGAATTATCAGGATGAATATAAGATAAATGAAATTGTAAATATTTTAACAGAAAAACTCCAATCGCACAGCTATATGATAACAAGGCGGGAAGCCAAAAACATAATTAAACTTCCTATAGAAAATTGTTCCGATGAGTTAGAAAAAAAATTATGGAGTCTTTATGAAACTTACGAAAAAGACTTTTCTTTTAATATTCCGTTCTCTCCTGAAGAAACAGCAGATTCCTTAGGTAAATTTTCTGTATGTTCAGGAATTATTGAAACAGCTGATATGAGTTATGGCTACATTTTTGACGGAGCAATTCATAACATGGGAGAGGGTAATATAAATGGATATTCAAATGTAAATATTGTAAATCAAGCTTGGAGGAGAATATAATATGAATTTAAAATCTAATAAACAATTAAAGCGATTTAGAAATATATATAACAACTCAGGATGCGTTTCCTCAAACTATAAGATATCTAATAATGACCTGGAAATATCACATATAGAATATGAGCAGGATGAAATAAGCGGTGAGTTCAATATCAATAAAATGAAGTTTAACAGATAATAAAAATAACCTTTTCTATAAAATATTATTAGCTTGTTGAATAACAGTAAGCTAAAACACTTATTATATGTTTAACTATTCAACAGGCTAAATTTATCTAAAACTTTGTTTGTGTGTAAATAATAGATTTTCTGGCTGAAGAATTATTATTTAAATATCCCTTTCCTACAAAATGCTCCATCAAAAATTTGGAGTGGATAATCAAATAAAATAATACAGCAAAATAGAACAAAACAAATATTTTGTCCTATTTTATTATAATACATTTTGTAAAAACATGCAAACATTTCATAATATATTTGTAATTTAAGTTTAAATATAGTCTTTTTTATCTTATACCATATAATTATTATATAAATATTATCATTAAGTTTAATTAAATTTAAAATATACTACCATAATAATACAAAATATTTGTTTTGTTTTAATTAAATTTAGTTAGGAAATATCCGTGGAATCTTTAAAGCTCCCAATGCTATCATATAAATTTTAAGTAATAAATTACATATTTAATTATTCAGCAGACTAACTTTATTTAAAGAAAAAGGTTTTTATTAATACTTATATTTAACTATAGTGTTAATTCTAAACAATTAATCAATAAAATATAATATTAGTAAAAATAATTTAAAATAAATAGCTAAAGTTTTAAAATTCAAATACGAATTATTATTGAGTTAAATATTTATATAAATATATAGACTGCAGTAAAAATATAACTTAAAAAGGAGTTGTTGTCATGATTTCCATGAAATCATTATCTGACCTAAAAGCCTTGGCCGAAATAGAAGCAAATTTAATACCTGGAGGTATTGTGTATGGAATTATAGAAGGAGATACAATGACCTGGGTAAAAAAATCTGATTCTCTTGATATTAATGTGTTTTATGTTGGACTTAAACTGGATAAAAATAGTACAAGCATGCTTTCTATCCGTGAAAAAAGAATTCTATCTCAGAATATACCCCGTTCTGTTTACGGCACTAGATTACACATATCCTCAATTCCAATTATTGATGAAGAAAATAATGCCATAGGCGCCTTTTCTTTTGCAATACCCAAAGTACACTCTGTACTAAAGGCATTTCCTGACTTTGCACCGATGTTATCTGAAATGTTTTCTGAAGGTGTTCAACTTAGAATAGCAGACTTAAATAAGATTATAAGTACTCAATCTTCCCAAAAATTTGATATACCTTTTTTAAAAGAAGGAGTTGCCCTTGATAAAAATCATATTGAAAGTAAAGTAATACAGTCTAAAAAACCTGAATCACAAGAAATAAGTACCTTAGAGTATGGAGTTCCTGTAAGATTATCAGCCTACCCCTTATTTGACGAAGATACCAATGAAATTGTAGGGGCCTTTAGTGTCACTACTCCAAAGGAAATTGCTGTAACCCTACGTAACATGTCTGCTAATCTGGAAAACAGCCTTACTGGAATATCATCTACCATTCAGGAATTAGCAGCTTCCGCTTCTGAAATACATGCTAACCAACAAAATCTTAGTACTACTATTAATGAAATAACTGCCTTATTAGAAGAAATTAATAAGGTATCTGAATTTATAAAGGAAATTGCAGATGAAACTAAAATGCTGGGTTTAAATGCTTCAATAGAAGCAGCAAGAGCAGGAGAATTTGGTAAGGGATTTGGAGTTGTAGCTGCAGAAATAAGAAGATTATCTGAACAATCTAAGGATACCATACCTAAGATTACAAAATTAACAGATAATATAAAAGAAAGAGTAGATGAATCAAATAAGAAAAGTCAAATTTCTTTATCTGCCAGTCAAGAACAAGCTGCTGCTACAGAAGAAATTACAGCCAGTATAGAGGAAATAGCCTCATCCTCTGAAGAATTAAATAAAATTGCAAATACTCTTTAAATACATATTATGTATTATTGTAGACATATTTTAAAAGCAGTAAGGAATTTTTATAAAAATCTCCTTACTGCTAAAAATTAGATATTTAGAAATAACTAACCAATCACTTGATTCTCAAGTACTTTAATTCTCGTACAATTGTGATACAGTTATAACCGGATAATATTTTCCATCTACATTGGCAGGAAAAGCAGTATTTGTATTGGTTCTTGTATCTCCATTTAAAGTCCCTGTAACAGTAACAGCAATATGATCTTGTTTATTTGTCTTATTAATTAATTCCCATGCTAACGCCTGGGTACCAGTCCCTAGTATAAAACTTTCTCCCTTTCCAATCGCAAATTTTCCGTCAAAGTAATAGAATTTATAAGTTCCATTACTTTGAAGTACTGTTATTCCATATCCACTGTTTGCACAAGCCTGCATTGATAAACAATCTTTTGTGTCATTACCCGGATCTTGTTTTGCTTTACCAGTATCTGAATCTACGTACTGAACAAAACAATCTTCATCTTGAATAAAGCCTGTTAAAGTAACCGTTGTAGTTTGTGCCGGTGCTGGTGTTTGTACCTGTGCTGGCACAGTATTAGAATCTTCTGATTTTGATTGGCCGGTTTTTAAATTGTTTTCCGACAACTCATTATTTGAATTGCCAGCAGTATTATCCTTTATGTTTGATACTTTAGATGAATTCTCCTTTTGTGATGTATTTTTTGAAGTTTGAGTACTTGAATTAGCCACTTGTTTTATTGACCTAGTTAAACTACTAGAATTAGACGCTTGTCTCAATTCTTCCCTTGATACAACTTTGATTTTGCTTTTAATCATGCCCATCCAGCAAGTATAAATGAACTCTCCTTCTTTATCTGGCATAAATTCTACTATATTGTTTCCTACAACAAATTTCTTTTCTATATTATAAACAGGTATTTGTATTGCATTATTACAATCAGAATAAACCGACTTATCAACCTTTATAGTCCATCTAACTTTAATTCCTTTTGCAACTTGAATTGGCGGAAAATAATCCTGTCCAATACTCGTAGTCACTGTCTGTATATTTCCATGGACAACAGAGACTTCATAGCCACCTGTCTTATTGTTAGAATCTAAAAATGATGGAAATACAACACCTGTAAGTGCAAGACCTCTCCCAATCATTACAATACCAAGAATAATTACTAAAGCAGCACTGAACTTTAAAATATATCTTGAAAACTTCTTATTGATTATTGCACTAAATGTACCAAATGCAAATATACCTGGAATAGTACCTAATGTAAATATAAAGGCAGAAACTGCTCCATAGATGGCACTTCTGGTGCTAAGAGCATAAAGTTGTATCATCTGCAAAGGTCCACAGGGCATTAAACCCGTTAATAATCCTACAATCAAAGGACTTGTACTGCTATTTTTTCCCATAATTCTCTTTGCAACAAATTTAGGCATTGAAATATTTAAGTGTCTTAATACAGGAAAAATACCAAGAAGATTTATAGCCATAATAATCATAAATACTCCACCTATGATTGGAATAATCCCTTTAAAAACGCCTGATAGGGTGAGTACCTGTCCAATCCCGCCGACTATACCTCCAATAATAGTATAGGATATCACTCTGCCAATATTGTAGATTGTAATAGGTAGAAATGTACTTTTACCAAGTTCTTTACCAACTGTTTTAGTTTCATTTTTATTTATACATTGCGTAAGAACAATCCCCCCACACATGCCAATGCAGTGAATTGAAGTTAATATTCCAAATAAAAAAATCAAACTGAAGCTGGCGTTATTCCCAAGTGATGGAAGATACTTTAAATAAAAAAGATCTTTTAAAAAAAGCAGTAGATGATTCTCCATTATTTTCCCCCTCATATTCTATCTATTTAAAGAAAGGTATTAAGAAAAAATACTTACCTATATTTCCTTAATACCCGATTTTAAATCAGAAATTAATTTTCAGCTAAGGATGTTACTGTAACTACCTGATAAGTATTACCGTCTGGGGCAGTTTTTGTTTCTCCATTCAACGTACCCTTTACGGTTATAGTTATATTATTTTTCTTTGTAGTATTTTGTATTAAGTTCCATGCAGATAGCTGTGAACCAGTACCATCAAAGTTTTTCCCATCAGCAAAAGTTGCAAAATCCCCATCAAAATAGTAGAATTTATAGCTGCCATCACTTTCAAGAGCTGTTATTCCATATCCGCTAGCTGCACAGGATTTCATTGATAAACACATTTTTGTATCATCACCGTAGTTTGGAGCATAACTAATAAAACAATCCTGATCCTGAATATATCCCGTAAAAGCCTGTTCTTTAGGTTCTGATTCTGACGGAGCTGGAGTAATCGATAAATTTTCCTTAATAGAAGAAACTACAATACTATCTCCATCAAAAGTACCTTTTATATCAACTGTAGTGGTATCTTTTTTCAAGTCTGAAAGGAAATCTTTTGCTTGCTCCTGTCCACTCTCATGATAATAATCTCCCTTAGTGCTGAGTTTATAGAATTTATAAGTTCCATCTTCCTGCTTGACTTTTACACCATAACCCTCTGTATCTGTTTTAAGCAATGTGCCACTGTATGTTTGATCATATGCTTCCACAACACTAGTAACATAAATTGTATCCTCATCTCTTTTTCCCTGCACAATAACATTTATATTACTTGTGTTATTCGATTTATTTATGATATCTTTTATAAGTTTTGTACCATTTTCATCAAATCTCAAATATCCATATCTGCAGCAGGTTCTATATATAATTCCATAGCCACTGGCAGCATTATTAGAATCTAATAGAAAATCTTTTGTTATAGTTCCAGGTACTCCAAGTTCCTGATATTCGCTGCCTTTGAAATAGCTTCTAGTAGCTACCACACCGCTTATTTCTTCATCTACTGGTTCCTCTGCTTCTGCTTCAATATCTTCAACAATATTGTTAAGTTTAATAGTATTTCCAATCCAGTACCAGAAGCCATAAGGCTTTACTTTAATTTTCCCAGTTGTTGTTGAACTTTCAATAAACTTCCTAACAAGGTCATTAGAATCTTTATCAAATGGGAAATACTGATGACCACCACAACTGTGTACATAATAACCATAGCCACTAGCTGCACTTTCAGGTGTTAAAAGATCTACTTTAGTTATATCTTTTAGTGCCTTATCCTGATCAAATATGGCTTTTGAAACTAATTGTCCTGATATACAGCGTTCACGTATAACAGCAGAGGTTATAATATTATCAACCTCTACTATTCCACGTACAAGTACAGGTATACTGCTTACATTATCTGCCCAATTTACGTACCATGACAATACACTTTTAGCAGATTTATTTCCAGCTTCATCAAGTACATAGAACTTGTATTTGCCGTCATCTCCTTTCACTGCAACACCATAGCCACTATCTGCTGATACCACAATATCATCACGTTTAACTGCAGTAGGGTCACTGCTGTTATCAAAAGTACTTTTTGTAAGTATAATACCAACAAGCTCCTGTTCTTCTTCAATTGTTGATAGTTTAATGGTATTTGTACTTTCATCCAATACTCCATTTATTTTTATTCTCAAATCCCTCTCTTTTTCAGTTTTATCTAAAATATTTTTTGCAAGTTCTTGTCCCTTTGTATCAAATTTATAGAACTTAAATGAATAGTCAGATTGTACAACTACTATGCCATAATCACTGTTTCCTAGGCATGATTTAGCGATTTCTGTTGGATCATTTACATCTTTAGCATTAGTTTCATCGGATAACCAACCTTCATATACCTTTGAAGTAGTTACAGGTACGGTTATTGGTTCTGGACCTTCTGCTAATGAGGATACAGTTATTACCGGATAACTTACACCATCTACAACTTTAACATCTCCATTCAATTTGCCAGTTACAGCAATAGAAATACGAGTATTCTTTGTGCTTTTATCGATTAAATCATATGCTTTTGCCTGTGTACCGGTAGCATTTGGAGCAAATTGTCCATCAAAATAATAAAATTTATAGGTACCATCATCCTGTGGGACTCCTATGCCATATCCACTTGCTGCACAAGACTTCATTGATAAGCAAGGTTTAGTGTCATCTCCAGGATTTGAATTTGGACTAAAACAATCCTTATCTATAATATATCCTGCAAAAGTTTGCTCAGTAGATGTACTACTACTTGAACTACCTGAACCTCCCGAACTACTTGAACTACTTGAGGATTCTGTTAAAGAGGATACTGTTATTACTGGATAACTTTTACCATCATATGGAGAAATTTTTGTATCTCCCTTTAAGGTTCCTTTTACAGTTATAGTAATATGATCCTTCTTAGAGGTATTTTGTATTAAATTCCATGCAGATAACTGTGAACCAGTACCATCAAAGGTTTTTCCATCAGCAAAAGTTGCAAAATCCCCATCAAAATAGTAGAATTTATAACTGCCGTCACTTTGAAGGGCTGTTATTCCATATCCACTTACTGTACAGGACTTCATTGATAAACACGTTTTTGTATCATCACCATAGTTTGGAGCATAACTAATAAAACAATCCTCATCCTGAATATACCCTTTAAAAGTCTGTACAGTAGTTGAAGTTCCCGAACTTGAACCACCCGTTGATGGATTAGTTTCATTTCCAGTTGGTGATATGTAACCATTTATTTTAGTAACAATATTTTCTGGAATAACACCAGTTCCACCTAAAACTTCAACTTCTGATGAATCAGCTAAATTCGTCTTTATATAATCAATAGCATTGGCAGTGGATTTAGATGTTTCATTATCCAATAACACCAGTGGTGACTCATTTTTACCTGCTAGCACTGAAGCAACTAGAGCATCTGCATATCCATCACCACTTGCATTTGCTACATAAAATTTAGAGGTCTTTATATCATCCTTAAAGGCGTCTAAAACTTTAAGATTTGTATCAAACCTATCTGTACCTCCACTTATTCTTTTTACTGCATTAACTGCTTTATAAGTATCCTCATTAATAACAAAATCAGTTCCTACTACGGTAACACTTGATTTATATTCATATATAAAATCTTTAACAGATTTTATATAATTTAAATCATTATTACCAAGTAGTAATATTTGTTCTTTTACAGCTGCAATTGAAGCAACTGTCAAAGCATCTGAAAATCCTTCTCCGCCAACCAAAACTGCATTAGATGGATCTACTCCCAGTTCCACAAGTTTTTTTGCTACAGCCACATTGGTTTCGTATCTATTAGCACCGCCAAGTTCAATAATATTATAGGAACTTTTTAAAAAATCTCTAATTTCTTTAGAAACAGAAGCATTACCTCCGATAACATATATGTTCTTTGGTGCTAACGTATCCAGTGCTGTTTTTGTATATGAATTTAAAACTTTTGGAGTAGTTAAAAGTATAGGTGCATTCAATTTTTTAGCCAGCACAGAAGCACTTATTGCATCTGCATAACCTTCACCTGACACTAATACTACATTATCTGAGGTTGTCCAATTTGTCACAGCAACTTGAGATGCTGTCTGGTACCTATCAGAGCCACTTGTTCTCGTTACTTCTCCAGATGCTGCCCTAACAGTAGATAAGCTTATATTAGTACTTAGAGTTGTTATTGCCAGTGCAAATGTAAGTACTATGGATAATACTCTTCTCTTATTCATAACTTTACCTCCTTAAAATCATTAACTAAAACTAACTAAAAAAGGCCAACAACTCCCTTTAATTAAAAGGAACTGTTAGCCTCTAGCTTTCTAGTTAGCTCAAGTAATATACTAGCATTATTATTTTTTTACTATATTAATACAATTTAATATGTTTGTCAATATAAAACTCATATTTTATAAAAATACTATGGAGATTTCATGGAGAAATTGTTAATATTTTTTTAACTGCATATAAACATACTCATTAGTTATCTATTTATTGGAAGATGCCTTAGGTAATAAAACTACAAATTCTGTGCCCTTATCAAAATTATTCTGTACTGTTATTCTCCCTTTATGTAAATCTACAATAGTTTTAGCTATTGTTAATCCTATTCCAGAGCCACCTGTTAATTTATTTCTGGATTTATCAGCACGATAAAATCTTTCAAAAACAAAGGGTAAATCCTCTGGAGAAATTCCAATTCCCGTATCTTTTACACTTACTTTTACCATATCTTCTCTTCTTCCAACTCTTATTTCTACCAACCCATGCTTTGGAGTATACTTTAATGCATTGGATATCAAATTTATTATAACTTGACTTATTTTATCTCTTTCGGCAACTATATTTTCACTTTTTCCATAAAAATGCAGTTCTACCCCTTTATTTTTAAAATTAGTCTCGAAATTATATATTATACTTTGTATCTGTTCATAGATATCATATTCAATTTTATTTAATTTATGTTTTTCACTTTCATACTTCGCCAATTTTTCTAGATCTCCAACTAATCTAGTTATCCGCATTATTTCTTCATGACAACTCATTAATCTTTCCCTATCTGGCTTCCATATGCCATCTATCATTGCCTCTACATAACTCTGAATGGTTGCAAGGGGAGTTCTCAGTTCATGTGCAACATCAGCTGACATCCTTTTTCTCAATAATTGCTGCCTTTCTAGAGTTTCAGCTAAATTATTAATTGTGGAGATCAATAATTTAATTTCTCTTGTTTTAGATTTTTCCTTGACTCTATTTTTAAAATAACCTTTAGAAATATTTTCTGCGGTTCTAATGACTCTTGTAATAGGATTGCTCAACCATTTAGCCATAAATCCCCCTAATATTAGTGCAAAAAATAGAGAAAATACACCAGTACCTATAAGGAACTTATTTAGTGCATGAATAAAAGCAAAATCATTATCATTATAGTAAAATGGACCATAATAACCTACTACTACATTTCCTATTTTATTTTTATTATGATAAATTGAATATTCTTTAACCCGGTATTTTCCATCCCAATTATTATAATGCCTGCTCATTTTGTTAATCATGTCATCTAACATTTGCTTACATAGCCCATTGTTATGGACAGCTGCATCCCACATTACCCTGCCATAATTATCTATTACTTTTATAATCATTCCTTGCTCAATAACATTAACTCCTATATTCTCGATGGCAGTATAATTCCACACTCCATTATCACCATATTGCTTGCCTATCAAGTCAGCTATTTCTTCATTTTTACGTTCCTGATTACGAATAGTGTACTCCCTGAATTGTTTTTCAAGAAACACATTTGTGAGAATGCTTATAGTCAATATACATACAAGAGAAATAAGTATATAGGATAGGGTCAATCTACTTCTTAAACTATCTCTCATATAAAATGCCCCCTAAACACTTCCAAATTTATAACCTATGCCTCTCATAGTTAAAATATATTCTGGTTCTTTAGGGTTATCTTCTATTTTGTATCTTAAATTTTTTATATGAGAATCAATAGTCCTATCATAGCCTTTAAAATTCTGTCCCAATGCAACAATGATTAACTCTTCCCTGGTAAAAATTTTTCCAGGATATCTAACCATAGTTATTAATATATTGTATTCAATAGGTGTAAGGTTAACTATATTACCTGCTTTTTTAACTTCATAATTTAAATCATTAATTATTAAATCATTATCATTAAGTGAAAATAAAGAATTCTTTTCTCCAAGCTCATCCTCAGTTCTTCTAAGCAAAGCTTTCACCCGAGCTACAAGTTGTCTTGGACTAAAGGGTTTTGTCATATAATCATCTGCCCCTATATCAAGTCCATTAAGTATATCTTCTTCATCTGTTTTCCCCGTAAGCATTATAATAGGAACTTTTGATCTTTTTCTTAACATTTCACAAATATCTTCTCCACAAATATCAGGAAGCATCAAATCTAAAATTATAAGATCAGGATTTATTTTGTTAAATAGATTCATGGCGTCCACACCATTATATGCTACATATACAAAATATCCACTATTTTCAAGATAGGATTTTATAACCTCTGTAATCTTTACTTCATCATCTACTATAAATATTTTTTTATTATATTTATTCACAATAATGTTCATTCCTTTCACCATGACCATTAAAAACTTAAAATAGCAAGGATTTCTTTACGAACATCTCCTTGCTGCTGAAAATCTCTCTACCTTTTCTCAATTATAATAAGCATAGGTGGACTATTAATTTGATTGATAAAATTCATTTTAACCACATTATATTTCTTTTGATCTAATGTTTTTACATACCTTTCCAAAGACATTTTTTCAAATTCCCCCTGCTCATGGCCATAATATACTACCAAAATTACTACTCCATTTTCATCAATTAAATTCAACGCCTTTTTAAGTGCTGCAAGTGTAGTATCTGCCTTAGTTGTAATGGAATGTTCTCCTTTAGGTAAATATCCAAGGTTAAAAATAACAAGCTTCACTTTTTCACTTATATAATTGTCCATATTTTCATGCCCGTCATTTATAAGCTTTACATATTTAAAAAGATTTTTGTAAGCTATCTTTTTTTGTGTATTTTTAACAGCATCCTGTTGTATATCAAAAGCATATACCTTTCCCGATTGTCCCACAATTTCCGCTAAAAATACAGTATCATTTCCATTTCCCATAGTGGCATCTACTGCAATGTCTCCTTCTTTCAGCTTCTTTATACATATATCTTTGGCAATGGCAACTGCATTAGTAAAATAATTTTCATTCATAGCTCTGTTAACTCCAATAATTATATAGATTTCTTAATTTATATGATTAAAGTATATCATATTTTGTAATTAAACAAAGTGACAGGCAGCAAAATGTCCCTCCGATATTTCTCTCAAAGCAGGCACCTCAACATCACACTTTCCTTTCTTAAATTTAGGACATCTAAGTGAAAAGCGGCATCCTTTTGGCATATCAATGGCATTTGGCAGATCTTCTTTTAATATAATCCTTGAAGTTTGATGTTTTGGATCACTTTTGGGTACAGCAGATATAAGTGCTTCGGTATACGGATGGTAGATATTTTTAAACAAATCTTCTTTAGGTGATTTTTCAACAATTGTGCCCAGATACATAACAGCAATAACATCACAAATATATTCTACCACTGTTAAATCATGTGATATAAATATCATGGTCAGCCCAAGTTTATCACGTAAATCTAAAATAAGATTGAGAATCTGCGCCTGCACTGAAACATCCAGTGCAGATACTGGCTCATCTGCAATAATAAAATCCGGCTGGAAAAAAAGTGCTCTTGCTATTGCCAGTCTTTGTAATTGACCTCCACTGAGCTCATTGGGGTAACGATTGATCACATCCTCAGATAGTCTTATATATTCAAGAAGCTGATTAATTCTTTTTGTGGAATCATCTTTTGATATTTTATATATTTTACCTACTTCGTGTAAAGATTTGCCTATAGTCATTTTGGGATTAAAAGATGAATAAGGATTTTGGAAAACCATCTGCATATATCTCCTTTCACTTTTTAAGTTATGTTGATTTATGTAAGTTATGTCCTTTCCCTTAAAATATATATTACCTCCGGTACTATCAGTCAATCGCAAAATGCAGCGTCCAAGTGTAGATTTGCCACATCCGCTCTCTCCAACAATGCCAAAAATTTCACCTTTATTGATCTCAAAAGATACATCATCCACCGCATGCAGGTATTCAATATCATTCTTTATGAATCCAGTTCCATTTACTTCATAATATTTTTTTAAATGCTCTACTTTAATAATTTGTTCAGCCATAAAATTCTCTCCCCAATTTATACTTCTAAATGACAAGCTGCTGTGTGACCATTTTTACTATATATAATTTCAGGTATTACTTCAGTACACTTTTTTGCAGCAAATTTACAGCGTGGTGCATATGCACAGCCATTTATTTTTTTAAATAGTTCAGGAGGACTCCCTTGAATCGTTTCTAATGGCTTGCTGTGACATCCTGGTTTTGGAATACTATTTATCAGCGCCCTTGTATATGGATGTACAGGAGATGTAAAGATGTCTTTTACATCTCCTGTTTCTACAATTTTACCTGCATACATAACCGATACCCTGTCACATACCTCCGCAACTACTCCAAAATTGTGTGTAATAAGCATAATAGTCATTCCCAAATTTCTCTGCAAATTTTTAAACAGCTGAAGTATTTGTGCCTGGATTGTTACATCAAGGGCTGTGGTAGCTTCATCTGCTATTAGAAGTTTTGGGTTACAGGAAATAGCAATTGCAATCATGATACGCTGAATCATGCCTCCGCTTAACTCAAATGGATACTGCTTAAATCGTTTTTCTGCAGGATGAATTCCAACCTTTTCAAGTAACCATAATGTCTTTACATATGCCCGTTTTACATCCATATTTTCATGAACCTTCATCATTTCACATATTTGTTCGCCTACCGTTATTAAGGGATTAAGAGAAGTGGTGGGATCCTGAAAAACCATGGAGATATCACTGCCGCGAAGCTTTTGCATATCTTTTTTCCTAAGCTTTAATATATCTACCTCGTCATTGAAAAGTATTTCACCTGAATATTCGGTCCTGGAATCATCATGGAGACGGAGCAAAGCTTTAGCAGTCATTGTTTTCCCACATCCACTTTCTCCAACTAAACCATGTATTTCTCCTTTTTTTATATCCAGATTTATCCCCCTTACGGCATGGATAATTCCTTTTACAGAAAGTAATTCAACTTTTAAATTTTTTATTGAAATAACATTATCCATTTTTATCACCTGCTAATTTTCTAAATTCTTTAAATGAAGGTAATTTTCTCTGACTTTGATTCAAATACATTTGTACTCCATCACTGAGCACATTAATGGAAACCACTGTTATTATTATGGCAATTCCTGGTGCAACAGCAGGTATGGGTTTATTTTGTATAAACTCCCTTGCCTCTTCCAGCATTGCACCCCAATCAGAGGTTGGAGGTTGTACACCCAATCCAAGGAAACTCAATGCTGCTAGATCAAGCATGGCATAGCCTAAATCAAGAGTTAGCTCACTTAATAAAGTTGGAATGCAATTCGGTAGAATATGTACAAAAAGTATTCGTCTACTAGAACATCCAATGGATCGCGCCGCCTCTACATATGTTTTATTTTTTTCTACAAGGGTAAGCGATCTAGTAAGACGGGAAATCATTGGGATATATATTATTCCAATGGCAACAATTGCATTTCCCATGCCCCTACCAAAACTTACAACAAATATAAATGCTAAAAGTAATGATGGAAATGAAAGGATTACATCCCATATTCTCATTATCAAAGCATCAACTTTACCTCCATAATATCCGCAGATCAAGCCGCAGGGAATTCCTATTACTACAGATATCAAAACAACATATACTGCACTTAATAATGTTGTACGAGCTCCAAAAATCATTCTTGAAAATATATCTCGTCCTGTTTTGTCCGTACCCAAAATATGTAAATAAGATGGATTTTGCAGTGATAGAGATAAATCTATTTTATTTGGATCATAAGGTGCTATTAATGGTGCCAATATTGCTGATGTAATTATTACTATTAATACTAAAAATGATATAACAACCGTTGATGTAAATAATCTTCCGTAATTTTTCCTTTTACCCTTTAAAAAATACTTTATTCCCATAATTAACCCTTCCCTACAAAATCTATTTATATCTGATTCTTGGATCTATAAATGCATAAATAATATCAGCAATCAAATTTAATAATAAAAAAACAGTTACTAAGAGGAGAGTTACTCCCTGAACAATAGTATAATCACTATTATTTATACCATCTATTAACAAACTTCCAATACCCGAAAGAGAAAAGACTCTTTCAACTAATACCGAGCCCACTATCATTACACCAATTTGAATGCTGCAAATAGTAATTATAGGTACTGCAGCATTTTTTAATGCATGCTTGAATATAACATCTTTAAATGGTAATCCTTTTGCATTAGCTGTCATTATATAGTTTGACTGAAGCTGTTCTATCATACTGCTTCTAGTCACACGTGCCAATAATGCAATCATACCAAAAGCAAGTGCCATGGATGGAAGTGCTATACGTTGAATGTACTCACTGAAATTTGTAAAGGTTCCTGTAAATGAAAAGCTGGGGAAAAAAGCTGAAATAACCAATATCATTAATATACATGTCAAATATACTGGACAGGATACCAACATTAAAATAATAATTGATAAAAATCTATCTACCCATGTATTTTTTTTAACAGCAGTAACCACCCCCACAGGTATGGCTATTAAAATAGAAAATAATGTTCCTAACAAGGTAAGTCCCAATGTGACCGGAAGTCTCTCTTTAATTAAAGAAGTTATTGACTGCTGATAACTAATACTTAAGCCAAAGTCACCCTTTAACGCTCCAGTAATCCATATATAATACTGTATAACCATAGGCTTATTAAGATTATATTTTTCCCTAATGCTATTTATCTCTTCTTGACTGGCCTGACCTCCGCCAACGATGACAGCAACTGGATCAATTTTAGGTATTCTAACCATACCAAATATAATAATAGAAACTATAAAAATAATGGGTATAAATTGTAATAAACGTTTCATAATATATCTCAACATTACACTCATCCTTATCCTTCTTATTAATGCTAATTCCCTATTTAATTATCTTCAAATTCAAAATCTTTAAAGAAGATATTATAAAGCCATGATGCACCAAAGGTATATTTAATATTTTTATTTATAGCAAAGATAGTTTGAGGATAAGAAATAATGGCATATGGTACCTCATCTGACAATATATTTAAAATCTGATGCTGAAGTTTAGCCCTTTCCCCCTTATCAGTGGCTGAAGACTGCTCATCTAGGAGTTTGTCAACTTCTGCATTTGTATATGCAGCTGAATTTGAACCTCCTTTACCCTTGTTAGCTGATTTATATAACGGAGTAAGATTACCATCTGCATCTGGAAAATCAGCAGTCCATCTAGTTAACAACGCATCATAATCTCTTTTTCCATCCTTATCGAATCTGCTGCCAAATTGATATGAACTATTTTCACTCCACGTAACTTTTTGAACAGTTACATCTATGTTAATCTGTTTCAAAGCTTGTTGAAGTAACAATGCAGTAGAATAATATGCTGGCTCATCATTTACTATAAGTGTGAATTTGAAACCATTAGGTACACTTGATTTACTCAAATATTCTTTAGCTTTATCAATATTATATTTGTAATCAGGTGCATTTCTAATATAAGAAGACCACAAATCTTTTTCAGTAGAAACTATAGCATCATTTATAGGTAAAGAATTAGACAGTATTGTTGTATCTTTGAATATATTACTTACAATAGAATTACTGTCAATAGAATAATAAATTGCTTTTCTTACATTGACATCATTAAAAGGTTCTCGTTCAGTATTAAATGCTATAAAATTTATAGTAAAGGAATTAACCTTTGAAACATTTATATTTTGGGAAGCTTTAAGTTGATCAAGCTGATCAATTGGAGCATTACTCAAATAGTCCACCTGTCCTGAGGTTAAAGCTTTAACTCTTGTTGTACTGTCCGGTATAATTTTATATACAATTTTATCAATAGCAATGTTGGCAGATTTGTCCCAATATTTCGTATTCTTTTCTAAATCAATTTCGCTGCCTGTTACCCATTTTTTAAAAACAAATGGTCCTGTGCCAAGGATACCCCCATCTGGTTTACCAAAATTACTTTTATGCTCCTCATAATATTTTTTACTATATATATGCCCAGCAGTAGTAGCCAATGTCTGTTCCCATAGAGCATCCGGCTTGCTAAGCTTCACAGTTACTTCCCAATCACCAGTTTTTGTGATTGAAGTGACATTAGCAAACATCCATGCAACCTCTGAAGCAGTAGAAGGATCCTTATACCTATTTAATGAAAACACCACATCATCAACAGTTAAAGGAGTCCCATCCGAAAAATTCACATCATTTCTAATCTCATAAACATAAGTGGTTGGATTAACAACCTTGTAACTTTTTGCTAATCTGGGAACAATCTTATTATTTACATCATAATAAAATAAACCTTCAGTGACCTGGAGAACAACTGCATTTGTGTTACGATCATACCCAAATGCGGGGTCTACTGCTTTAATATCACCCGATAATGCAACATTGAAAATTGTTTTTTTACTATCTGTATTATTCTCACCATTTCCGCATCCTGTAAACAATGTAGAAAATGCAATTGAAACTGCCAATATAAATGTAGCTAGTTTTACTAATTTTTTCATTAATTATCACTTCCATTCACCATATAAACGGCTAATTTGTTATACTTTGAAGTTAATTAGTTTATTTTACAAAAATAAAAAGGCTGAATCTCAATAAGATACAACCTCTAGTTTTCTAGTCAGCATATTTAATATAACTATAACTTATATTTATTTATATGTTTCCAATATATTGCCATATATATCTTCAATGAGTCTTAAACCACCATTATATCCCAGGTACCCTCCATTTAGTACAAGTCTATGCATAACAGGAAGAGTTATATTTATTCCAAAGGCATTTAATTCCCTGGTTATGTCTCTATCCCATGAACTTCCTAAAATTAATGGAATATGTGTTCCTAAATTATATTTTCTAAGCCTTTGATGTATCTTTCCGCCATCTAATTCAAAAAATACTTCAAATTTTCTAGTGGATGAAATTTTACTGAATTCATCTATTATATCATTTTGATATTTCTTAGGTGTATCATCTGTTATATATTGTTCACCTGGAAGAATGCCCAGTTCATTTAATAAAAACTTACTTATGCCAAGTGCATAAAAAGAATCTGTTATATTAAAAAATCTATCTGGTATGCTATACCTAAATTCAAGAAAAAAATCAGCTGCTCTCTCTAAATAATAATAAAAATTATCCTCTTCATTTTTAATGAAATCTTCAACTCTACTAGAATCCAAATTAGCAAACTCTCCAACTGTTCTTAAAAATTTACTGGTTTCCCCAGCACCTATAGGGGGCAGCGCATAATGCAAATAAGGTGTACCATATTTTTCTTTTAAAAATTCTGCTGTTTCAATTCCAACCCAGGGAGAAACTACAATATTAAATTGAGCATCTGGTATTGAATTCCATTCCTCTAATCCTCTAGATTTTGGTCCAAATAATATGTTGGCCTTAAGCCCTATATTCTCTAGAAGATATTTTATCTGATTTAGATTTCCTGCCCAGAAGCTATCTTGGTAGGGAATTGACGACCAAACATTTACAAGACCTTTTTTAATTTGGGGATTTCTTTCCCCTATAAACTGATCTACTATAGCTTTAATTACTATCTCATGTCCTTTAAAATTTGTACCTTTAAATCCACCTGTTTCAGCATATACTATGGGTACTCCCTGATCCTTGTAGTCTTTTACTACTTGACTCACATCATCTCCTACTATATCCGCAGTGCACCCCGTAAGAACTACAAAAATTTCTCCTTTTAACACTTTAAGAGTTCCATCTATTACCTCTCTTAACCTTGTTTCTCCCCCAAATACAACTTCTCTTTCAGTTGAATTGGTGCATGGGATTGTTCCCCCTCCAGAATATCCTGTACCTTGATAGCCAGAATTTGTACTAAGCCCTCTAAAGAGTTTTACACCGCATCCGGGTCCTGAATGAATTATTGGTATTGCACTTTTTATTGCAGTTACTGTTTGTTGTGCTCCAAGAGTACAATAATGTCTAGGCTGTTCCAATATTTTACTCATGCTTGTTTACCTCCAAAAAAGTATCAGGTTTTTGATTAATCCACCAATCCGTATATGCAAGTTTAGTGTGTGCAGCAATATTTTTTATAAATTCTGGAGTCTCAAGTACATCCAAAACTTTATTTCCATAATTCAATAGTCCTTGATACCCTAACCCAAATTGTTCATTGTCCATCAAAAATGTTGGTATGCCAAGTTTGGCTCCCCATATAGCCATACCACCATGACGTGCCACAAATATATCCGGTTTTAATCTATTAAGGGAATTTATAAGTTCATATGATTGTTTATTACATACGTTAAAATGTTTTATATCTCCATAAGTTTTAACTAGGTGATCTAAACTCTTTCCTTTATCATCTCTGTTGTCATAACATGGATCATGATGAAATATGGAGGCTCCTACAATTTCAACTCCCAGATCCCTTAAAATATACATTATGCTGTGTCCATGGGCAGCACCTGCTGTAATATAGACTCTTTTTCCTTTTAATTTTTCTCTCAGTCTTTCAAGTTCAGGATATATCCTTTCTTTTTCTGATTTAATTAATTCCTCCACTTCTTTTTCTTTCCCGGTTATCCTGCCAAGTTCCCTAAACCAGGCATCCGTTCCCTCTATTCCATAAGCAGGTGGAGTTTTAACTTCCGGCACTCCATATTCCTGTTCAAGAGATGCGGCCAAATAAGTTCCAAGTGTGGGACAAATCTGTACTGTAGCTGCTGCTTCAGATATTTTTTGCAATTGATCTATTGTAGAAAATGGTACTATATAGTTGGGTGTTAAACCAATTCTTCCAAATAAATCAGTAAAAATATCGGTACCCCAAAAATTAATCACATTCACCATATCTTTCATTTTTTTAATTGGTGGTTTTACTATCTTTCTGATTATTGCATGATATGCTGCATCAAAACCAGTGGTCCAAATTTTAGATCTAAAGCCTTCACATGAAACATATACAACCGGAATATTAAATTTATTCTCAGCTTCCTGAGCTATGGTATCTACATCATCACCTATAATTCCAGATGCACAGGAAGTTGTTATAAATATTGCGTTAGGTTTAAATCTATAATATGCTTCTTCTATAGTGGATTCCAATTTTTGTCCTCCGCCATATATAGTATCTTCCTCATTTAAGTTTGTACTTAATAAATTTGCATTTGCAACTGGAATATTTCTTGCTTGTCTTTCTACTGTATTTATGAAGTTAAAATCTGAAAAATCAGCTGAACAGCCCAGTGGAGCATGATTTATAACCACAGCATCCTGTATTAAGGCTAGCTGACACAATGCATTACCTGAGCTGCATCCTAAACATTGGCTAAAAGAATGCATTCTATCACAAAGTTTTCCTGATTTTGATTTATTACAAAGTTCAGATGCACTTCCATAAAATCCCGTAATTGAACCAAGTCTTCTCTCTCTAATTTGAACTTCTGGTGACTTTATATTTACCCTCAAAACTATTACCCCCTTCTGAAATTCCACCCAGAAAAACAATTCATGTAAAGCAAGAATAAATAAAGTTATGCTTTAGATATTGATGATATGCCGTTTGTTTGATTGAATTGACAATACATATTGATTAGGTCAGATACCCTCTACAATCTTTAATTCTACATTAAAGCAACATATAGCTTAGGTATCTGACTATATTAATGTTAAAATTACTTTTATCCGAATAGCAAACTCCACCTGCACCTAAAAAGCACTTGATTTACACTAATCTATGAGCCCATGCTCTAAGAATATTTCTTCAAGCCTTTCCTGACTCATAGGTTTTGGAATTACAAACAATTCATTTTCTTCTATTGCTTTTGCAAGAGATCTATATTCAGCAGCCTGATTCTCATCAGAATCAAACTGTATTACTGTCTGTTTGTGAATTTCAGCTTTTTGAACCACATTATCCCTTGGAACAAAATAAATTAACTGAGTGCCTAATTCCTTTGCAAAAGTTTCCAATAATTTCTTTTCATTGTCTACATTTCTGCTGTTGCAGATAATTCCACCTAATCTTACTCCACCTTTTTTAGCATATTTTTTTATTCCCTTTGATATATTGTTTGCAGCATAAAGAGCCATCATTTCACCACTGGCTACAATATATATTTCTTTGGCTTTTCCTTCACGAATAGGCATAGCAAAGCCTCCGCACACAACATCCCCTAATACATCATAAAAAACATAGTCTAAGTCATCAGTATATGCTCCTAATCTCTCCAGCATGTTTATAGATGTAATTATTCCTCTTCCTGCACATCCTACACCTGGTTCTGGTCCACCAGATTCAACACATTTTATTCCACCAAAGCCTGTTTTCATTATATAATCTAATTCTACATCTTCCCCTTCTTCCCTCAGTGTATCTAGAACTGTTTTTTGTGCAAGTCCACCTAAAAGAAGTCTTGTAGAATCAGCTTTAGGATCGCATCCAACTACCATGACATTCTTTCCTAATTCTGATAAACCTGCTGTTAAATTTTGTGTGGTTGTGGATTTACCTATTCCGCCTTTTCCATAAATTGCTACTTGTCTCATATATATGTTCCTCCTCAAATTGAAAATATGATTATTGAATTTATATTAAAATTATGCACTGGCTCCAACTATAGTAGTGTATATTTTTTCAAGTAAAGTAAGAGCTCCCCTATAACCTACATAAGATTTTGAAAGCACCAATTCATAAGATGCTGGAAAACCCACTTCAACTATAGAGCCTTTTAATTCCTTAGTAAGATCCCTTTCCCAGGTAGTTCCAAAAATAATAGGGGGCTTATGACCAAAATCTGTTTTCCTTATTTTTTCATGAATAGTATAACTGTCTTCTTCAAATTCTATATCTACTGAAACATCTTCTGCTATATTTTTAAACTCCTCCCGAATACCACTTCTATATCTTTCTGGTGGATCTTCTGTAATAATTTGTATGGCAGGTATCAGTCCCAGTTGATTCACTAAAAACTTTGTGAGAGCTAAATTATATGCACTGTCACCTATAACTGCAAATTTTGCTGGTAATCCCCACCAATACTCTGCATAAAAATCAGAAAAGTCCTCTAGGTACTCATAATATTTCTTTTCTTCTTCTTCAATAAATTTTTCTGCCTTGACTTTATCAATTCCTGAAAATTCTACTACTTTTCTTAAAAAACTACTGGTTTCTTTTGCTCCTATTGGAATTGTAGGAATATGCAAATAAGGCTGTTTATATTTTTTCTTCAATTTTTCTGCAGTTTTAAGACCCAGCCATGGAGATAATACCAGATTAAATTGTGCTTTTTTAATATTTTTCCATTCTGAGACCCCTGCACTTTCATGTCCAAATAATATATTAACCTTTAAACCTATACCTTCTAGTATTCTTTTAATTTCTGTAAGATCTCCCCTCCAAAAAGTATTGTGATAAGGAAGAAGTGACCACACATTTACAAGTCCTTTTTCTAAAGGCCCATCATAATCACCTACATATTGATCGATGATAGCTTCTGTAACCAATTCATGGCCTGTGAAATTATTTCCTTTAAATCCACCTGTTTCTGCATACACTATAGGACGACCTTCATCCTGAAATTCACCTACTACAGCTCCTACATCATCTCCAACAGTATCTGGAATACATCCTGTCATAACTACAAATAAATCCGCATCCAGAACTTTAAAGGTTGCATCTATAAGTTCTCTTAGTCTGTCTTCACCACCAAATACAACTTCCTTTTCATAAATATTGGAACTTGGAACAACAGAACCTCCTCCATATCCTCCTCCCTGAAATCCATTATAAAAAGCCAGGTTAGAAGTTTGTTTGTCTACACATCCCGGACCACAATGGGCAATTGGAATTACTCTTGGAATTGCAAAAGCACTGTGTACAGCCCCTAGGGCGCATCCATATCTAATCTGTTCAATGGAATTTGATTTTTCTATACTTTTATTTGTACCTTTTAATTCTAATTTTATATTGGACACTATATCCACTCCTATTCTATAAAGTCACTGTTATTTTTCTAATACACAACATAATGTTGTTTTTCTAATATATAAGGATCTCTCTGTTCAAGCCACCATTTTGTATAAGGCAGTTTAACATGAGAGGACAAATCTTTGTGGAACTTTTTACGTGCAAGTATATCTAAAATAGTTTCTCCTAAGTTCAAAATCCCCTGATAACCTACAGCATGGTGTTCATCACCAAGAGGAACTGCCGGTATACCCATACGAGATGCCAAAGAGGCAAGCCCTGCATGTCTTATAATAATAAAATCAGGATTAACATTTTTAAGCAGTCCATAAAATTGATACTGCTGTCTATTGCTTACACTAAAATTAGGAACATCTCCATAATTGTCTACTAAAAATTTCAGAGAATCTTTGGTAGCATCATTATTATCATATACAGGATCATGATGAAACACCAAGGAACCGTCTACTTGAACTCCAAGCTCTCCAAGCACCGCAATAAGTCCATGAGAGTAAGCTGAACCTGTAGCTGCATAGCCTTTTTTGCCACTTAATAATTTTTTAAGTTCTTTTATTTTGGGTGCTATTCTTTTATGTTCCTTTTCTATATACGCTTCTGCTTTTTCCTCTCTGTGGGTAACTCTTGCTAGTTCTCTTATCCACGCATCTGTTCCTGCAATTCCATAAGGTTGAGGTGCTTTGACTTCTGGAACTCCAAATTGTTCTTCCAGACCAGCTGCCAGGTAAGAAGATAAAGTATGGCAAAATGAAACAGTAGCAGCAGCTTCTGAAAGCTGTTCTAAATCCTCTACCGTTGCCATATCTACTACATAGTTAACTCTAAGACCTAATTCTGCCAGTATTGGAGTAAATACATCGCTGCCCCAGAGATTAATTACATTTACCAGATCTTCTTGTTTTTTAGAACTTTTACGAACTATATATTTTAAGATTCCATGCTGTGTGGCATCAAAACCTGTACTCCAGTGTTTTGATCTGAAACCTTCACAATACATAGGAACAATTGGAATTTTGAACTCTTCATGTAATTTGCTTGCCACACTATCTATATCTTCTCCAATAATACCTGTAACACAGGAAGTTGCAACAAAAATTGCTTTAGGATGATGTCTCTCCCAGGCATCCCTTATGGACTGTTCTAGTTTTTCAAGTGCCCCAAATACCATATCTGTTTCTTTTATATTGGTATTAATTACTTTCATATTTTCTATAGGTAATTTTCTATTTGCAAGGCCATTTCTATATATGGAATTACAAGCCACCTGGCTGGTTCCACAGCCTATGGGAGAATGTTGAATTAAAATTGCATCTCTCACCTCTCCCGCCTGACACTCCACCATTCTTTCACTGCAGCTGGACCCCTGAGTAAAGGGACCTATAGCTTCACACAGCCTCTTCCCTCCATTACCTTTACATCCTCCGCAGGTATATGCAGAATCTCTAGAAAGATCTGAAGTTTTCCCAGTTTTCCATCCGATTATAGTACCAAGACGTTGTTCCCTGGTCTTTACCACCGATGTGTTTAAATCAACTTTCATATATTATCATCCCCTAATAACTATTCAATTTTTACAAAATTATTTTTCTCAAGTATATACGGATCTCTCTGCTCAAGCCACCATTTTGTATAAGGTAATTTAGTATGCTCTGCTAAATCCTGATGAAATTTTTTATGCTGAAGTATTTCTAAAATAGTTTCACCTAAATTTAAAATTCCACTGTAGCCTATGGCATGATGTTCATCCCCTAATGGAGCTGCAGGAATTCCCATTCGTGAAGCTAACGGAGCCAACCCATTATGCCTTATAAGAATGAAATCCGGATTTACATTTTTAAGCAGTCCATAAAACTGAAACTGCTGCCTGTTACTTACACTAAAATTAGCAACATCCTCATAATTATCCACCAGAAATTTCAGAGTATCCTTACTAGGATCATTATTATCATATACTGGATCATGATGAAATACTAAAGATCCATCTACTTGAATTCCAAGTTCTTTAAGTACTGCAATAAGTCCATGAGAATAAGCTGAACCTGTAGCTGCATAGCCCTTTTTACCTTTTAACAATTTTTTAAGTTCTTCTATCTTAGGTGCTATTCTTTTATGCTCTTTTTCTATATATATTTCCGCTTCTTTTTCTCTATGGGTAACTCTTGCCAGTTCTCTTAACCAGGCATCCGTTCCTGCAATTCCATAAGGTTGAGGTGCTTTAACTTCAGGTACTCCAAAATGCTCTTCTAAAGCAGCTGCCATATAAGATCCCAGTGTATTACAGAAAGTAACAGTAGCAGCTGCCTCTGAAAGCCTTTCTAAATCTTCCACTTTAGCTAAATCTATAACATAGTTAACCTCAAGTCCTAACTCTGCCAGCATAGGCGTAAATACATCACTGCCCCAGAGGTTAATTATATTTACTAAATTCTCCTGTTTCTTAGGATTTTTTCTAACCAGCTGCCTTAAAATCCCATGCTGGGTAGCGTCAAAACCCGTACTCCAGTGCTTCGATCTAAATCCTTCACAATACATAGGAATAATTGGAATATTAAGTTCCTCCTGCATTTTACTGGCTACACTATCCACATCCTCTCCAATTATTCCTGAGGCACAGGAGGTTCCAATAAATATAGCTCTAGGCTTATGTCTGTTCCAGGCATCCCTTATAGACTGTTCCAATTTATCAAGTGCACCAAATACCATATCTGTTTCTTTCATATTGGTATTGATTATCTTTATATTTTGTATAGGCAAATTTCTAATGGCAAGTCCATTTCTATATATGGAATTGTAAGCTACCTGTCCTGTTCCACAACCTATTGGTGCATGTTGAATCAAAACTGCATCCCTTACATTTCCAGCCTGACATTCTACCATTTGTTCACTGCAAGTAGAACCTTGAGTAAAAGGTCCTGTGGCCTCACAAAGCCTTTTACCTCCATTTCCCTTGCAGCCGCCACAAGTAAATGCAGAGTCCTTAGAAAGCTCTGATGCCTTTCCAGTTTTCCAGCCAATAATAGTTCCAAGACGCTGTTCACGCGTATCCACTACAGAAGTATTAAGATTAAATTTCTTCATATATTACATCCTCCCTTGATTTAGGTATCTGAAAATAAATAATAAGTCAAAATTTGAAGATACCTTAGCTAATAAAATATGATTTTTGTTAAATTATATACTCAAATTAATACCATTAAATACCTCCTCATTTTTGTTAACTATTAACTTGCTTTCAATAAATTTTATTACTATATCCACAAACAACCCAAGAATGGCTATAACAATGGCCACTGCAAATATTTTGTTTATAGCGTAATTTTCTTGATTATTTAAAATCAGCCATCCAAGTCCTGAACTTGCACCCATCATTTCTGCTGCAATAAGCATAAAAAATGAATATCCAGCACTAATTCTAATGCCTACAAAAACTGAAGGTAATATTGAGGGTATTACTACCTTATAAAAAAGTTTCCACCTTTTAAGTCCAAACCCCCTTGCTGCTTTTAGTATTAGAGAATCCATATTTCTAATACCATAAATTGTATTAAACATTATAGGCCAAATACATGTCCATGCAATTACTACTACTTTAGTAATCTCTCCAATGCCTAAAAACAACAGTGCAACATGGAATAATATAAATGGATTGACTTGAGAGAAAATCTCTATAACAGGCTCCGCTATAAGCTCCAATTTAGAAAACCATCCTCCCAGTAAAAATCCCAGTGGTATACCAATTATAATTGAAATAATAAATCCTAATAATGCTCTTTCCACACTTATGGCTACACTCAATATAAGATTTTCTGATACGAACATATTCCATAGAGTCACTACTACTGTGGAGAAAGGTGGAATGAACAGAGGGTTTACTAATTTGGATCTGCTGACTATTTCCCACACTATAACAAATATGAACAAAACTAAAAATTTATAAAATGTATCTTTATTAAATTTCATCAAATCATTCTCCTATAAAAATTTCATTCTACAGCTTTATTTGCCATCCTTATCCATATGCATATGTTCTTCCATATCCTTATTATTTTTATTCATATCCATATGCTTTTCCATCTCTTTATCATCTTTATCCATATTCATGTGTTCTTTCATATTCTTAGTATCTTTATTCATGTCCATATGAATATTGCCCCCACTATCTGAATATTGGGCAAGTTTTACTTGATAAGTACCCACCCCTATAATTACAATCAGGCTTAAAACTATAGTCACAATTTCAGCTTTTTTAAATTTAGTTACAACATTTTTCCATTTTGCAAAACTAAATATGTGTGTAGATTCTTTCCAGAAAAATACTTTGTTTTGAATGTAAATTAAAAATCTATTTAAAATTATGCCGAGAATTACAACACATATACCTGCCGCATACATCCTTGGAATTTGATTGTTCATAGCAGAATTATGAAAAAGCCATCCTACTCCTGCAGTAGCACCAATCATTTCTGCAGCAATAAGCATAAAAAATGACATTTCAACACCTAATCTAAGTCCTAGAAAAATAGAAGGTTTTGCACCGGGCAGAAGTACTTTTCTAGCCATATCTAAATTATTTATTTTCATGGATAGTGCAGTTTTAATTAAAATAGGATCCACTCTTCTTACACCTGATATAGTATTATATAAAAGAGGCCATATACAAACCCAAGTAACTACTGCCAACTTTGCACCTTCACCTATTCCAAAAAATAGAATGAATACCGGCATCAATGAAAAAGGATTAACTTGAGATAGAATCCTAAAAAGAGGATCAAAAATATCTGCAATGCCAGTAAACCACCCGCCAAGCAAAAAACCCAGTGGAACAGAAATAACAATTGCTATTGAAAGTCCTATTAAAACTCTCCAGAGGCTTACCATAATATGAATAAATAATCCATTATGAAACCATAAATTATATACCTGTTCTAAGACTTTTGAAAGAGGTGGAACAAATTGAGAATCCAAAACTCCAACTTTAGGGAAAACTTCCCATAATAACAAAAATACTGCCACACCTAAATATCTCAAAATATAATATTGAATATAACTATTATATTTTTCTACTTTATTCACTGTAACACTCCTCAAGATTTTTAATTTCTTTCTAAAAATAATATTATTTTTAGAAAGAAATTAAATTAAATTTGTAAAGAGACTTTGGAATTGTAATTTTTAAATTACATGTTTTTTATTATCATTACCATGGAGTAGTTCCCATATCCTATTTCTATTAGAACTAAATTCCTGAGACATTCTTACATTAACAGTACTTCTAGGTCTTGGAAAGTTTATTTCAATAACCTCTTTAATCTTGCCTGGATTAGGGGTCATTACCACTACTCTATCTGCTAAAAATATTGCTTCTTCAATACTATGAGTTATAAATACAATGGTTTTATTAGTTTCTTCCCATATATTCAACAACTCTTCTTGAAGTAATTCTCTAGTTTGAGCATCCACTGCTGCAAAGGGCTCATCCATAAGTAAAACATCAGGATCATATGCCAATGCCCTTGCAATTGCCACCCTTTGTTTCATACCTCCTGATAACTCATGGGGATATCTATTTTCAAAATTGCTTAATCCCACAAGTTTAATAAATTTATTACTTATTTCTTTTCTTTCATTTTTGGGTATACCTTTTATTTCAAGACCAAATTCAATATTTTGTTCTACAGTTCTCCACGGAAATAATGCATACCCTTGAAAAATGATACCTCTATCCAGATCTGGTCCTTCAATCAACTTATCATCTATATAAAGTTCACCTGATGTAGGTTTAGATAAGCCAGCTAAAATATCTAAAAATGTTGATTTACCACATCCACTAGGCCCTACAATAGTTATAAATTCTCCTTTTTTTATATTTAAATTAAAGTTGTCCAGTGCCAAAAATTTTTCACTTTTTTCGCCGTTTTCAGATTTTATATCATAGAATTTCTGTACATTTTTAACTATAATCTTGTAATTATCAGATCTTGATTTTTCAATTACTTTACTCATTTAATTTTCCCCCTAATTTTTAACTATAAAATTTGGTGATGAAGCTAAATTAGTATATTTATCAAACTTATGAGTGACTATATCACTAACTTTCACTTTTGTATCCTGAGGAAGTGCTCCACTTTTTATACTCCCATCTATCCACTCTTGTATATCACTATCTTTTATAGTTCCATCAATGGCATAGTAATGATTGGCACTTACAGGTACTCCTATAGCCTCTTCTACCATTTTATTTACTTTAGCCCTTTCTTCTGCATTTGGAATACTTTCATTTATATATCTTTCCGCTTTTTTAACTGCCACTATAAACTTTTCAACCTCTTCTGGATGTTTTTCTATAAAGCTATCTGAGAAATAATAAAGATAAGTTCCTCCGTTTTCACCGGCTATAGGCTCGCTTGTAGTAAGTATATTACCAATTCCACTGTCTTCAATGGATTTATAGTATGGTGGATGAACTACGGCAATTTGAATAAGACCTTTCTTTAAAGCTAAAACTTGTTCTACATCAGGCATTTGAATCCATTCAATTTTATCTATAGGTATATTATTTTGATCTACAAACAGTTTATAGGACAAATAATCCACACAAGAATTTCTAGAATTGGTTCCAACTTTAACCTTTCCATCATAATTGTTAATATCCGCTAGTGTTTTTATAGATCCATTTTTATTACTTACCCACCACATGTGCTGAAGATGCTCGTAGTCAGTTGTATCTTTTGATGGTTCTACAATGGATCTTGCCACAGCTTTTATTTTGGCTCCTCCTTGTGCGGCAATGGCTAAATTATTAGGATGTGCATCTCCAAAATCATTATTGCCATTTAATATGGATGGAAGCCTTTGTGCGGGCTGAGTATCCCCTGTATACTCTACTTTTAAACCCTGCTCCTTAAAATATCCAAGTTTATCTGCTATTACAATAGGTGCTGCTGTACAATCTTTTCTGCTCCAGGTTTTAACAACTTGTAACTCTTTACTTTTATCAGCATTAGCTGCTTCATCCTTATTACTGCCACAAGCTGAAAAAATTAGTGTTGATAAAAATACAGTACTTAATATTAAAGCCAATTTTTTATTTTTCATTTTTAGTTTCCCCCTTAAAAGTGTTTTATTATTTAATATTTTTAAGCTGTAAAAGATTCTTCTTTCCAGACAATAACTTTTCTTTCTATAAAAGTTATTGTTTTATTTATAAGTATTCCCAACACTGCAATTGTAAATGCTGCTGCAAAAAGCCTATTAATCTGAAAATTAACCTCTGAATTTAACACCATCCATCCAAGTCCTGCACTTGCACCAATCATCTCAGCTGCAATTAACATAAGAAATGCATTTCCTGAACTCAATTTCAATCCTGCAAATATATTAGGTGCTGAACCCGGCAAAATGATTTTCCAAAACAATTTTACCTTAGATGTACCCATAGCCCTGGCGGCTTTAATCAGAAGTGGATCAATAGTTTTTACTCCTGTTATAGTACTAAACAATATAGGCCATATTGAAACCCAAAATATTATTGATATTTTGGCTACCTCTCCAATTCCAAAGAGTAAAATAAAAACTGGAAGCAGGGAAAAAGGATTTACCTGAGCTAAAATTTGAAGTAGGGGATCTAAGAATTCCTCAACCTTTTTAAATCCTCCCCCAAGTAAGAAACCTAATGGCAGTGCTATAACTGCTGCCAGCATGAACCCTACTATGGCTCTCATAAGACTTACCTTAACATGCACTATCATTTCATTTTTCAATATGAGATCCCAAATTGTACTGATAGTTTCTGAAAAAGTAGGTATAAATTGGTGATCAGCTATACCTACTATGGGAGCTATCTGCCAAAAAACCAGAAACAATACAATGGCTAGGCTTTTTCTAAAAATTTTGGTTAACAATTCATTTAAACTGCCCTTATTATTTATAATTTTTATATCTTTTGTCACATTTTTTGTATTCATATTTACCATTCCCCTTTGTACTTGAATATTTATGAATCTTTTTCAAGTAATTCTATGGCCTTTTTTATACCCTGCTCTATACTAAAATACATCTGAAATACCTTTATTCCTTTCTCATGTAACATGGCCAAAGGCTCAAAACCTATTCTCAATACAAGTACTGCATTACAATCCTCTATACTTTTTAAAATATTTGATATTTTATCATCATGGCCGTCACATTCACTTATACCACTGCAGTATTTATTTATAATTCTTTTTTCTTTAAGTTCAATCTTTTTGTTTACTACATCATATATATAGAATTGTGACACATGTCCAAAATGTGCGTCCACATTTACACCGGATTTAGTTGCAACTGCAAATCTATACTTACTCTCCTTATAAATTTTCTCTTTACCGTCAAACTTAACTATATTTTTCCCTTTAAAATTATCTTCAGTATCACTTCTAAATTCACTAGATATATCCTTGTCTAAAGTTCCTATTGCATCAGCTCTACACTGTTTACAATGATACATCTGCTTTAAATCCAGTTCGCATTTTTTCCTCATATGATTTAATTCCAAATCACTTACAGTAGGCATATTTTCAAATACACTACCTTTAACCGGTATAAGAGGCATAATATTTGTCATATATGCTCCACATTCTTTAACCTTTTTAACTACTTCTGGAATATGGCTGCTATTAATTCCCTTTATCATAACAATATTCACCTTGCATATTATACCTTTTTGAGCAATATATCTAAGACCCGATAATTGATTATTTAACAATACATTTCCCGCTTCTTCTCCTTCAAGAACATTTCCTAAATAATTAACGAATTTATATATCTTTCCACCTATTTTAGGATCCACTGCGTTTATAGTTATAGTGACATGAGTGACTCCTAGTCTTATTATCTCATCTGCATAAAAAGGCAGCATCAATCCATTGGTTGAAAGACAAAACGTAATATTTGGTGACTCCTTTTTTATTAATTCTATAGATTTTTTAGTTTCTTCAAAATTTGCCAGCGGATCTCCTGGACCTGCTATACCTACCACAGTCAAATTTTTCACTTTGTCTTTTACTATATTAAATTTATCTCTGGCTTTCTCGGGAGTTAAAACTTCACTAGTAACCCCCGGTCTAGTTTCATTCACACAATCGTATTTTCTATTACAAAAATTACAACTTACATTACACTTTGGTGCTACAGGAATGTGCATTCTTGCATATTTATGGGCAATACAGTTGTAACAGGGATGGGTTAATGTCCTCTCTTCTATATTTTTTGCAAAATCTATGCTCATGTTTTATTTATCTCCTCTCTGCATAACTTAAAATATAAAAAAAGACTAAGTAAACCGAATAAACTTCAGTTTACTTAGTCTCCAGTGTGTCTGGTCAACTAAGGTATCGAAATTAATATTATACAATAAAAAACTTCTTACAGATGAAATGTAAGAAGTTTAACTCTTTCTTAATATCTCATCTTTCAGGTTACCCCGCAGGAATTAGCACCATTGAATAAATAACATTCAGGTTGCCGGGCATCATAGGGCCAGTCCCTCCGCCTCTCTTGATAAGAAGTTTTATATTAAATTTTGATTCACATAATGTACTTTTACTTATTGATAGTACTATACAATTTTTTAGATGTTTTGTCAATAGTTAATTTTTTATAATTTAAAAATATTCTATACCAATATGTTTTTTTTATTATGCTTTTTTTATAGTAAATTTTTCTTCTTAATTATTATTTTTTATTTTCCACCTACAGTTGATGTATAAATTCTCTCTATCAACTGCAGGGCACCTCTATATCCTATATGACATCTATTCAGTACTACTGTCTCAGAAGAAGGCGGATCTATTTCTATTAGTAATGCATTTTTTTCTCGTGCTACATCAGATTCCCATGTTGAACCTAATATCAATGGAACTCCTGAACCGAAATCAGCTTCTGAAAGTGATTTTTCTGCAAGATAACCATCTTCAATATATTCTACTTCCACAGATACACCTTCTGATAGATTCCTAAATTCCTCGCTTATTGTCTTTCTAAATTGCTCTGGCGGATTATCCGTAATGATTTGCTTTACAGGTATAAGTCCAATCTGATCTGACAGAAACTTTGTATAGGCAAGTGCATACGCACTGTCTCCTACAACAGCAAATCGAGAAGGCAAGCCATACCAATACTCTGCAAAAAAGTGTGAAAAAGAATCTAAAAAGTAATAATACAATTCTGCTTCTTCTGCAATAAATGCTTCTGATTTTTCAGCATCTATTCCTGCATATTCAATTAATTGTCTTATAAAAGCAGTAGTAGCTTCCTCACCAATAGGTATTACAGGAATATGCAAATAAGGCTGATTATATTTTTTTTCTAAATGTTTGGCAATATTCACTCCTACCCAGGGTGATATTAAAAGATTAAATTGTGCTTTAGGAACTTCCTTCCATTCTTTCGCTCCACCACTTTGTGGTCCAAAAAGCACATTTACTTCAAAACCTACGTTCTTTAAAATCCTTACAATCTCCAGATAGTCTCCACGCCAATTTGTATTAAAAAAAGGTGTCTCAAACCACAAATTAATTAATCCTTTTTTCTTTTCACCTTTATAATCTCCAACAAATTGGTCTATAATTGCTTCCACAACAATTTCATGACCTATAAGGTTTGAACCTTTGAAGCCAGCTGTATCTGCATACACTATAGGGTAACCTGCCTCACGGTATTTCTTTACAATTGCTCCAACATCATCTCCTATAAGTTCTCCAGTACAACCTGTAGCTACCACAAATAATTCACCATTGTAAATTGCTAAAACTGATTTTATTAAATCATCAAGTTTTTGTTCGCCTCCGAATACTATATCATTCTCACCTACATTTACACTGGCAACATTACCTCCACCAGTACTGGTGGAACCTTGAAAACCATTTTCAAATCCCATAAAAAAATATTGTTTGTACATACATCCCGGACCACAATTCGCAATTGGAACACCATTCTTAATTGCTACCGCAGTATATGCACCACCCACTGCACAAGCATAATGTGGATGTACTATTGTACTACTTTTTTTATTTATCTTAGTCTCAGCCACTCTAATCCTCCTCATATATTCTTAAGAAATTTTTTTTACTACGTTTTCGCAGTTTTTATTTTTTGATTACTTTATTAGAGCTAATAGTTAGAGGATCACCTGCTTACACAGTGTCCTAAATTACTTCGTCCTGCCCGTCTATAACCAAAGTGTCAGTGCAACTTACTTACACAATTTTTGCTATTTCATCAAACACTTCAAGTTTTACTCTTTCATCAAGCACTTCAGGATGTTTTGCAAGCAAAAATGGATCATCTTGGCTAAGCCACCATTCATTATATGGACTTTTAACGTGTCTAGAAAGAACCTCATTAAACTTCTTTCTTGCAAGAATATCTAATAGAACCTCACCTGTCCGAATTATTCCATCATAACCAACAGGAAAATGCTCATCACCCATGGCTAAAGATGGGATACCAAGTTTTGCCGCTTCAGGTGCAAGTCCTTGATGTCGAATTATTACAAAATCTGTCTTTACTCGTTTAAATAGGGCATTTAGTTGGAATGCCTGTGTTTTACTTACTGTAAAATTAGGAATATCTCCATAAGTGCTTATAAGTTCATTCAGCGTATCCTGATTCTCATGTCCACCATCATAAACAGGATCGTGATGGAATACTACAGAACCATCAACACCTATTCCTAATTCACGCAAAACTGAAATAAGACTATGTGCATAAGATGAACCTGTCATAACAAATCCTTTAATTCCTTTAAACTTTTTACGCAATTCTTCAATTTTGGGAAGTACTTTTTCATGTTCATTCTTTATATACTCTTCGGTTTCTTTTTCTTTGCCAACAATTTTACCAATTGCCCTGAACCATGCATCCGTACCTGCAATTCCATAAGGCTGAGGTGCATCAACCTGTGGAACACCAAAATGTTCCTCAAGTGCTGTAGCCATATAAGAACCAAGTGTGTGACAAAAAGTTGCAGTAGCCACAGCTTCCGATGCTTGGGCAAGTTCATCATAGCTTGCCATATCTATCATATAATTTACTCTCAGACCAAGGGGTTTTAACATTTCTGTAAAATAATCAGTTCCCCACAAAGCTACGATGTTAATTAAATCTTTTTGCTTTTCAGGTTTACGTTTTACTATTTGACGTAAAACTCCATGCTGTGAAATATCAAATCCAGTACTCCAGTGTTTTGATCGAAATCCTTCGCAATGTAAGGGAATAACTGTCACTCCAATTTCTTTTTCCATCTCTTCTGCAACACTCTCTATATCTTCACCTATAATAGCAGTAGCACACGCCATGGAAATAAAAATTGCCTTAGGATTAAAACGTTCCTTTGCATCTCGTATTGTTTGTTTTAGTTTATCTGAAGCACCAAAAACCATATCATTTTCCAAAAGATTTGTGCTGTAAATCTGTAAATTCTGTGGTGGTTTATTTCTTCTTCCAAGTCCCATGTTAAAGGCAAGATTAAACCAGGGGTTATCTGCCGAACATCCAATTGGAGCATGCTGAATAAGTACACAGTCTGTAATATTTCCTATTTGACATTCAACAATAGCATTAGCACACATCGTCTGTTGATTTAAGGGTGAATTTAATTCACATAACCGACAAGCCTTCTGTTTTCCACAACCATCATGTTTTCTTTGACTTCTCAATTCATAGTTTGATTCCTTCCACAACTCAGTTGCCGAACCATCCCAAGCAGTTATAGTTCCTAATCTCGTCTCTCTGTTTTCTACTTCCGTTAAGTTAAGATTTATTGTTTTTTTCGACATTGTATCACCCTTTCTATTCTCTATTTAATCTATAAGTCCATGCTCTAAAAATATTTCTTCAAGCCTTTCCTGACTCATAGGTTTTGGAATTACAAACAATTCATTTTCTTCTATTGCTTTTGCAAGAGATCTATATTCAGCAGCCTGATTCTCATCAGAATCAAACTGTATTACTGTCTGCTTGTGAATTTCAGCTTTTTGAACCACATTATCCCTTGGAACAAAATAAATTAACTGAGTACCTAATTCTTTTGCAAAAGTCTCCAATAATTTCTTTTCATTATCTACATTTCTGCTGTTGCAAATAATTCCACCTAATCTTACTCCTCCTTTTTTAGCATATTTTTTTATTCCCTTTGATATATTGTTTGCAGCATAAAGGGCCATCATTTCACCACTGGCTACAATATATATTTCTTTGGCTTTTCCTTCACGAATAGGCATAGCAAAGCCTCCGCACACAACATCCCCTAATACGTCATAAAAAACATAGTCTAAGTCATCAGTATATGCTCCTAATCTCTCTAGCATGTTTATAGATGTAATTATTCCTCTTCCTGCACATCCTACACCTGGTTCTGGTCCACCAGATTCAACACATTTTATTCCACCAAATCCCGTTTTCATTATATAATCTAATTCTACATCTTCCCCTTCTTCCCTCAATGTATCTAGAACTGTCTTCTGTGCAAGTCCACCTAAAAGAAGTCTTGTAGAATCAGCTTTAGGATCGCATCCAACCACCATAACATTTTTTCCTAATTCCGATAAACCTGATGTTAAATTTTGTGTAGTTGTGGATTTACCTATTCCACCTTTTCCATAAATTGCTACTTGTCTCATATATATGTTCCTCCTCAAATTGAAAATATGATTATTAAATTTATATCCTCTCTGCATAACTTAAATATAAAAAAAGACCAAGTAAACCGAATAAACTTCAGTTTACCTAGTCTCCAGTGTGTCTGGTCAACTAAGGTATCGAAATTAATATTATACAATAAAAAACTTCTTACAGATGAAATGTAAGAAGTTTAACTCTTTCTTAACATCTCATCTTTCAGGTTACCCCGCAGGAATTAGCACCATTGAACAAATAACATTCAGGTTGCCGGGCATCATAGGGCCAGTCCCTCCGCCTCTCTTGATAAGAAGTTCTATATTAAATTTTAATTCACATAATGTACTTTTACTTATTGATAGTACTATACAATTTTTTAGGTGTCCTGTCAATAGTTAATTTTTATAATTTAGAATTAATTTTATTATATAATTTATTTATTCAGTTTGATACAGAATTTAATCCTTGAAACTGCATATTATAATAATAAAAATATAATCCTTTTTCCCTTAAAAGTTCCTCATGATTTCCTCTCTCTTTAATTCCCTCATTATCAATTACTATTATCTCGTCTGCATTTCTTATGGTACTCAATCTATGGGCAATTACTATTGTAGTTCTATTTTTAGAGAGTTTTTCAAGAGAATTTTGTATAAATCTCTCACTTTCATTATCTAAAGCAGATGTTGCCTCATCCAATATTAATATAGGAGGATTTTTTAAAAACACTCTGGAAATAGATATTCTTTGTTTTTGGCCTCCTGAAAGTTTTACCCCATGCTGACCTATATAAGTATTATAGCCTTTAGGTAATGTCATTATATATTCATGAATATTGGCTTCTTTTGCAGCTTTTATTACCTCTTCATCAGAAGCATCTGGTTTTCCATACTTTATATTTTCCTTTACGGTACCGGAAAACATATAAACCTCCTGCTGTACAATTCCAATAGAATTTCTAAGAGATTCAATAGTTAAATTTCTTATATCTTTTCCATCTATTGTTACAGCACCTCCTGTCACATCATAAAACCTTGGAAGCAGAGAACATATGGTTGTCTTCCCTGCACCAGAAGGGCCAACTAATGCAATATTTTCGCCAGCTTTTATACTTATATTTATATTATTCAACACATTGTGCTTACTATGATAATTAAAATATACATTTTTATACTCTATATCCCCTTTTACATTTTCAAGTACTACAGCATCCTTACTATCAGTTATTTCTGGTTCAGTTTCTATTATCTCCATAAATCTCCTAAAACCAGCATAACCTTTTTGAAATTGTTCTGCAAAATTAATAAGTATATCTATAGGATTTATAAAAATATTTACATATAATGCATAGACTGCTAAATCTGATATTTTCAAAGAACCTTCAGTGAAAAATATACCTCCAGAAACTATTATAGAAACATATAATATCCCCTGAAAAAAAGAATTGCCTGCAATAAATTCTCCCATAACTTTATAGCTATCTGCCCTGGAATCTAAATATTCATTGTTATTTTTACTGAATTTTCTTTTTTCCAAATCTTCATTTCCAAAAGACTTCACCGCTCGTATTCCTTCCAGGCTATCTTGAACTGATGCATTTATATTTGCCATTTTTTTTCTGTTATCTAAAAATATATGCTGCATTTTTTTATTTTTACATACTGAAAATACTACCATAGCTATAGTAACTAAAAATAAAATTAATGTCATTTTAACATTTATAAATAATAATATTACAAAAGAACCTATAATTTTAACGAAAGATATAAATACATTTTCCGGTCCATGATGTGCAAGTTCCGATATATCAAAAAGATCAGATACAAGTCGTGACATCATCTGTCCTGTGTTATTATTGTCATAATAAGAAAATGACAATTTTTGAAGATGATTAAACAAATCACTTCTCATATTATTTTCCATTCTGGCTCCCATAATATGTCCCCAGGAAGCTATGAAATATTGACAAAAATATTTTAATATGTACATAGCCACTAATGCTATGCCTATGTAAATCAGCCCTTCCAGCACTACACTTTTATCCCTAATAAAAAAATTCTTTGAAAGATAACTTAAAATTAAAGGAAAAGATAAATCTACTATTGAAACTAAAAATGCACAAACCATATCTGTAAAAAATAGAAATCTATATGGTTTATAATAACTTAAAAATCTTGTTATTATATTCACTTTAATCCCACCTTTCTAAATTACATTATACTACATTCATAATATATATTTTTACATAAAAACAAAAGCAGGCAATATTATCAAGTAATTCTTAGGCTCAGGTAGAATTTGCTATAGAGAAATACTCATCTCCACCTGAACCTTAGAAGAACTTATCCAGGCGCGCTAGCCACACTTATCTCCCACTTTAAATAATATGGGAGTGTTAACTACTTGCCGCGTTCGGATAAATAATAACGCCCACTTAATCCAAAACAATACTTCCTCGATACATATTAGACGAAATACATTTCATTCTTGCTTCAATAAATTTTAAAATTTAATTTTTAATTTTTATTCAAATGAAAATCAGGGAATATTTCTCCTATCTTCTCCTTTATATTGTTAATATTATCCTTAACTTTAAATTTACTTAAAGTCCTTTTTTCTTCATCCTTTAAAACTTTTAAATCTTCCAGACATTTAACTGCTGTGGGCCATAAAGCTCGTGTACTCCCATCTTCTATCTTAATTGCTATACCTAAATCCATATCTTTTACTCCTATACAGTATACTCCTTCTGCACCAAGTTTTCCTATGAGTCTGCCTCCGGTGTTTTTCATAAGTTCGGTGCAAAAACCTCCCGTTCCAGCTACCATCTCTGGTGACCTTGTCATGGCCTTAAATACTCTATCAGCAGCATTTTTATACTTTTCTGTAAATACACTGCTGTTGGCCATTTTACAAAATCCTAGTGCCATATTATAAAGCGGCATTCCAAAAATGGGCACAGTGCATCCATCTATACCTACAATTATACCATCCTCTTTCACAGAACAAACTTTACATACTATTTTCTTTATTTCTTTTTGTACAGGATGTTCCAAAAGATTGTAGCTACTTATATCATACCCTTTTAAAACACATATGGAAAGTATTCCACAATGCTTTCCAGAACAGTCAGTATAAGAAGGATTTATTTTTGCATGATTCCATAGAAGTTTTTCAGCATACTCCTCATTAAGGGACAAAGTGGAACCACACAACAGATTATCTATGCCAAGTCCTATCTTTTTTAGTATGTCATTTACGGTTTTTCTATGAAAATCCTCTCCATAATGAGAAGCACACATTATGGATATTTCTTCGTCTGTAAAAGAAAATTTTTCGGCGGCCCCAGACAATATAACATTTAAAGTTTGTATTGGCTTCGCCGCAGAACGCATATATGTAACCTTATATGGGTTTCCCAAACTATAAAGAAGTTTCCCTTTACTGTTTACTACAGCTATATCTGCTCTATGAATACTTTCAACTAAAGATCCTCTTGTAACTTTAACTACTATTTCTGACATAAAAACCCCTCCAAAAATAAAATAGTATAATTAATTATACTATTTGTAGATTTATTATAGATTATTTACAGCTTCTTCAATTCTTCCTAAAGCTTCTCTTAAAATATCTCTAGGACAAGCAATATTCATTCTTTCAAAGCCCTCTCCACTTTTTCCGAAGGTAAATCCTTCATTAAACTGAATTTTTGCTCTGGTAAGCATAAAATTTTTAAGCTCTATTCCATTCATACCTAATTCTCTGCAATCTATCCATAATAAATAAGTACCTTCCGGTTCAACAATTTTAAGTTTAGGTATTCTTTCCCCTATATATTTTTTTACAACCTCTTTATTTTCATATAAATAATCTATAAGCTGATCCAACCAACCTTCCCCATATTTATAGGCTGTTTCACAAGCTATCATACCAAATAAATTAATACTTGATGCTGCTGCATTCTCCAGTTGTATAGTATATTCACGTCTTAATTTATCCTTTGGTATAATTATATTTGAGACCTGTAGACCTGCCAAATTGAAAGTTTTACTTGGTGCAGTACATATTATAGAATTTTCTCTAATATCATTTGATATTGCAGCTAAAGGTATATGTTTATAATTTTTATATACTAAATCTGAATGAATTTCATCAGATACTATAAGTACATTATTTTTTATACACATTTCTCCTAGCTTTCTTAATTCCTCTCCAGTCCATACCCTTCCAACTGGATTATGAGGACTGCATAATATTAACAGCTTAACTCGAGGATGCTTTAACTTCTGTTCTAAATCCTTAAAATTCATATAATATTTTCCCTGAACAAATTTGAGAGGATTATTCACTATTGTACAGCCATTTCTCACTATAGCTTTATAAAAAGGATAATAAACTGGTGATTGTAAAACAACTTTATCTCCTGGGTGGGTAAAAGCTTTTATAATATTATTTATGGCAGGAACAACCCCTGAACTAACAACAATCCAATCTTTTTTTAACTCCCAACTGTGCCTTTTCATCATCCAGTTCATTATAGACTCATAATAACCCTCATTAACTTTTGTATATCCATAAATACCCTGATTCGCTCTTTGAATTATTGCTTTTTTAACTTCGGGTACAGTTTCAAAGTCCATATCTGCTATAGACATAGGAATAATATATTCTCCCTCACATTGTTTTTTACTAAAATCCCATTTAACACAATGGGTATCCCATCTAGAAACAAGTTGGTCAAAATTATACTGCAATTTTATTCCTCCCTTCCTTATCTGTTATACTTTTTATAAGCAACCTTTAAATTAATACTTCACGATAGCTCATTTTTAGAAAATATGCAGCCACAATAATTTTGTCTGTATAAATTATACTTTTTAGACAGTTCAATAGATCTTTTATACCCATTTTTCTTTTTGAAATCTGAATACAAATATTTAAGTTTATATTTATCAGCTAAATCTTTTCCTATACAATTCAATTTCTGTGCATTTTTATAAGGACTTATGGTTAAAGTGGTGGTAAAGTAATCATAATTTGCCTCTTTAGCAAGTTTTGCCGTCTCCTCAAGTCTCAATTTATAGCATTTAAAACACCTTAGGCCACCTTCTTTCTCTTTTTCAAGTCCTTCTGCTATAAAATAAAATTTTTCACTGTCATAGGAACCCTCTATAAAGTTTATTTTATTGTTAGTATTAAAATTGAGAATAAATTGTCTTTGTTCTTTAACTCTTTTTATATATTCTTCATAAGGATATATATTAGGATTATAATAAAAAACCGTTATATAAAAATAATCACATAAATATTCCAATACATAACTGCTGCAGGGAGCACAACAGCTGTGAAGCAATAGTGAGGGAGTTTTTTTCTCATATATAATTTTATCTATAATTTTATTCAATTCATTTTGGTAGTTTGCATTCACACACATCAATCCTTTGTAACAATATTACTTATTGATTTGGTAGATTAAGTCTTTTGGCGTAGAAAGGTTTTACATATTATTAAAGTTTATATTAATTTCATATAATAGTAAATAAAAATATATTATAATATATAAAAAATAAATAATATCCACTCATTTCAAAATTGAATTTTATACAGTTTATGAGTTATAATAGTTATGTCAAAAAAGTCATTATTATTTAGTTCTAATTTTTATCCCAACGCTGCCATAACTAATACTCCATAGTCTTTAAAATAGGAGATAAGCGTGGTTAGCGCGGCCGGATAAATTCTTTCCCTAAAGAATAACGTATTCTAAATGCTAAAGACACTAAGAATACTGTTAATAAGGTTCAGATGAAAAAAACATTTCTCTATAGCAAACTCCATCTGAACCTCTGAATCATTTGATAAGAGGTGAGTACGTCTTGATTAAAAATTTACTGAAAGGTTCTAATGTATTTCTTACTTCTTTTAAAGAAGAGCATCTACCTTATCTGGAAAAATGGTATAATGACACATTATTTCTAAGAAACTTTGATGTCATACCTGCTTTTCCAAAAAGCTTGGAAGAATTAAAGAGTACAATAAAAAATTTAAAAGAAAGTTCCGATAAATTTATTTTTGCTGTGAACTCTATAAAGCAGAATAAAATAATTGGAATTACAGGATTTGAAAATATACTTTGGAATAATGGTACTGCAACAATATACATAGGTATAGGAGATGATGCGTTTAGAGGACATGGTATAGGACAAGAATCACTATACCTTACCATGGAATTTGGTTTTCAGGAGTTAAATTTCCATAGAATACAACTTACTGTTCTATCTTATAATACACCAGCCATAAAATTATATGAAAAATTAGGATTTAAAAAAGAAGGAACCTATAGGGAATTTATTCATAGAGATGGAATTAGGTATGATATGTACCTTTATGGCATACTAAGATCAGAATGGAAACTTAATACAAAATACTAAAAGGAGGTATACTGCCAGTAGAATAATGTGCTCCATTTTTTAATGTATGCACTATTTTATTAAGTTGCAGAATTTTTATGCTTACATTTAAACCTATAACTATTGACGATAAAAGCATTTTTGATAAATATTTAGTTAACTATAATTTTGATACAAGTGAATATTCTTTCACCAGTCTAATTATATGGAGAAAAGGATGTGATATCAAATATACCATATATGATAATGCTCTTATTATAAAGAAAAAAGACTTCAGCGGTAATTACCACTTTATGCAGCCTATAGGATATACTAAAGACAATATTAAAAATATAATAAAAGAACTTACAGAATATAAAGAAGAAAATAATATGCCCTATTTATTTAAAGATGCTGAAGGAAAATTTTTAAGTGATTTAAAAGAAATCTATGGGGAGGCTGTCCATTCAAAACCAGATATAAATAATTTTGATTATATTTACACCACTCAAAAGCTTATTACTTTATCTGGTAAAAAGCTTCATTCGAAAAAAAATCATTACAATTATTTTATAAAGACCTATAATTATACCGTTAAGGATTTCTATGATTCAGAAGTAAAAACAGACATTATAAGTGCAGCCAGGAGCTGGTATGAACAAAAAAATTGTAGTAATAAATATTTAAAATATGAATTAGAAGGTATTAAAGAAATTGTATTTAACATGGAAAAATTAAATTTAGAGGCAATGGCTGTATATGTAGATGATAAAATATCCGCTTTTACCATAGGGGAAAAGGTAAATTCCAACATGGCAATTATTCACATAGAAAAGGGAAGTTCTTCTATACGGGGAATATACACTTTTACCAATAAAACCTTTGTAGAAAATTATTTATCCGACGTTAAATATATAAATAGAGAACAAGATTTAGGCATTGAAGGTCTTAGAAAAGCCAAGAGATCCTATTATCCTGTAAAGATGGGAGAAAAATATTGTATAAACATATAATAAATTTATTATTATAGAAACAAAAATTAAAACTCAGGAATTCTAAAATTGATTCCTGAGTTTTACCTTTAAACTTTATAATCTTCTGTCCTTTCATGACCTTCTATCCAATCTATAAATTGTCTGGCAGTCCTTGCCGAACGCCCATTATACCATCTTTCCCATTTAAGAGCTTCTTTATGTAATGTTTCCCTATCTATTTTTAAATTTCTATTCTTGGCAATTCCATCTACAATCTGTAAATATTTATTTTTATCTGGGGATACAAATACTACATTTATTCCAAATCTATCTGCCAGTGAAAGCTTTTCCTGAACACTGTCCCCCCCGTGAATTTCTTCACTAAAATTAGGAGAAGGAAATACACCTCTTTCATTGAAATACTCCTTAACAAGATGTCTCCTGTTAGAGGTAGCATATATCAATACATTCTGGGATTTATTCTCAAGTCCCCCTTCAAGTATGGATTTAAGGGCTGTATAACTCCCTTCATTGTCTTCAAATACCAAATCATCTATAAATATAATGAACTTTTGGGTTCTAGTCTTCAAAACTCTTATTATATCTGCAAAATCCTTTAAATAAGCTTTTGGAAGTTCAATCATCCTTAATCCTTCTGTATAATATTTATTAAGTATGGCCTTTACTGTAGAGGATTTGCCTGTTCCACGATCTCCATGTATTAAAACATTATTTGCAGAAAATCCTCTAAGAAATTGAAGGGTATTTTCTATTATTACAGAACGTTCACTTTCATAGGCCACAAGATCTGAAAGACTAATAGGATCTGGCTTTTCAATACCTTTAAATTCTCCTTTTCCATCAATATATTCCCATATAAAAGCTCTATAGCGAACAAACATTCCGCAGCCATAATCTTCATGAAATTTTTCAAGTTCTTCTATACATTCACTCCAATTACTACTGTAATGAAACTTTTCCTTTAAATCCCTTATATGATTAGCATAATTATGTTCTCTAAAATCATTTTCATCTTTCAATTCTGGAAGTTTTTCTATTATCTCTTTAAATTCATCATTTTGAAAATAATTCAATAACATTTCTTTTATATTTGAAAAATTCAATCTTGCAATATGCCTTAAACTCTCTAAATCATTAGCCGCAGCACTTTTGATGGAATTTTCAAATTTATTAAAACTTTTGTTTTCTGCTCCTTTTGAAAATGGATTTTCACTAAAAATTATCTCATCTATAATATAATCTTCTAAAGAAGAATATCCTTTATGTACCAATAAAAAAAAGAATTCATTGTATAATCTGATAACAGATTCTATATATATCTTACCCTGACAAATAAGTTCAAGAAAATCTATTAAACCTAGAATTACCTTGTCCCTCAGTAGTTCCCTGTAGATAGATATTGAATTTAAACTTAACTTCGCATACTTTATTTCATATCCAACTTTAAAATGTAGATTTTTCATAAAATGCCCCCTAAAATAATGTAGATTTATAATTTATTTTACCACAATGGATACAAAAACATAAACAAATACTTCTTAAAATAAAAATATACTGTTGAAATTTCATGTAAAAAGCAGCTTCCTCCAAATTTTTGTAAGAAAGCTGCTTTCATATTTACTTAAATATTTTCAATCTATCTTTTAATGGTTTAATTTCTTTTTCTCCAGCTGGTATAGTTGGTTTTCCAAATGGAAGCTGTGCAATTAATTTCCAATTATCTGGTATATTATATGTTTTCTTTACTTCTTCATCTATAAGAGGATTATAATGCTGAATTGAAGCTCCAAATCCTTCTACCTCTAATGAAGTCCATATTATATATTGAAGTATTGCAGAACCTTGTTGGGACCATATTGGAAAATTTTCCTTATACCTTGGAAAATTCTTTTCAAGTTCAGATACAGCATCTTCATCCTCAAAGAATAAGACTGAACCATACCCGCTTCTGAAAGATTGAATCTTTTCTGCTGTTTTTGAAAATCTCTCAGCAGGAACTCTTTTCTTAAGTTCTCCTTCTGTAATATCCCATAATTTATCATGATTTTGTCCTAAAAGAACTACTACTCTAGCAGTTTGAGAATTAAACGCCGAGGGTGCATTTTTTATCGCTTCTTCAACCACCTCTATTATTCTATCATCAGAAATAACTTTTTCCTTACTTATACCATAAATACTTCTTCTATGTTTTACCGCTTCATAAAAATTTTTAATCATTAGAAATACCTCCCATTTCAATAATTATTATTTATTAATATTCATTATATACTATTTTCATGAAAAATCAACAGTTATTTAAAATTATTTTAAATAAAAATATGCAGTGCTTATAACATTTTAATCATAAGCACCGCATATTTTTATATTTCTATTTTAACTTTATACTCCTTAAGCCATTCATTAACCTGTATTAGATAGGCCAGTAATTGTGGTCCTCTCATAAGCTGTCCAAACCAGGGTGCTTTAAAAGAGGCCCCTCCTGTTTCTATTAAAGTCTTCACCGCCTTTTTATCTATGAGATTAAGAATAGGAGATGTTTTATCCTTCATTATATTTTTCATCCATTTTTGAACTCTTTTAGTATATTCGGGATTATGGGTTTTAGGATAAGGACTCTTTTTTCTCTCAATAATATCCTCTGGTAATATTCCTTTTAAAGCTTTTCTCAATAATCCTTTTTCTCTGCCTTTATAAAATTTTATTTCAGAAGGTATATTAAAAGCATATTCTACCAATCTATAGTCTGCAAAAGGAACTCTCACTTCTAGACTATTTGACATACTCATTCTATCTTTTCTATTTAATAAAGTAATCATAAACCATTTAATATTCAAATAAAATAATTCTCTCATGCGATGTTCTAATTTTGATTCTCCCTCTAAATGAGGAACCTGCTTTATGCTGCTTTCATATTGTTCTTTTAAATATTCCTCCAGATCAAGAGACTTTAATTCATGAGATAGAATTTCTTTTCTAGCACCTACAGATTTAGACCATGGAAAAGTATGGGCATTAATATCTTCCGGCCTTCTGTACCAGGGGTACCCACCAAATATTTCATCTGCGCACTCCCCTGATAAAGCCACAGTATTATCTTTTCTAATTTCTCTACAAAAAAGATATAAAGATGAGTCAATATCCGCCATCCCCGGAAGATCACTGGCCTTTACAGAATTATACAATGCATTAGCTAAATTTTCACTAGTATTTATAATTCCATGATGATTGCTGTTTATATATTCTGACATTCTTAAGGCCCAAATTCTATCAGGGGTAGGTTCAAAGTCATTTGCTTCAAAGTATTTATCATTATCTTCATAGTCAATAGAATAGGTATTTAAAATTTTTCCCTGTTCTTTAAATTCCGAAGCTGCCACTGCAGATATTGCACTGGAATCAAGCCCGCCTGAAAGAAATGTACAAATGGGAACATCTGCTACCAGCTGCCTTTTTATAGCATCTACCAAAAGACTTTTTACATGTTCTGCTGTAGTTTCTATATCTTCATTATGAATCCTGCACTCAGGCTTCCAGTATTCTTTTAATTTAAACCCATCTTCTGTATATATTCCATAATTAGCTGGAGGTACTTCATGTATATTCTTGAATATACCTCCCCCTAAAGATCTTGCAGGCCCCAGAGCAAATATTTCAGTTAATCCTTCCTTATCTACTATTGGTTCCACATAGGGGTGTGCTAAAAGTGTTTTAATTTCCGAACCAAATAAAAGAGAGTTATTTCTTATTGCATAAAATAAAGGTTTTACTCCCAAGGGATCCCTTGCCATAAATAATCTACTTTCAAATTCATCCCAAATTGCAAAAGCATATATACCATTTATATGCTTTACACAATCTACTCCCCAATGTATATAACTGGTAAGCAGTACTTCCGTATCTGAATATGAGTTGAAAGAATAATTTTGTTTTATAAGTACTTTTCTTAAATCTTCAGTATTATAAAGTTCCCCATTATATACAATTATATATTTTTTCCCATTTACACTTTTGGACATAGGCTGAGCGCCGCCTGAAGGGTCTACCACTATAAGTCTCCTATGGCCTAATAGCACATTTTTGGAAAAATAATATCCATGATCATCAGGACCTCTTTCTTTTAACGTATTTGTCATATTTAAAATTATATCTCTATTTTTAGAAATATCCTCTTTTAGATTAATCCATCCTGCAATTCCACACATAAGAGAAGTTACCTCCAAATAATTTATTAATTAACATTAAAGTATGTTCTACCACTATTTTACGTACTTAATTATAATTTATGATTTAAAAATATATATGTGCATAAATTAATTAATTTATGCACATATATATAAATAATTCATAGACTACCTTATTATTAATTTAAAGTTTCAAAAATATATCCATTAGATTTTAAATATTGTATTACCTCTGGAAGAGCTTCTACTGTGGTAGTTTTTGCTGGAGCATCATGCATCAGAATCACCACCGTATTATCAGTAGTATACTTCTTCAAATTATTCATAAGAATATCTACAGGCAGATTATTTCCATTAGCATCTCCCGTCATATCATTCCAATTTACAAAATGATATCCCTCTTTCGTAATAGCATCCTTAAAAGGCTGCATATTTAAATGTGCTGTAGTAAAAGATCCTCCTGGAAATCTTAACAGTTTTAAATTGTAATCTTGTCCTAATATTGATTTTAACACTAAATCACATTTATTTACATCCTCTACAAATACTGATGGATCTTCTCTATATCTTAATCTATGACTATAAGTATGATTACCTACCACATGTCCTTCTTTTACTTCGCGTTTAACTAATTCTCTATACTTCTCAGCATTTTGACCAATTAGAAAAAAGGTTGCCTTTATATCATTCTCTTTTAGTATTCTGAGTACCTCTGGAGTATTGTTTATAGAAGGACCATCATCGAAAGTTAAATATGCCACTTTCCTGCCATCTTCTCTCTTAAATTCCCAAGGCTTGTACTCTCCTGGTGGTTGGAAAGTAGTGAACCTCTTTTTTAATGCATTCTGATCTTCCGTCTGTGCCACTACTGCGTTTTGTTCAGTATTTTTTTGAGAAGCAAGTTTATTTCCTATGTAAAACCCCCAAGAAAAAACCATTAAAGTAAAAGCTGCAGTAAGAATCTTATTTCTTCTTCTAATAATTTTATTCTTCTTAATTCTATATTCATATTTATTCATAACATCTATCTCCCCAACCCCATATGCTACAAAAGATTTATCCTGAGCCAACACCTATATTATTCTATTTTTTATGCAGACCATAAGAAAACTATAATTTCATTAATAGTCTATTCATTATATTTTTATCTAAATTAATTATAAACAAAATCTAACCTTTTTTAAGTAAATAGTTTAATTTATTTACTTATTCTCTGATATCTTAAAAGAACTTTTAAGAGATGCTATCCTATTAAATACTAATTCACCATTTTTACTACATTTTCCGTCTAAAACAAAATATCCGTGTCTAAAAAACTGAAATTTTTCATCTGATTTTACACGTTTCATATCAGGTTCTACAAAACCTTTTACAACCTTTAGAGAATTAGGATTAACATAATCTAAAAAGGAATCTTCTTCTCCTTCCCTTTCCTGCTGTTCCAATATCAAAGGTTCATAAAGCCTCATTTCTGCTGGAATTGCAGTATTTACATTTATCCAATGAAGTGTGCCTCTTACTTTTCTTCCATCAGGGCTATTTCCACCCTTTGATGCAGGATCATAAGTACAGCGTAATTCTATGACATTTCCATCTTTATCTTTAACGGCTTCAGTACATTTTATAAAATAAGCGCTTTTTAACCTGACTTCATTCCCTGGGAACAATCTGTAGTACTTTTTAGGTGGATTTTCCATAAAATCTTCTTGTTCTATATATATTTCTCTTGAAAAAGGCACTTCTCTAACTCCTGCATTAAAATCATCAGGATTATTCTCAATTTTAAAAGTTTCTGTTTTTCCCTCTGGATAATTAGTTATTACGACCTTAAGAGGATTTAATATAGCCATAGTTCTAGGAGCTTTTTTCTCAAGATCATCTCTTAAAAAATAATCAAGCATCTGAGAATCTACTATACTGCTAGCTTTAGACACCCCTATTGCCCTGCAAAAATTTCTAATAGCTTCTGGAGTAAATCCTCTTCTTCTCAAACCTGCAATGGTCGGCATACGTGGATCATCCCATCCATCTACAAAATTTTCATCTACAAGCTTTTTAAGTTTTCTCTTACTCATAACTGTATTTGTCATATTTAATCTAGCAAATTCTATTTGTTTAGGTCTATTTTCTATTTCACATTCCCGTATTATCCAGTCGTAAAGAGGCCTATGATCTTCAAATTCAAGTGTACATATAGAATGAGTAACTCCTTCAATAGCATCTTCTAAGGGATGAGCAAAATCATACATAGGATATATGCACCATCTATCTCCAGTATTATGATGACTTGCATGAGCTATTCTATATAATACAGGATCTCTCATGTTTATGTTGGGAGAATCCATATCAATTTTTGCTCTTAAAACCTTTTCTCCATCTTTAAATTCTCCATTTTTCATACATTCAAACAACTTAAAATTTTCTTCTACATCCCTATTTCTATAAGGACTTTCCTTTCCTGGTTTTGTTAAAGTGCCCCTATATTCTCTTATTTCATCGGCGGTCAAATCACATACATATGCTTTTCCTTTTTTTATTAAAAAAACAGCATATTCATACATTCGTTCAAAATAACTAGAAGCAAAACACAGATTATTCCAATTATATCCAAGCCACTTTACATCTTCTTTTATTGATTCTACATACTCCACATCTTCTTTTGAAGGATTGGTATCATCAAACCTTAAATTAACTTTTCCTTCAAATTCATCTGCCAAGCTGAAATTCAAGACTATCGATTTTGCATGACCTATGTGCAAATATCCATTAGGCTCCGGGGGAAATCTAGTTACTACCTTTTCATATTCTCCTGATTTTAAATCTTCTATAATTATATTTTTAATAAAATTTGATGAATTATTATTATCTCCCATAAACAACCTTCCTTTTCTAAAACTTATTTTTATATTTAAGACAATTCAGCCCAATTATAGACAATTAACCATTTATCTGCAGCTATAGAATTAAATTCTATGCTCGCAATAAAAGGCATTTTGAATAAACAAATGCCCTTCTTAAAAACCCATACAAACTCTTGAAGGCTATAGCTCTTATCCCTCTTTTAATAAAAATACACTAAAAATTTATAATAAAAATTTCATTAATTAAATTATAACTCTTTATTTAAAAAATAATACTATATCCGACATTATTATATAAGACTTCCATTACTTTTATATGATATTACCATATAATAAGTTTATATTCAATAATAAGCCATTTTATTTATCCGATACCCATTTTTATTATTTTGTTGTCATTTAATTTTTATTATGAAATATACTTTTTGAAAATCTATTGCGCCTTACCTTACGTCATATGGTACAATAATTTAGGTAGAGGTGATACTAATGTGTACACAAAAATCTAATCTATTCACCATTGGTAAATTTGCTGAAAAATCAGGGGTTACTTTAAGAACTCTAAGATATTATGATAAAATAGGACTTTTGAAGCCCTGTTCTTATACTAAATATGGCCACAGACTGTACAACTTTGAGGACTTCAGTAAGCTGCAAAAAATACTTACGCTTAAATTCATAGGACTTTCACTAGAAGATATATCAAAAATAATGAACTATGACGTAAATCACAGAGATTTAAAAAAATCTCTTGAAATACAGAAAAAAATAATGAAAAAAAAGATATATCACATAGAATCTGTAATCAAGTCCATAGAAGAAGCGGCACACATGATGGACAGTGAAAAAGAATTGAATTGGAATAAATTTGTAAATATAATAAATATAATAAACACAGATCAGAAGTGGATGGAACAATATGAAAATGCCTCTAATTTAAGAGCTAGAATAAAAATTCATGAACTTTTTAGTACCAATAAGCAGGGTTGGATGAAGTGGTTTTTTAATCATCTAAATCTTCCAGATAAAGTTTCCATATTGGAATTAGGCTGTGGTGATGGACGATTGTGGCAAAAAAATTTAGATAGAATTCCAGAGGGATGGGATATAACTCTCACTGATTTTTCTCCTGGAATGCTGGAGGACACTAAAAAAAATCTCACGTTAAATTTAAAGAGATTTAGGTTTAACATTGTAGATGTTCAGCATATTCCTTATAAAGATAACAGTTTTGATGTAGTAATCGCAAACCATATGCTCTACCATGTTACTAATATAGATAAAGCCCTTTCAGAAATTTATAGAACTTTAAAACCTAAAGGATATTTTTATGCTTCTACAGTTGGGAAAAATCACATGAAAGAAATGAGAGAAATTGTTAAAAGTGCTAATTTACAAAATATAACTACAGATAGTTGGAACCTTACAGAAAGCTTTCAACTTGAAAACGGATTGGATAAAATCTCCACATGGTTTAAAAATGTAACACTAACACGATATAATGATAATTTAAAGTTGACAATTATTGAACCTCTTATGGACTACATATTCTCCATGCCAGGAAATACCAAAAATGTATTTGATGAAAATAAAATCCATAATCTTAAAGATTTCTTAAAGTCTGAAATAAATAAAAATGGATATATTTATATAACAAAAGACACAGGTTTCTTTCAGGGAACAAAAGAATAAATTGATTTAATGCATTTGATTACCTGGATGTTCACTACTCTTGTTGACTACCCAAAGAAAGGATTTGATATTTATGAATAAAAAAATTCCCTTTTCTCCTCCTGATATTACCCAGGACGAAATTGACGCCCTATCGGAAGTTTTAAAATCAGGATGGATAACCTCTGGACCTAGAACTGCTGAATTTGAAAAAAAATTAGCTGACTACTGCAGTTCAAATTATTCAGCAGCGGTTTCAAGTGCCACCTGTGGCATGGAACTACTACTAAAAGTATTTGACATTAAAAATGGAGATGATGTAATAACAACTCCTTATACCTATACATCTACTGCAGCTGTATCTATTCAAAGAGGTATAAAACCAATTATGGTGGATGTAAAAAAGGATGACTTTTCTATAGATATAGATAAAGTATATGATGCAATTACTCCAAATACAAAAGCCATTTTTTCTGTAGACTTTGCAGGAGTACCTGTGGACTACGATGCTCTAAGACAGATTCTAAAACTTAAAAATCGTGAAGATATACTGCTCGTATCAGACTCTGCCCATGCCCTTGGAGCTTCATACAAAGGAAAGAAGGTAGGCAGCCAGTTAGATGCCCACGTATTTTCCTTTCATGCAGTAAAAAATTTGACTACAGCAGAAGGGGGCGCTATAACCTTTAACAATAATAACTTATTTGGAAAAGAAAACTTATTAAAGGATTTAAAATTAAATTCCCTTAATGGTCAATCAAAAGATGCCTTATCCAAAATGAAAGCAGGTGCCTGGAAATATGACATAGTTACAGCAGGATATAAATGCAATATGGCAGACATAAATGCTGCTCTTGGATTAGTTCAACTTAGAAGATATAGTAATATGCTTCAAAGGCGCAAAAATATATTTGAAATATATTCAAGTATATTATCACAAAAAGAGTGGGCCATACTTCCTTTTAAAGAAGATAAAAACATGGAAACCTCATATCACCTGTATCCACTCAGGATTAAAGAATTAAAAGAAGAACAAAGAGATGAAATTATAAAAACACTTGCAGAAAAAGGCATAGCAGTTAATGTTCACTTTATACCACTGCCTATGTTTACCTTATATAAATGCCTTGGATATTCCATAGAGGATTACCCAAATGCCTATGAACAATATGCCAATGAAATAACACTACCACTTTATTCAACTCTCCTTCCGGAAGATGCTGAATATGTGGTAAAAGAACTTATAAAAGTAGTAGAGAAGGTGAAATAAATAATGAAAGTTGATTTTTATACTCCTAAAAGAGAATATAATGAAAAAAAAGAGGAGTTCAACAAGGCCATAAAAAATGTTCTAGAAAAAGGAAACTTTATATTGGGGGAAGAGGTTTCAAATCTTGAAAGAGCCATAGAAAAATATACTGGTGCAAAACATGCTATTTCTGTAGCTTCAGGTACAGATGCTTTAGTCATATCCTCTGATGTACTAGGTTTTAAAAATGGTAAAGAGGTAATAACTTCACCTTTTACCTTTCTTGCCTCTACCTCCTGCTTGGTTAAGCATAATGCAAAACCTGTTTTTGTAGATATAGATGAGGATACTTTCAATATTGATACAGATAAGATTGAAGAAAAAATAAATTCAAATACTAAAGGTATACTACCTATACATTTATTTTGTCAGATGTCAGATATGGATAAAATAATGGATTTAGCTTCAAAAAATAATCTTAGTGTGCTTGAAGATGCTGCCGAAGCCTTCGGTATGAAATGGAAAGGAAATAACAGTACTACCTACAAACATTCGGGTACCTTAGGAGATTTAGGAGTATTTTCTTTCTTTCCCACTAAGACATTAGGTGGTTATGGAGACGGAGGTATGATAATTACAAATAACTCTGATTTAGCTGAAAAGGTGAAAATGTTCAGAGTTCATGGAGCCTCCAAAAAATACCACTATGATTACATAGGCTATAATTCAAGACTTGATACAATTCAAGCTGCCTTACTGCTTGTTAAATTGAAATACATTGACAATTCCATAGCAAAACGTAATATAGTCTCCAACTGGTATAAAGAACGGCTAAAAAGTATTCCCTACATAAAAATTCCTAAAATTAAAAATGATCAACATCCAGTATATTATGTATTTAATATACTCACAGAAAAAAGAGACGAACTCTGTGCATATTTAAAAGAGAAAGAAATTGGCTGCAGCATATACTATCCTATCCCCCTTCACCTTCAAAAGTGTTTCAGCTATCTTGGACATAAGAAGGGAGATTTTCCTGTATCAGAAAAAATATGTGAAGAAATACTGGCACTACCTATATATCCTGAAATATCAGAAGAGGAAGTGGACTTTGTATGTAATGCTATAAAAAGCTTTTATAAAAAGTAGAGTTAATCTGAAAACTAGCCATAGTTTATATTTTCATGGCTAGTTTTTAAATTAAGTATTTTTACTTTGTATATTCTATAACAAAATTTTTAAATTGTTGAACTACCGGTGTGGAATATTTATCTTTCACTACTGCTAGATAAAACCTCCTCTCCCAACTGGGACTTATTATTTGAATAACTTTTAAGTCCATGGAATTAAGCATAGGCATATTAGGACTCACTGCTATACCAAAATTTTTAGAAACCAGTCCTGCAACTACCTGATCCTCTTCAACTTCATAAGCAATTTCAGGCAATTTACCAATTTGCGCAAATAAATTATCAATTATTGGTCTAAGACCACTTTTTTTAGTAAAAAATATATAAGGATATGAAATCGTATCTATCAAATCTATGGCATCTCTATCAGCTAAAGGATGGTTACTTGGAACAATCAATACAAGTTCTTGCGTTGCAATTGGTATAAACTCTATACTTTGCTCTTCTTCTATCTTAGAACAAAAAGCAATATCGTATTTTCTAGATTTAAGTCCTTCTATAATATCCCCTGTCACACCTGTGTGAAAGTGAAATTCAATGGACTTTCCCTTGTTTTCTTGTAAAAAATCCCTGGTAATCCTCGGCACAAAATCCGTCCCTAAAGTACGAAGAAAAGCAAGTTCAATAATACCTTCCCCATTTCCAATCATTTTTAACGTTTTCACACTGGAGTCTAAAATTTCCAATGCCTTCTCTACATCAGTCAGAAATATTTTTCCATACTTTGTAAGCACTACATTCCTACCGTCTTTTTCGAATAGGGAAACTCCAAGTTCTTTTCCTAATAGAGCTATAGCATGACTTAAACTGGGTTGTGTAATCATTAATTCCTCTGCAGCTTTAGTATAATGCTCCAAATGTGCCAGGGTTACAAAATAACGCAAATGATATAAATTCAATTTAGCACACCACTTTCTCATAATACATCTATATTACTAGTACCAATTATAACAGGAACTATATATAAAATCTATAGATTATTAGAATATTATCAATTTGTTTTTGTTAAATTTATATCATATAATAAACTCATAGTTCTGATGAAATCGATTAGTAATAAAATTTGACTTACATATATTTCTTTAAATTATCATGTAAAATACATAATTTAAGTTAAAAACACGATTTTCAGAACTTAAAAAGATTGACAATCAATAGCACATAAGCATCTTATTCTGATGTTTTTAGGTAATTTTTATCTAAAATGATTAAAATTACAAGATATCTTAGTGAAAAGGAGAATAATATATTATGGAAAAAAAGATTATTACAAATTCATATCCACCAATTACAATAAGTTCATATACACTGGGAACTGAGGTGTTATTTAGAGATAGAGTTAAAGCCGCAGCAGAGGTTGGATTTGATGGTATAGGTTTACGTGCTGAAAATTACGTAGATGCTAAAAAAGAAGGCTTAACTGATGAAGACATGCTGGCAATACTTGATGAATATAAAATAAAAGTTACCGAAGTTGAGTATATAACTCAGTGGGGTACTAAAGAAGATAGAACTAAACAGCAGCAGGAAAAAGAACAAACAATATACCATATGGCACACCTTTTTAATGTAAAACACATTAACTGCGGGCTAATGGAAAAACTTTCGGATGAACACATTGCAGCTGCCCTTGGAGAACTTTGCGACCGAGCAGGAGACATTATGATAGGTCTTGAATTCATGCCGTACAGCGGAGTTCCTGATTTAGCTTCTGCATGGCGTGCGGTTAAAGCATGCAGCAGAAAAAATGCCATGCTTATTTGTGATACATGGCACTGGGCTAGAGCAAACCAGACTTTTGACATGATTAAATCTGTTCCTGCAGATAAAATAGTTTCAATACAAATCTGTGATGTTCATGACAGACCATATCCTAAAAAGATATTGAGAGATGAATCAATGCATGACCGTCTGTTCCCTGGAGAAGGTTATGGGGATACTGTAGGATTTGTACGCATGTTAAAAGAACATGGAGTATGTCCCAGAGCCATAGGTGTTGAGACAATATCAGATCCTATTGTGGAAAAGGGAATTGAATATGCTGCCCAAGGTGCCTTTAGATCAGCAAAGAAAGTTTTAGACGAGGCATGGCCTGAAGTATCTGAACATTTAAAATAATGAAATAAAAATTCCATAAATTAATTTTGGGAAAGGATGATTCTTTTTATGAAATTTAAATCTATGTTTGAACCAATAAAAATTGGTCCAATAATAGTACCAAATCGTTTCGTAGTTTCACCTATGGGTAATAATTTTGCCAATACAGACGGTTCTATGAGTGACAGATCCTTAGTTTATTACAGCGAACGTGCCAAAGGAGGATTTGGATTAATTACCTTTGAAGCTACAGTTGTAGACAGGAAGGCAAAAGGTGGTTTTCGTAAACCATGTTTATATGATGACAGTACAATAGAAAGTTTTAAAGGTGTTATTGATGCCTGCCATGAAAATGGTGCCAAAGTATCCATACAGCTTCAACATGCCGGACCTGAAGGTAATGCAAAGGCTGCAGGCTATCCTATAAAATCTGCATCTGCGATTCCTTCAGCAGTAGGGCGTGACACCCCTATGGCAATAACTACTGAAGAACTCTATGAATTAATAGGGTTATATGGCGATGCAGCTCTTCGTGCAAAGAAAGCTGGAGCCGATGCAGTTGAAGTGCATTGTGCCCATGGATATTTAATTAACAGCTTTCTTTCACCAAGAACAAATAAACGTGTAGATGAGTTTGGAGGATGCTTTGAAAATAGAATGCGCCTTCCCCGTCTTATCATTGAAAACATACGTAAAAAAGTAGGGCATTCCATAGCAATTATTTGTCGTATCAATAGTTCCGATGAAATACCGGGAGGACTTGATGTACATGACAGCGCAGCAATTGCTGCCTATCTGGAATATATTGGAGTAGATGCTCTCCATGTTTCCCGTGCCGTCCACCTTCGTGACGAATATATGTGGGCGCCTACAGTGCTGCATGGAGGATTCAGTGCAGAGCTTGTTACAGAAATTAAACGTGCTGTGGATATTCCGGTTATTACTGTAGGACGTTTCACAGAGCCTCATTTTGCAGAGCTTTTAGTTCGTGAAGGACGATGTGACCTGGTGGCTTTTGGACGTCAGAGCCTTACAGATCCCCATACACCTAATAAAGCTTCCGCAGGCCGTCTAGATGAGATGCTTCCATGTATTGGCTGTCTACAAGGATGTGTTCCAAATATGTATCATGGAAAACCGATCACCTGTCTTGTCAATCCATGTTTGGGCAGAGAGTCTGAATTAAAACCTGCAGAGGTCATCAAGAAAGTAATGGTTGTGGGTGGTGGAGTAGCCGGCATGTATGCAGCCTGGATATCTGCCCTTAGAGGCCATGAAGTAAAATTGTTTGAAGCCAGTGATACTTTGGGAGGACAAATGAGATTAGCCGCTTACCCTCCTGGAAAAGGAGATCTTACAAACATGGTCCGCAGTTATATCACAAAATGCAGACAATATGGAGTAAAGATAAAAATGAATACAAAAGTTACTGAAAAAATAATAGCAGAAGAATCACCGGATGCAGTAATTATTGCAACAGGTGCAACTCCTCTTGTACTCCCTATTCCAGGTATAAATGATTCAGGACTGATTCACGCAGTGAATCTCTTTGATGGCAAGGAATGCTGTGGGAAAAAGGTTCTTGTAGTTGGCGGCGGAATGGTTGGATGTGAAACTGCAGCTTTTCTTGGGGAACAGAACCATGATGTCACTGTTATTGAATTCCGTGATAAAGTTGGAGCAGATGTAATATCAGAACATAGAAAGTTCTTAATGGAAGATTTCCAAAAATATAATATTAAGACTATCACTGGAGCAAAGGTCACCAAATTCTTTGAAGGCGGTGTCAAATACAGTTTGTCAGAAGATAAAGCAGATAAAATAGATGGTTTTGATTCAGTAGTGCTTGCCATGGGATCCAGAGCCTATGATCCTCTAAGTGAAGAAGTGAAAAAGACTATAAAGGAAACTTATGTAATAGGTGATGCAGTAAAAGCACGTAGAGCATTAGATGCTACTACCGAAGCCTTTGAGGTAGCAATAAAATTATAGAAGTTAACACCATACTAAATAAAATGAAATCAGGAGGGTTATGACATGAAAAATGATATTTCAGGAAAAACAGGTTTATTAGGTTTAATAGGAGATCCGGTAGATCATTCTAAATCACCGGTTATGTATAATTACGGCTTTGAAAAATTAAATTTAGATTATATATATTTAGCTTTTCAAGTTGACCTTGAAAAAGTACCCGATGGTATTACGGCCATAAAAACTTTTAAAATGAAGGGTTCAAATGTAACAATGCCATGTAAAAGTGAAGTAGTTAAATATATGGACGAGTTATCCCCTGCTGCACGTATTATCGGAGCAGTTAATACCATCGTAAATGACAATGGAAAACTAACAGGCCATATTACAGATGGAGTTGGATTTGTACGCAGCTTAAAAGAAGAAGGTGTAGAAGTAAAAGGTAAAAAAATAACTATCATGGGCTCTGGAGGTGCTGCCACAGCTATTCAGGTACAATGCGCTTTAGACGGCAGCAAAGAGGTTTCTATTTTTAACATAAAAGATAACTTTTATGAAAGAGCACAGAGAAATGTTGAAACTATAAAAAAAGAAGTTCCTGACTGTGCTGTAAATTTATATGACTTAAATGATACAGAGAAACTTAATGAAGAAGTTGCATCAAGTGATATTTTAATTAATGCAACACTTGTTGGAATGCACCCTAATGAAGATGAAAGTAATATAAAAGATACAAGCATTTTTAGAAAAGAACTGGTGGTAGCAGATACAGTATACCATCCAAAGAAAACAAAATTTTTAAAGGATGCAGAGGCTGCTGGCTGTAAAATAGTAGGCGGCTTGGGAATGCTCCTTTGGCAGGGAGCAGAAGCTTTTAAATTATATACTGGTTTAGAAATGCCTGTAGATGAAATTAAAGAATTATATTTTAAATAAGAAATTTACATTTTAACAATGAGGGAGATGGATTTTTACTTCCATTTCCCATTATTAAATAAACTTATACTTTAAAAGATATCACTGAAAGGAGAAAAAAATGAATAACAAAAAATACTATCCTACCGCACTGGCATTATATTTTACTTATTTTGTACATGGTATTGGAGTATCCATACTTGGACAATATAAACAAAATTTTGCAGGTACCTGGGGTGCAAAAACACTAGCTGATGGTACCTTTGATGTAAGTGTAGTTCTTGCTGTTATTGCTGCTTTAGGTCTAGGTCGTTTAATTACACTTCCTTTTTCAGGACCTATTTCCGACAGATTTGGTAGAAGAATTTCCGGACTAATTGGAATGGCTTGTTATGCTGCTTATTTTATAGGCATTGTATTTTCGCCAAATCTATATGTTGCTTATGCCTTTGCACTAATTGGAGGTGCTGCTAACTCTTTCTTGGATACCTGTGTTACTCCATCTTGTTTAGAAATATTTGTAAATTCAGGTGACGTAGCTAACATGTTTACAAAATTCTCTATATCTATAGGACAGTTTGTACTTCCATTTATGATTGGTTTTGTTGCAGTAAGTCAGATGTCTTATAAAACTATTTTCCTCGTAGTAGCTGTATTTATCGTCATAGATGCCATTTTGATTGCATTTATGCCATTCCCTCCTATGAATCGTACTGATGATTCAAAGGGAAATGCCATTAACCCTGTAAAAGAAAAAATGAAATTTACACCAGTTAGTATAGCAATAATTTGTATAGGTTTTACATCTACATCTACTTTCCAATTATGGTTGAATTGTAACCAAGAATTAGGAAAGCTCTATGGAATGGTTGATCCTAGTAAAATTCAGTCATTCTATTCACTGGGAACCATGACTGCTATATTGGTAACTGCATTTTTAGTAAAAAAATTTATTAAACCGGTGAGGATTCTGGCTATTTACCCTACAATTGCTACAATCATGCTTATAATTTTATACTTTGTACAAACACCTGCCATCTGTTTAATAGGAGGCTTTGTACTTGGATACTCTGCAGCAGGCGGTGTACTTCAATTAGCTGTATCTACAGCAAACTCAATGTTCCCGACAAATAAAGGTAAGATTACATCTATTGTTATGATTTCATCTAGTATAGCAAACTATGTTATTTTAAATATCGCTGGAGTTATCACAAATGCTGGAGGCGTATATGGACCTAAATATGTAATTTTATTCAATATAGTAATTACAGTAATTGGTATTCTGCTTGCATTATATGTGAATAAACACTCCATGAAAGAAGCATTATAATACTATAATTAAACAATTTAGAATATAAATAAACTTCTTAGTTATAAAAACCTCATATACTATATTTAATGGAATTATTCACCTATTATTAAAACTAATGTATAGGTTTAATTCTAAATGGGAGGGATAAAATAATGAGAAAAAATATTGTAAGTAACTTAGGAAACAATCCTACTAGGAAAAGATGGTTTATACTTTTCTTAGTGTGTTCAATAACTTTTATAAATTATTTAGATAGAGCTAATCTTTCTGTAGCCGCTCCATTTTTATCGAAAGAGTTTATGCTGGATCCGGCTAAAATGGGACTCATATTTTCTGCTCTAAGCTGGTCATATACTGTTATGCAAATTCCAAGCGGTTGGTTTCTAGACAGATTAGGGCCTAGATTGGTATATGGAGTTGCCCTTTGCGGATGGTCTGCTTTTACTGGAATTGTCGCTTTCACTTTTAATTTTACCAGTATGATATTCTGTCGACTTGGACTTGGATTTTTCGAAGCGCCGGCTTTTCCTGCAAATGGTCGTATTGTGACTACATGGTTTCCCTCTAAAGAACGAGGTTTAGCCATTGGTGCCTATACTGCCTCTGAGTATGTAGGCCTTGCCCTTTGTACTCCTATTCTCACCTGGCTTTTAGTAACTTTTGGTTGGAGAGTCATATTCATTGTTACAGGTATACTCGGACTTTTATTTGCTTTTATTTGGTTCACCCATTATAATGATCCAGCTCATTCAAAAGGCATTAATAAAGAAGAACTTAATCTTATCAAAGAAGGTGGAGGTCTCTCTGATACAGTATCAGAACAAAAGAAAATTACTAAAAAAGAAATAAAGTATTTATTCACCAGCCGCCAATTATGGGGAATGTACATAGGAGGCTTTGCTATAACTGCCATACTGTTCTTTTTTATGACCTGGTTTCCTTCCTATCTTGTAAATGAAAAAGATATGGCTATATTAAAAGTTGGAATCTATGGCTCCTTGCCTTACCTTGCAGCAATTGCCGGAGTTCTCGTAGCCGGTAAATGGTCAGACTGGATGATATCAAGAGAATTAGGACTTGGACTTTCACGTAAACTTCCTGTTATTGTGGGGCTATTACTATCTTCTGTAATCATGGTAGCTAATTATACCACAGATGTTAACGTTGTTATTACATTCATGTCCATATCATTTTTCGGGCAAGGCATGGCATCAGCTATTTCCTGGGCACTGTTATCTGAAATAGCCCCTAAGGATCTTGTAGGTCTATGCGGGGGTACTTATAACTTTGTAGCTAATATGGGTGGTGCCTTATCTCCCGCTATAGTTGGTTATTTAATTTCAAAAACTGGTTCTTATTCATCTGCATTAGTTTTTGTCTCTTGTATGGCCCTTATAGGAGCATTATCCTATATATTTATCATAGGAAAACCTAAACGCATTATAATTCCTAACTAATTTATTCTACTATACTTAAGTTAATGTAAAATGACAACTAATATTTACACACTAAAAATTCCCCAGATATTTATGGAGTTTTTTAGTGTGTATTATTTTTGTCCTAAATACTAAACTTTTCTACTATTTTTTGATACTTTATGTAATATATCCATTGAATTTTTCAGAGTATATATGCCTTTACAAATTTTACTATTTGTTTAACCAATTCTCCATAGTATTCTGGGCTGGAATAACAGTGGTCCGATCCCTTAATAAATTTTAATTTAGCTTCACTTCCCAATAATTGCTGAATTTTCTTTGCATATAAGGGATGTACGGACTTATCTTCTGTACCGTGAACTATAAGTGTATTTCCCCTCATATCTTTTAAATAATCAAAAACCCTATAATTAAATGCGTCCTCTATGGCTTTTTCACTAAGTATATTATTTTCAAAATTTATATATCCCTTTTCTAAAAATTCATATAATCTATCCCCTGTAACTTCTGAAATAAATATGTCATACATATTGAATCCAGCACTCATAAGTATAGAATTTTTGATTATATTAGGATAAGTAGAAGCAATTACTACGGCAATTGCGGCACCCATACTGAACCCTAATATATTTATATTACCTTTATCAATATAATCAAGAGAACTTGCAAATTGTAGTACTTTTTTACAATCTTCTACTTCTGAGGATATGGTAACATCCTTAAAATCCCCATCACTTTCTCCACTTCCCATAAAATCAAATCTAATAGAAGCTATATTAAGTTTTTCCAAGGTTCTGGCTATTTTCACAAACATAAAATTATGCCCCAATTTATTTCCCATGAATCCATGACAGAAAATTATGCATGGGATTTTGCCTGATATACCAGGTCTATTTATAATTCCCCTTATACTTCTATTCTGTTCATCTTTTATTTCAAAATTCTCAACCATATAAACCCCTCTTCCATAATACTATTTTAAACATTATATTTAAATAATATCTATACTTATTTTACAATACTTTATATATAAAAATCTAATTTTTATTAAGATTTCATAGGAAAAATATAATAAAAATATGCCTCCTAATACAATATACATTAAGAAGACATATTTCTCTTATATTACTATTAATAATTTTTTATTCTCTGACATAAGAAATCCACATATCTCTTATATTTTTAAAATAATGGTCTTTTGTAATATTATAAAGTGCATTCATCTGTTCTATATGCACCGAATGATAAAAATCTGAACTGCTTGGTTTTGATTTCTTTACAACATGATGAAGATCATAGGCTGTAAATTCTCCTATATCATAATAAGGTATAATGAGTTTCAGGCTATTTAGCCCTTTATCCCAGTACTCTCTCGCTATATTGCTGTAATATATATTCCCTGGACAATTTACATTGCTCCAGTCATATAGACCAATTAAAGTAAATATAAATCCATTTAAAGTATAGGTAGAAGTTGAATTTACATACTGCTGGAAAAACACTTTGTCTTTAAGTCTATCATCCAATGTTTCTAAATTATCCATTACTCCACCTTTAGAAATAGGCGTAAGCAAATATTTTAAAACTCTCCCTCCAGAATTTAAATATTTTACATCTTTAGTTAGATTATAGGCCCTGGCAAATACGCTCAATGCCTGACCTTGTGACATACTAGAAGTCCAGCCCACATCTAAAGGTTCATAGTGATGGTATTTAAATTCATACCGAAAAGAACCATCCTTTTTTATAGTATCTATTAGAAAATCTGCTGCATTTAAAAATTTCTCTTTATCTTCTTTATTATCAATATATCTATCATATAGCCATAGACCATATTGACAGACAGTTACCGTATTATAGTAAAATTCATCATTGTACTTTACCATGGGTATACCTTTGTGATCAAATTTAAAATGATCCGATTCAACATAAACCCAATCCTGTTGAAGATTGAAATATTTTTTAAAGGTATCATAATCCTTATATAAAAAATAGCTGCATTTATTGTCCTTATAATATTTTTTCCCATTTTCACATACTTCCATGAAATCAGGTGAAAATGAATACTTTTTTGAAACAGGCGCTTTTTGCTCAGCTAATAATTTACATACTCTCGCTTCATTTATAATATGGACAGGCAGAGATTTATCTTCTATGATTTGATTATACCCTCTTATTGCCATAGAATATTTTTTATTATTGTGAGCTTTCTTACTTCTTCTTAATATACTTACCTTTTCTTTTAAAGATACCTCACCCACCTTCAGAAGCGCCTACTGCCCTAGTTCCTTGAAATATCATAAAAATTAAAATTATAACCATAGATGTAATCTTAATGAAAATATTTTTTCCTATAATCTTCATAGGTTATAAATTTCTCCTCTCTCCTCAGTGACTTTACATAACATTTTAATATTATCTTCTACTATGAAAGAATATATTCTAAAAAAATAAAAAAACTCTAACTTAATTGAAAATTAGAGTTCTTTATTCTACCTATACTATAATAACTCTAACTAAATAGCGTTTATCTTTTCTAGTGTAAGAATAATATCTCTTCCCTCTTTAACCCCATCTATTATCTTTCTTGCCCTAAAACTATCTCCTATATTAATTATTTCCACATTTTTATCTTGGAAATGCTCTTTTAACTTTTCCAATCCCTGATTTTCAGCTCTCATGCCAAGACATACAAAGCCATAATCAAAATTCATAACTATTTCATTGTCATCTTTTTTTACTTTAAAGTGATCTGATGCCACTTCTGTAAGAGCTGTATTTGTATTTACGTTAACATTATATTTCTTTATAATCTCTTTTACAGAAATCTTAGTAATTACATCTAAGTCTTTTCC